>NZ_JAHSQD010000328.1 GCF_020103755.1 Streptomyces sp. LS1784
CGTCGGCGCGGGCGCGGGGCGGTGCGGGCCGGGGAGCAGCCGCCGGAGTCCGACCTCGCGGCCTGACCTCGCCCACGGGGCCCTGCCGAGGCACCCGGGGCCCGACGGGATCAGTCCGGCTCGGCGCCGCTCGCGGCGATGTGGTCGGCGCCCTCACGACGGGCCAGTTCGCGCGAACGGCGGGCCGGGGAGTACCAGCCGCAGCTGCAGGTCGCGAAGATGAAGGAGCCGCGCTCGCTGACCGCGAGGCGGTGCTCGGGCATCCGGGTGGTGCCGGGTGCGACCGGCAGCTCACTGTGCACGTGGTTCACCGTAACGCGCCGGAAGCCCCCTGCGCGACGCTCCCCGGGCACCGGCCCCGTAACCCTTTGCGCCCCAACTCGTTTGCCCGGGAAGAGCTATGCCCACCCGGTGGTGTCCGGCGGGGCAGTCGGGCCCGAGGGGGTTGTCGCGAGGATGAAGATGACCGACCAGCAGCGCACCGGACGGCCGGCACGCCGTCCGGGTCCGCACCTGCGCTCGGCGGCCGGGGCCGCCCTGATCGCCGCCGCCCTGGCGGTGGGGGCCGCCGGCTGTTCCGGCGGCTCCGTCAGCGGATCCTCCGACCGGAAGTCAGGCGCCCCCGACCGGCTCGCCGCGGACCCGCTGACGGCGGTGCGCAACGCCGCCGACATCACCGGCCGCACCGGCTCCGCGCACGCCGCGACCGATCTGGTCACCGAGTCCGCCGAGAAGAAGGCCTCGTTCAACGGCACCGGCGGCTACGACTACGTCAAGCGGATCGGCCGGCTGGAGGTCCAGGTGCCACCGGGCGCGGCGACCACCGGAAAGATCGTCGAGGTGGTCCTGCCGGGCACCGTCTACCTCCAGAACAGCGGCGCCAAGGTCCCCGAGGGCAAGTGGGTCAAGCTGGACGTGCGCCAGCTGCCGGACGGCAACCTGGTCAGCAGCGGCGCCACCGACCCGGCCTCGGCGGCGGGGGCGCTGCGCGGGGCGCAGAAGGCGGAGGCGGTGGGCACCGAGACCGTCGACGGGGTCGCGTTGCACCACTACCGGGGCACCCTGGACCTGGCGAAGGCGGCCGAAGCGACCGGCGGCCGGGGCGGGGACGGCCTGCGGATGGGCGCGCAGACCTTCACCGTCAAGGAGGTCCCGTACGACGCCTGGCTGGACGACCAGGGCCGGCTGCGCAAGGTGGTCGAGGTGTTCACCTTCGCCGGGGTGGCCGGGTCGAAGGAGCCCAAGGACCAGGTGAAGGTGACCTCGACGACCTCGCTGAGGGACTTCGGCAAGCCGGTGGAGGCGGCCGAGCCCTCGGCCTCGGACATCTACCAGATGAAGCCCACGGAGAGCCCGAAGTAGGGCGGGTCCGACACCGCCCTGGCCCGCCGGGGCAGCGCTCCGGCGCCGGGGCGAGACGGGGTGCCGCCGGGGCGGGTGGCCGTCCGGGGAGCGACGGCCACCCGTTTCGGCGGCGCCGAGATGGCCCGTCCGTGCCATGTGGACGGGCCCCGAAGTGCCTAGGCTGGACTCCGGGTGGCTGCCGCCCGGGCTGGCGAGGCACTGAAGGGGTGGTGCAGGTGGTGTCGTCCACGGGCGGCCGCAGCGGCGGCCACGACGACGCGGCCCTCGACGAGATCGATCTGGCCGGCGAGCTGATGATCGCCGCGACGGCCAGCTCCGGCGACCGGCTGCCGACCGAGCGGATCGACGAGGTGCTGCTGGACCGGGCCGAACCCGGGCAGGCCGAGCGGGAGGCCGACGGCTAGCGGGCGCGGGAACGGCGGACGGCCGGTGGCTCAGCTGCGCAGCAGGCGGCTGATCGCGGCGGTGGCCTCCGCCACCTTGGCGTCCAGCTCGGTGCCGCCCTCCTCGGCGGCCGCGGCGACGCAGTGCCGAAGGTGCTCCTCCAGCAGGGAGAGCGCGAAGGACTGCAGCGCCTTGGTGCTGGCCGAGACCTGGGTGAGCACGTCGATGCAGTAGACGTCCTCGTCGACCATGCGCTGGAGGCCGCGGATCTGGCCCTCGATCCGACGCAGCCGCTTGAGGTGGGCGTCCTTCTGCGCGCTGTAGCCGTGCGGACCGTGCCCCCCGTGATGTCCCTCTGCGGCTTCGGCGGTGGGGCCGGCGTGCGGGTCGGCCTCCTGCGCGTGCTGTGGCTCGGTGCGCGCTTGCGTCGTGGTCATCGGCCCCGCCTTCGTCTCAGTGCCTGGTGGCTGCGTCGGCCACCAGTGTCCAACACCGGGGCCCTGCGTGGTGTTCCGACGGCCGAGGCGGCATGTGCCGGGGCGGCCCGGGAGGGGTGCCCGGCGGTTCACCCGTCTGAGCGGCGCCCCGGTCTTCCGTACGCACGACGAGGACAATCCGGGCGAGGTTCCGTCAGACTGAGGGCGCAGCGCCCACCTCGCCTCGCTCCGCAGACGCTTCGCCCGGAGCGCACCTCCTCCTGGTTCGCTCTCCCCCAGCCTCCGGCCGGGGATACCTCCATCGCTCACTCACATCCACACGTGGTGGTGCGGCCCGGATCACCCGGCGCGACAGCCGAACGGAAGGGGAGGTTCCGACTCCTTCCCCGACACCCCGTTTGCGTGATTGCGCTTGGTTGCACCTAGCATCGTTCAGTCCCTACCCCGCACATCGGAGATTTCCGTGCGTTTTAGCCTGACCCCGAAGGAGACGAGCTTCTACGACATGTTCGCCGCCGCAGCGGAGAACCTCGTCGTCGGATCGAAGCTCCTTTTGGAGCTGCTGGGATCAGACGTGTCGGCCCGTGCGGAGATCGTCGAGCGCATGCGCGCCGCCGAACACGCCGGGGACGACACCACCCATGCCGTCTTCCACCAGCTGAACTCGTCCTTCATCACGCCCTTCGACCGCGAGGACATCTACAGCCTGGCCTCGTCGCTGGACGACATCATGGACTTCATGGAGGAGGCCGTCGACCTGGTCGTCCTCTACGACATCCAGACCCTGCCGAAGGGCATCGAGCAGCAGATCGAGGTACTGGCGCGCGCCGCGGAACTCACCGCCGAGGCGATGCCGAACCTGCGCAGCATGTCCAACCTCACCGAGTACTGGATCGAGGTCAACCGGCTGGAGAACCAGGCCGACCAGATCCACCGCAAGCTGCTCGCCCACCTGTTCTCCGGCCAGTACGACGCCATCGAGGTGCTCAAGCTCAAGCAGGTCGTGGACGTCCTTGAGGAGGCGGCGGACGCGTTCGAGCACGTCGCCAACACGGTGGAGACCATCGCCGTCAAGGAGTCCTGACCCTCGTGGACACGGCAGCACTCATCGCCGTCATCGGCGTTGCGTTCTTCTTCACGTACACCAACGGCTTCCACGACTCGGCGAACGCGATCGCCACGTCGGTCTCCACCCGGGCGCTCACCCCCCGGGCGGCGCTGGCGATGGCCGCGGTGATGAACCTGGCCGGCGCGTTCCTCGGCAGCGGCGTGGCGCACACCGTCTCCAAGGGGATCATCGAGACCCCCTCCGGCAGCCAGGGGATGGCGATCCTGTTCGCCGCCCTGGTCGGGGCGATCGCCTGGAACCTGACCACCTGGTACTTCGGCCTGCCGTCCTCCTCCTCGCACGCGCTGTTCGGCGGCATGGTGGGCGCGGCGCTGGCCGGCGGCGTCGAGGTGATCTGGAGCGGAGTCCTCGACAAGATCGTCATCCCGATGATCGTCTCGCCGGTGGTCGGCCTGGTCGGCGGCTTCCTGGTGATGCTGGCGATCCTGTGGATCTTCCGCCGGGCCAACCCGCACCGGGCCAAGCGCAACTTCCGGGTCGCCCAGACCGCCTCGGCCGCCGCGATGGCCCTGGCGCACGGCCTCCAGGACGCCCAGAAGACCATGGGCATCGTGGTCATGGCACTGACCATCTCCGGCCACCAGTCCGGCAACGGGATCCCGGTCTGGGTGAAGATCTCCTGCGCGACCATGCTCTCGCTGGGCACCTACGCGGGCGGCTGGCGGATCATGCGGACGCTCGGCCGCAAGATCATCGAGCTGGACCCGCCGCAGGGCTTCGCGGCCGAGGCCACCTCCTCGGCGATCATGTACATCACCTCGTTCGTCTTCAAGGCGCCGATCTCCACCACCCACGTGATCACCGCGGCGATCATGGGTGCGGGGGCCACCAAGCGGATCCGCGCGGTGCGCTGGGGCGTCGCGAAGAACATCGTGCTCGGCTGGTTCATCACGATGCCGGCGGCCGCCATCGTCGCAGCGCTGATGTACTGGTTCGTCCACCTGTTCTGGGGCTGACGCCCCCGCAGGACGCACGAACGGACAGGGCCCGCCCCCACATCTCGGGGGCGGGCCCTTCTCCATGCCCCGCGGCGGCACCGCCATGCAGCACCACGGGACAGCTCGCGGTCCGTCACGCGTCCCGGCGCCTCGGCGCCGCCCGTGACGGGGTTCCGGCCTAGCCGAAGCGGCCGGAGATGTAGTCCTCGGTCGCCTGGACCGACGGGTTGGAGAAGATCCGCTGGGTGTCGTCCAGCTCGATCAGCTTGCCCGGCTGGCCGACGCCGGCCAGGTTGAAGAAGGCGGTGCGGTCGCTGACGCGGGCCGCCTGCTGCATGTTGTGGGTCACGATGACGATGGTGAACTGCTCCTTCAGCTCGCCGATCAGGTCCTCGATGGCGAGGGTGGAGATCGGGTCGAGCGCGGAGCAGGGCTCGTCCATCAGCAGGACCTGGGGCTCGACCGCGATGGCGCGGGCGATGCACAGGCGCTGCTGCTGACCGCCGGAGAGGCCGGCCCCCGGCTTGTTCAGCCGGTTGTGGACCTCCTTCCAGAGGTTGGCGCCCTTCAGCGAGCGCTCCACCACCTCGTCCAGCACGGACTTCTTCTTCACGCCCGCGAGCCGGAGTCCGGCGACCACGTTGTCGTAGATCGACATGGTCGGGAACGGGTTCGGGCGCTGGAACACCATGCCGACCGAGCGGCGCACGGCGACCGGGTCGACGTTGGAGGCGTACAGGTTCTCGTCGTCCAGGAGGACCTTGCCCTCGACCCGGGCGCCGGGGATCACCTCGTGCATCCGGTTCAGGGTGCGCAGGAAGGTGGACTTGCCACAGCCGGAGGGGCCGATGAAGGCGGTCACCGAGCGGGGCTCGATGCTCATCGAGATGTCCTCGATGGCCTTGGTGGTGCCGTAGTAGGCCGACAGTCCGCTGACGTCGATGCGCTTGGCCATGATCGTTGCTTCTCTCGTCTGTCTCGTACGTCAGTCGGTCGCTCAGTGCCCGCCCTTGGGCGAGCGCCAGCGGGCGATGCCCCGGGCGATGAGGTTGAGCCCCATCACGAAGGCGATCAGCACCAGCGCCGCGCCCCAGGCACGGGCGTAGCCGTAGTCGTTGTTGACCTGCGAGTACTGCTGCCAGATGTACATCGGCAGGGACTGCTGCGGTCCGTCGAACGGGTTGCTGTTGATGTAGTCGGCGCCGAACACCAGCATCATCACCGGGGCGGTCTCGCCCGTGATGCGGGCGACCGCGAGCATCACACCGGTGGTGATGCCACCGATCGCGGTGGGGAGGACGATCCGCAGAATGGTCTTCCACTTCGGCACGCCGAGCGCGTACGAGGCCTCGCGCAGCTCGTTCGGGACGAGCTTCAGCATCTCCTCGGTGGACCGGACCACGACCGGCATCATCAGGATCGCCAGCGCGAGGCTGCCCGAGAAGCCGGAGTAGCTGAAGCCCAGGGCGAGGTTCCAGAGCGAGAGGATGAACAGACCGGCGACGATCGACGGGATGCCCGTCATGACGTCGACGAAGAAGGTGACCGCCTTGGCGAGCTTGCCGCGGCCGTACTCGACCAGGTAGACGGCGGTCAGCAGACCGATCGGGGCGGCTATCGCGGTGGCCAGGGCGACCTGCTCCAGGGTGCCGATCAGCGCGTGGTAGATGCCGCCGCCGGGCCCGGACTGGATCACGCCCTTCATGGAGTGGCTCAGGAAGAACCCGTCGACCACCTCGCTGCCCTGCTGGACGGTGTAGACCGTCAGGGCGACCAGCGGGACGACGGCCAGGATGAAGGCGACCCAGACCACCGAGGTGGCGAGCCGGTCCTTGGCCTGCCGGCGGCCCTCGACCCGGGCCGAGAGGACGTAGCCGATCACGACGAAGAGCAGGGCCGAGATCATGCCCCACTGGAGGTGGCTGGCCAGCCCGCCGACCGCGCCGATCCCGCAGCCGAGGGCGATCGAGCCGAGGGCGACGGCGACCGGGGCCCACTTGGGCAGTCGGTTGGCGGTCAGTGGACGGCCGACGGGCCGGGCGTCCTCGACGACGACGGTGGCGGTCATGCGTTGGCCCCCGAGTACTCCTTGCGGCGGGCGATGATCAGTCGCGCGGCACCGTTCACCAGCAGGGTGATGACGAACAGGACGAGGCCGGAGGCCATCAGTGCGTTGCGGCCGTTGTCACCGGCCTCGGCGAACTTCAGCGCGATGTTCTGCGCGAAGGTGCCGCCGCCGGCGTCCAGGATGTGCAGCGACAGGACGTTGCTGGCGGACAGCACCACCGCGACCGCGATGGTCTCGCCGAGCGCACGGCCGAGGCCGAGCATCGAGGCCGAGATGATGCCGGGGCGGCCGAACGGCAGCACCGCGGTGCGGATCATCTCCCAGCGGGTCGCGCCGAGCGCGAGCGCCGCCTCCTCGTGCATTCGCGGCACCTGGCGGAACACCTCGCGGGAGACCGCGGTGATGATCGGCAGGACCATGATCGCCAGCAGGATGCCGACGGTGAACAGGTTGCGCGGGGTGCCGGTCCTGGTCTGGTCGAAGATGTACGTCCAGCCCAGGTACTCGTTGAGCCAGCTGGTCAGGCCGTCCAGGTGCGGCACGAGGAAGAGCGCGCCCCAGAGGCCGTAGACGATGCTGGGGACGGCGGCGAGCAGGTCGACCAGGTAGGCGAACGGCTGGGCGATCCGGCGCGGCGCGTAGTGCGAGATGAACAGCGCGATCCCGATCGCCACTGGGACGGCGATCGCCATCGCGATGACGGCACTGACGATGGTGCCGAAGACCAGGACGGCGATGCCGAAGACGGGCTTCGGGGCGTCCGGCGTCCACTCGAAGCTCGTGAGGAAGTTGCCCTCGTTGGTGCTCAGGGCCAGGACCGACCGCCAGGTCAGGAACGCGGCGATGGCGGCCATGATGACCAGCAGCAGGATGCCCGAGCCCCGGGCGAGGTTCATGAAGATCTTGTCGCCGACGCGGCTGTCGCGCGGTCGGCGTTCCCTGCCTCGCGGGGCGGCAGGGGAGGATGAAGTCATTGGTCTACTCCGGTCTGGTGGCGCCGCCCCGGAAGGGGGACGGCACCATGGCGGCGGTGCCCCGGACGTGGTGCTGGGTGTGGTGCGTTCCGGTGGGGCGGCCCCGGCCCCCCTCGCTCACGGGGCCGCCCCACCGGGGGTCCTGTCGGGTCAGGCCAGGGTGGCGATGACGCCGTTGACCTTGTCGGTCACGGCCTTCGGCAGCGGCACGTAGCCCTTCTCGCCGACGGCCTTCTGGCCCGCGTCGCTGGCGGTGTAGGTCAGGAAGGACTTCAGGGTGTCGAGGGTCTCGGCCTTGTTGCCCTTGTCACAGACGATCTCGTAGGTGATCAGGACCAGCGGGTAGGAGCCCTCTTCCTTGGTCGCGTAGTCGAGCTTCAGCGCGAGGTCGCTGCCGGTACCGGCGGCCTGCGCCTTGGCGATGGTGGCGGCGGCGTTCTCGGCGGTGGCCGCGACCGGCTTGGAGGCGCCCGTGTTGATCTCGGCGCTCTTCAGGCTGTTGGTCTGGGCGTAGGCCAGCTCGACGTAGCTGATCGAGTTCTTGACCTGCTTCACCTGGGCCGAGACACCGGCGCTGCCGTTGGCCGACTGGCCGTTCTTGCCCGTCCAGGCCTTGCCGGCCGGGTAGGACCAGGCGCCACCGCCGGCGGCGGCGAAGTACTTGGTCAGGTTCTCGGTGGTGCCGGCGTCGTCCGAGCGGTGGAAGGTCTGGATCTCCGCGTCCGGCAGCTTGGCGCCCGGGTTCAGGGCGGCGATCGCCGGGTCGTTCCACTTGGTGATCTGCGAGTCGAAGATCTTGGCGGCGGTCGGGCCGTCCAGGACCAGGTTGTCGACACCGTCGATGTTGTAGACCAGCGAGATCAGACCGCCGACCATCGGCAGGTCGATGCCCTGGCCGCCGGTGCAGACCGCCTTGGAGGCGTCGATCTCGGCCGGCTTCAGGGCCGAGTCGGAGCCGGCGAACTGGATCTTGCCCTGGTTGAACTGCTGGATGCCGGCACCGGAGCCGCCACCCTGGTAGTTGATCGTGGTTCCGGAGCAGGCGGCGGCGAAGCTGGTCTTCCAGACGTCCATCGCCGCACCCTGCGCGGTCGAGCCGGCGGCGATCAGCGAACCGGGCTTGCCACAGTTGATCGCGGCAGCCGCGGCGGAGCCGCCGCTGGAGCCGCTGGACGCGGTCGAGTTGTTGTTGTTGTCCGACCCGCAGGCGGCGAGCGACAGCGAGCTGACGAGCGCCATGGCACCGATCGCGAGGGCCTTGGAGCGGCCGTTCCGCTGGAGCTTCACAGGGGTGTCCCTTTCTGTGGCATTGCCCTTGCGCGGGCCGTACGCGTACGGCCCAGCACGGGTTTTGCTGTGGTCCGGGGCCCGTTCGGCCCTCCGGTGGTCCCGAAGTTAGGCCGGGCAAGTGACACGACAGCCGGTCGCAAGTGAACGGGGAGTGAACCTCGAACGGATGGCAGGAAACTACGTCAGGTAGTAACGGTTGCGTCACGGCAAGGGCGCAGGGAGATCACTTCCACCGTTCCTTCGCCGGTTCCGCCCCTGCCGTCCGCACCGGCTTCGCCCCCAGGACCGCCAGCAGGGCGTCGACCAGCAGCCGGTCGTGGTCGTGGGTGAGCCGGGCGCGGGCCTTCCCGGCCGGCAGCCACTCCAGCCGGTCCACCTCCCGGTTCGGCCGGAAGGACCCGCTCGACGGCACCGCCGCCCAGTAGCGGACCTCCTTCGGGCGGCCCTGCACCTGGTAGTGCTGGGCGGGCAGCTCCGGTCCCAGCAGGCAGCGGAACCCGGTCTCCTCCCGGACCTCGCGCAGCGCCGCGTCGGCCATGCCCTCGCCGGGTTCGAGCTTGCCCTTCGGCAGGCTCCAGTCGTCGTACTTGGGCCGGTGGATCACCGCGATCCGCGGCCGCCCCAGCCGGCCGCTCTTCTTCAGCCGGCCCGGCAGCCACAGCACCGCGCCCGCCGCCAGGATCACCGGGGCGCGCCCCGCCCCGCGCGCCGCCCCCGCCGCCGCCC
>NZ_JAHSQD010000329.1 GCF_020103755.1 Streptomyces sp. LS1784
GTGCCCCGGGGGCGTGCCCGCCGCCCGTGAGCGCCCCGGAGGCGCGCCCCCCGGTGGTCGGTCCTGCCGCTCGTCGTCGGCGGCCGAGCGTGGCCCGGGCGGCGTGTTCCTCGGCGGCCTGTCTCGCGGCCAGGTAGGCCTGCACGGCCGCCATGCCGTAGACGGGCTGGATGAGTTGGTGCCCCTTGAAGAAGGGTCTGGCCGGGGCGAACCCGGCGGCGACCACGAGGTCGCGGATCTCTGCTATCTCGGCCTCACTGCGGGCGGTGAAGCGGACCTCCCAGCCCTTCTTGTACGTATGGCCCTTCTCGCCGCTGCGACGGGCGGGGTCCGGGCGGCGGACGTATCCGGGCAGGCGGCCGAGGCGGAGCTGGGCCGCGCGGAGGCCGGCGGTCTCGTCACGTGACATGACGTAAGCCTAGGCAATTCCCGGGGTGCGATTGACGCCTTGGGGGTCCCTCGCCGTATGCCCTTGGTCACTCTGGGTCAGGCGACCAGGTCGGCGATCGTTCTCGATCACATATGACAACCTGATGAGCGTCAATTACTCCAAATGAGTGAGGGTATGAGGACTTTAGTGCGGGCTGATCCCGGTTTCGCGACGGTTGAGTAACAGTGCATCAGGCCCCCGGTCGCCGGTCCGGGCGGTTGGGGATGGTGTCGGCATGAGCTACCGGATTCCGTCGCCGCCGCCGTCCCTGGAGGAACTGGCGAAGCGTCAGCAGAACGTCGTCACCGCGAGCCAGCTGCGCGCCCGGGGCGTGCCGGCCCGGATCATCACCGAGCACTGCCGCCGGGGCGGCCCCTGGCGGCGGATGCTGCCCCGGGTCTACCTGCTGCAGTCCGCCGAGCCCACCCCGGAGCAGCGGATGTGGGTCGCGCTGCTGTACGCCGCGCAGAACGGCCGCGAGGAGGGTCGCCGGGAGGGCGCGGTGATCACCGGCGCGGCCGCGCTGGCCCTGTACGGCTTCACCGTCGTGCCCCGGCTGCCCGCGGTGACCGAGGTGGACGTCCTGGTGCCGCGGCAGCGCCGGCTGAAGGACGTCGGCGAGGTGCGGATCCGGCGCACCGAACGGGAGTTGGTGGCCCGCTCGGTGCACGGGCTGGCCTGTGCGCCGGTGGCCCGGGCGGTCGCCGACGCGTTGGCCGAGTGGACGGCGGAGCCGGGGCACTCGGCGCCGGTGCGCGAGGTGCTGCGGGAGGCCGTCGCCCTGCCCGACAACCTCTGCACCGCACGGGAGTTGGTGGTCGAGCTCACCGATTCCGGGCTGACCGGCGAGCCCCGGGTGCGAGCCGCACTGGACGAACTGCTCGCCGCAGAGCGCGACCTGGTGCTGGATCAACTCGGTCGCCTGATGGACGAGTGGCTGCTGCCCGCCCCGCTGAACGCCCCCGAGCTGCGGATGCGCGGCGGCACGTACATCGCCGTCCCGGACCTCTACTGGCCGGAGCGGGGCGTCGCGGTGGAGGTGGACTCGGAGCTGCGCTGCGTGAGCGAGGGCGAGGCCGCCTGGGTGCGCGGCGGCCAGCACCGGATGGAGTACCTGGGCATCCGGGTGGTGTACGTCTCCGGGGCCGGGCTGGCAGCCGACCCGGACGCGGTCGGCGGCGAACTGCGTGAGGCGTACCGGGTCGGCGGGACGGACGTGGTGGAGCTGCTGGTGGTCTGAGCCGGCCCGGAGCCCGACCGGACCGTGGAGCCGCACCCGACGGCACCGTGAGCACGCTCCGGCGACCGCGGAGCCGCACCGACGGCACCGCACCCACGGCACCGCACCCACGGCACCGCACCGACGGCACCGCACCCACGGTCCCGCGACCGCGGAGCCGCAGCACGGCCCCGGAATCCGCTACGAACGGACCACCGGTGTGCCGACCAGCTCGACCCCGGCCGCCCTCAGCTCCGCCAGCGCGGCGGCGGTGGTCTCCGGGTGCACCCCGGCGGTGAGGTCCAGCAGCACCCGGGTGGTGAAGCCCGCCCGGGCGGCGTCCAGCGCGGTCGCCCGGACGCAGTGGTCGGTGGCGATGCCGACCACGTCGACCTCGTCGACCTGCCGTTCGTGCAGCCACTCCACCAGGCCGCGGTTGTTCTCGTCCAGCCCCTCGAAGCCGCTGTACGCCGCCGAGTGGGCGCCCTTGTCGAAGACCGCCTCGACCGCGCCGGAGATGACGGCGGGCGCGAAGTTGGGGTGGAAGCCCACGCCCTCGGTGCCGGCCACGCAGTGCGGTGGCCAGCTGTCGACGTAGTCCGGCTCGGCGGAGAAGTGGTCGCCCGGGTCGATGTGGTGGTCGCGGGTGGCGAGGATGTGCTGGTAGCCGGGGGAGGACTCGGCGATCAGGTCGGTGATGTCGGCGGCCACCTCGGCGCCGCCGGCGACGGCCAGGCTGCCGCCCTCGCAGAAGTCGTTCTGCACGTCGACGACGATCAGTGCCCGGTGCATGGCTTGCATCCTCGGATCTCGGGGGCCCGCGGGAGGCGGCGCCCCGGTGGAGGGAGCCCTCGGGAGTGCGCGGCCCGGCCGTGCCGGGCGCGGGGGGTCCTCGGGGAGCTCCGGGGGAACTCGGGGAACTCTACGGCTGACTCTAGGGAGTGGCGGGCGGGGGCGGAAGCCCCGGAGCCGGTCCGGTGGCCCGGCCCCGGGCTCCGCTCAGTGGGCCGGCCCGGCGGGCAGGAGCAGTTCGGTCGGCAGGACCGGGTCGCCCTTGGACAGCTGGGTGGCGGACAGCGGCAGCGCGGCGCGGGCGCGCACGTGCCGGTCGCGGGCGGCGCTCAGCGGTTCCCGGCCGACGGTCTCGCCGGACAGCACCAGCGGCACCTGCATCAGGTGCGGCCGCAGTTCGTCCGGGACGGGCCCGGTGCCGACCACCTCGGCCTCGGCCACGCCGTCGGTGTCGGGTCGGCGGGCCGCCCACTTGCGGCCGCCGATGCTGGTCTTGCCGCCGGCCGCGCGCTTGGCCACCGGCACCATCGGGCCGCCGTCGGCCCCGGCCCGGGCGACCAGCTTGTAGACCATCGCGCAGGTCGGGTGTCCGCTGCCGGTGACGAGGCTGGTGCCGACGCCGTAGCCGTCCACGGGGGCGGCGGCCAGGGCGGCGATCGCGTACTCGTCCAGGTCCGAGGTGACGATGATCCTGGTCCGGTCGGCGCCGAGTTCGTCCAGCTGGCGGCGGACCCGGTGGGCCAGCAGGGTGAGGTCGCCGGAGTCGATCCGGACGGCGCCGAGTTCGGGGCCGGCCACCTCGACCGCGGTGTGCACGGCCTCGCGCAGGTCGAAGGTGTCGACCAGCAGGGTGGTGCCCTTGCCCATGGAGGCTATCTGCGCCGTGAAGGCGTCCCGCTCGCTGTCGTGCACCAGCGTGAAGGCGTGCGCGGCGGTGCCGGTGGTCGGGATGCCGTGGGTGAAGCCGGCCTCCAGGTCGGAGGTGGCGACGAAGCCGGCCACGTAGGCCGCCCGGGCGGCGGCGACGGCGGACTGCTCGTGGGCCCGGCGGGCGCCCATCTCGATCACCGGGCGGCCGCCGGCGGCGGCGGTCATCCGGGAGGCGGCGGCCGCGATGGCCGAGTCGTGGTTGAGGATCGAGAGGATCACCGTCTCCAGGATCACCGCCTCGGCGAAGCTGCCCTCGATGGTGAGCAGCGGCGAGCCGGGGAAGTAGACCTCCCCCTCGGGGTAGCCGTGGATGTCGCCGCGGAAGCGGTAGTCGGCGAGGAAGCGCAGGGTGTCCTCGTCGACCACGTCCTGGTCGGCCAGCCAGTCCAGCTGCGGGGTGGTGAAGCGGAAGTTCTCGACGGCGTCCAGCACCCGGCCGGTGCCGGCCATGACGCCGTAGCGGCGGCCGTTCGGCAGGCGGCGGGTGAACACCTCGAAGGCGGAGCGGCGGTGTGCGGCCCCGCTGCGCAGGGCGGCCTGCAGCATGGTGAGCTCGTAGCGATCGGTGAGCAGGGCGGTCGAGCCGGCCGCTCGCACGGAAGTGGCGTCCATACGGATGATGCTACTACCACTTAGCGTCAGAGTGACGATTTCTCGTCGAGTGCGGTGGGCCGGAATCGCTCGGGTGTCCCCCGGATGGCAGCATGGGGCATGAGGGGTTACGGACGACTGTGCAGCGAGGAGGACCCGGCGTGAGCGTCGCGCCCGTGGAGATCGAGCGCCCGGAGGTCGAGGGGCTGCCGGCGACCGAGCCGGACACGCCCTGGGTGACCATCGTGCACAACGACCCGGTCAACCTGATGAGCTATGTCCAGTACGTCTTCCAGGCCTACTTCGGCTACCCGAAGGACAAGGCCCGGAAGCTGATGATGGACGTCCACACCAAGGGTCGGGCGGTGGTCTCCAGCGGGTCCCGCGAGGAGATGGAGCGCGACGTCCAGGCGATGCACGGCTACGGCCTCTGGGCGACGCTGCAGCACGACTGACGCCGACCCGACCGGCGCAGGGGCGACCGGCACCGACCGGACCGGTGCCGGAGCGCCGGCCGTACGACCGAAGACGACGAAGACGGGCTGACCGATACAGATGGCTGGGTTGTTCGAGAGCACCGGCGGTGGCGGCGCGGCGATCGCGCTGGACGAGTGGGAGGCCTCCATCCTGCGCTCGCTGGAAGTGCAGTTGCTGGAGCTGATCGGCCCCGGCCCGGGCGGGGAGGGCGGCGACCCGCTGGCCGCCTTGTTCGCCGAGGGCCCGACCGAGGCGCCCGCCGACCCGGTGCTGGCCCGGCTCTTCCCGGACGCCTACCGCGACCCGGAGAAGCCGGAGGGCGAGGAGGCCAGGATCGCGTCCGGGGAGTTCCGTCGCTTCACCGAGCTGGACCTGCGGGCCCGCAAGCGGGACGACGCGCTGTTCGTCGTCCGGGCGCTGGACGGCCTCGGCGACGGCGGGGTGCTCAAGCTGGCCGCACCCGAGTGCCTTCGCTGGCTGGGCGCGCTGAACGACCTGCGGCTGGCCGTCGGCGTCCGGCTGGAGGTCTCCGAGGACGACGAGGACGGCCTCTACGAGTTGCCGGACGGTGACGAGCGCAAGCCGTTGGTGATGGCCTACCTGTGGCTGGGCGCCCTGCAGGAGTCGCTGCTGGAGGCGATGGCGGACTGAGCCCGGCGGGAGATCCTGCCCGATTCCGGGCAAGCCCCGGCCATTTCGTCCAGAATATGGACGATCGGCCGGGGCATTTCTTATGAAAATCGGGCAAAACATACCAGGTCATGCTCAAATAACGCTCAGATGGACACCGTTATACGAACTTCGCGTGGTACGACTTCTCCACCCCCGAGACCGACCAGGACGGTGCACCATGGCCGAGAAGTCGTACGACGACATCGTCGACAGCACACCGGATGCGGAGGGCTACGAGCGCGGGCTCGGCAGCCGCCAGATCCAGATGATCGCGATCGGCGGCGCGATCGGCACCGGCCTGTTCCTCGGCGCGGGCACCGCGATCTCCCGCTCCGGCCCGAGCCTGATCCTCTCCTACGCCGTCGCCGGCCTGGTGATCTTCGTGATCATGCGGGCGCTCGGCGAACTGCTCACCTACCGCCCGGTCTCCGGCAGCTTCGCCGAGTACGCCCGCGAGTTCCTCGGCCCCTTCGCCGGGTACGTGACCGGCTGGACGTACTGGCTGTTCTGGGTCGTCACCGGCATGGCGGAGACCACCGCCGCCGCTGTCTACGTGCGGTTCTGGGCGCCCGACATACCGCAGTGGATCAGTGCGCTGACCTTCCTGGTCCTGCTCTACGCGGCCAACCTGATCTCGGTGAAGCTGTTCGGCGAGATCGAGTTCTGGTTCTCCATGGTCAAGGTCACCGCCATCATCGGCATGATCCTGATCGGCGTCGGGGTGCTGACCCTCGGCTTCAGCAAGGCCGGTGACACCGCGTCGATCGGCCACCTCTGGCAGGACGGCGGCTTCTTCCCCCAGGGCATCGGCTCCACCGTGATGACCCTCCAGATCGTCATGTTCGCCTACCTGGGCGTCGAGTTGGTCGGCGTCACCGCGGGCGAGAGCGAGAACCCCGAGAAGACCCTGCCGCGCGCCATCAACACCCTGCCCTGGCGGATCGCGCTGTTCTACATCGGCGCCCTGGTGGTCATCCTCTCGCTCGTGCCGTGGACCGAATTCCAGCCCGGCGTCAGCCCGTTCGTCGCCGCCTTCGGCAAGATCGGCATCCCGGCGGCGGCCGGCATCATCAACTTCGTGGTGCTCACCGCGGCGCTCTCCTCCTGCAACTCCGGGATGTACTCCACCGGCCGCATGCTGCGCGACCTCGCGCTGAGCGGCCAGGCCCCGCGGCGGCTCACCAGGCTCAACGCCCGCCGCACCCCGGCCTTCGCGATCACCGCCTCCTGCCTGCTGATGGGCGTCGGCGTGTTGCTCAACTACGTCGTCCCGGCACGGGCGTTCGAGTACATCACCTCGGTCGCCACGGTCTGCGGCCTGTGGACCTGGGCGATGATCCTGATCTCCCAGATCCGCTACCGCCGGGCCTGGCGGGCCGGCCACCTGCCGCCGCCCACCTTCAAGGCGCCCGGCGGCGCCTGGGTCAGCGGGGCCGCGCTCGCCTTCCTCGCCCTGGTCGTGGTGCTGATCGGCCTGGACCGGGACAACCGGGTCTCGCTGTTCGTCTTCCCGGGCTGGGCCCTGCTGTTGGTGATCGGCTACCGGGTGCTCAAGCGCCGCGACCCGCAGGCCGTCCGCGGCGCCGCCCCGGACCGGGCGCCCGCCCGCGACGGGAACGTGGACGCCCACTGACCGCCTGACCGCGCCTCGGACGCCCCGGCGCCCGGACACCCGTTCTGGGCCCGCCGGGGCGTGGCTATCCTGACCGCATGCTGACCATCACCCGAGAACTCCGCGACCGGATCGTGGCCCACGCCCGCGCCGACCACCCGGACGAGGCCTGCGGCGTGGTCGCCGGACCGGCCGGCAGCGGACGGCCCGAGCGGTTCATCCCGATGCTCAACGCCGCCCGCTCGCCCACCTTCTACGAGTTCGACTCGGGCGACCTGCTCAAGCTCTACCGCGAGATGGACGACCGGGACGAGGAGCCGGTGATCGTCTACCACTCGCACACCGCCACCGAGGCCTACCCCTCGCGCACCGACGTGCGCTACGCCTCCGAGCCGTTCGCCCACTACGTCCTGGTCTCCACCGCCGAGGGCAACGGCGAGGAGGACCCGTACCAGTTCCGTTCGTTCCGCATCGTGGACGGCGAGATCACGGAGGAAGACGTGCAGGTGGTCGAGGCCTACCCGGCCTGACCGGTGCGCCCGCGGACCCGGCCCGCCGACTCCTGGCGAAGGGGTGGCGGGCCGCCGTCGTCTCAGCCCTGGGGACGCGAACATCCGGATCCCGAGACGGGCATGTCCGAGCGGGCCCGGGAATCTATACGATGAACCCATGCGTTCCGTCGATGTGAGCACTCAGGCCCCGGGCACCCGCCTCGTGGCGCGCCTGCACATCGACCTGTGCCGGCACGCCGGCGCGATCTGTCCCGGTACGTCCGCGCGCTCGCGCTGAGAGCCGCTTCGCACCTCACCCGGGGCCCGTCGCCCTCCGGCGCCGCCGAGCCCCCGGGCGCCCGCCCTGCCGCGTCCGCTGCGGCCCACCCACTCCACGACTCGCACAGGAGCGCACTCATGGCCATCGAGGTCCGCATCCCGACCATCCTCCGCACCTACACCGACGGTGCCAAGGCCGTCGAAGGCAACGGCAGCAACCTCGGGGAACTCTTCACCGACCTCGACGCCCGCCACCCGGGCATCGCCGCCCGACTGGTCGAGGGCGGCGAGCTGCGCCGCTTCGTCAACGTCTACCTGAACGACGAGGACGTCCGCTTCCTGGAGGGCATCTCCACCGCCGTCGCCGACGGCGACAGCGTCACCATCCTGCCCGCCGTGGCCGGCGGCGCCCGCTGAAGTCCCGGGCTCCCCCCGCCGCCCACGGTGGGGGAGCCGCTCCTCCACCCCCACCGCCTTGGCCGGAGGCCTCCCTTGCGTTACGACAGCCCGCTCGAAGCCGTCGGCAACACCCCGCTGGTCCGCCTGCCGAGGCTGTCCGCCGCCCTCCCCGGCAACGCCGAGGGCCTGGTCAGCCTGTGGGCCAAGCTGGAGGACCGCAACCCCACCGGCTCGATCAAGGACCGCCCGGCCCTGCACATGATCGAGCGCGCCGAGGCCGACGGCCGGCTCACCCCCGGCTGCACCGTCCTGGAGCCCACCAGCGGCAACACCGGCATCTCGCTGGCCATGGCCGCCAAGCTCAAGGGCTACCGGATGGTCTGCGTGATGCCCGAGAACACCAGCGAGGAGCGGCGCGAACTGCTCCGCATGTGGGGCGCCGAGATCATCTCCTCCCCGGCCGCCGGCGGCTCCAACACCGCCGTCCGGATCGCCAAGGAGATCGCCACCGAGCACCCCGACTGGGTCATGCTCTACCAGTACGGCAACCCCGACAACGCGGGCGCCCACTACACCGGCACCGGCCCCGAGATCCTCGCCGACCTGCCGACCGTCACCCACTTCGTGGCCGGCCTCGGCACCACCGGCACCCTGATGGGCGTCGGCCGCTACCTGCGCGAGAAGGTCCCCGGCGTGAAGATCGTCGCCGCCGAGCCGCGCTACGACGACCTGGTGTACGGGCTGCGCAACCTGGACGAGGGCTTCGTCCCCGAGCTGTACGACGCCGAGGTGCTCACCACCCGCTTCTCGGTCGGCTCCGCGGACGCCGTCCGCCGCACCCGTGAACTCCTCCAGCAGGAGGGCATCTTCGCGGGCGTCTCGACCGGCGCCATCCTGCACGCGGCGATCGGCGTCGGTCGCAAGGCGGCGGCCGCGGGGGAGCGCGCGGACATCGTCTTCGTGGTCGCCGACGGAGGGTGGAAGTACCTGTCCACCGGCATCTACACCGCCGAGTCCACCGAGGCCGCGGTCGAGGCGCTGCAGGGCCAGCTCTGGGCGTAGGGCGCACCTGCCAGATCCCTAACGGCCTTCCAGCACCTTCCGGGTGCGGGCCCAGACCTGCCGGTCCACCGTGCCGGCCCGGCGGCGGAAGGCCGACAGCGGCACCTCCCGCAGCTCGTCGGTCTCCAGCCAACTGGTCCGGTCCTGCCGGTCGCCCACCGAACCGGGCGGCAGCGGCAGCACGCCCGGGCGTTCGGCGTGGTGCTTGCTGGTGATCTTCGCGACGGTGGCGGTCCGGCCGTGCACCCGTAGCACCAGGCACGGGCGGTCCTTGGACCCGGGCCCGTCCTCGAACGGCACCTGCGCCCACCAGATCTCCTGCGGTTCCGGGCCGGCCCCCGTCCGCGGCC
>NZ_JAHSQD010000033.1 GCF_020103755.1 Streptomyces sp. LS1784
CTGCGGGCGGCGGGCGGCTGAGGCTCGCGGGCCACCGGTGGGCCACGGCCCGCCGGTGGCGAACGCCGCGCCGGAACGCGCCCACGCCGCTCCACGCAGCACCGCACCACCCCGCACCG
The DNA here is from genome assembly GCF_020103755.1 of Streptomyces sp. LS1784. GTDB lineage: Bacteria > Actinomycetota > Actinomycetes > Streptomycetales > Streptomycetaceae > Kitasatospora. The sequence continues at coordinate 120 of NZ_JAHSQD010000033.1, forward strand.
CACCACCCCGCACCGCACCGCACCGCCCGGGAACGCGAAAGCCGTCGGTGGTGAGCCCCCGTGCGCTCACGACCGACGGCCAATCCGTCCGTTCCCCGGTCAGTCCGCCGCGTGCACCAGCTCCCCGCCGACGTACGTCCGCAGCACCCGGGCCTGCGCGATCTCCTCCGGCGGCCCGGTGAGGATGTCCCGGTCGAGCACCACCAGGTCCGCGAGCCGTCCGGCCGCCAGCACCCCGGCGTCGTCGTGCCCGTTCAGGTAGGCGGTGCCGGCCGTGTACGCGGCGATGGCCGAGCCCAGGTCGAGCCGCTGCTCGGGCAGGAAGACCCGCCCGTCGGTGGCCTCCGGCTCCATCCGGTTGACCGCCACGTGCAGCCCCTCCAGCGGGCTCGGGCTGCTCACCGGCCAGTCGCTGCCGGCCGCCAGGGTGGCGCCGGCCCGCTGGAGGGCGCCGAACGGGTACTGCCAGGCGGCCCGCTCCGGCCCGAGGAAGGGGATGGTCAGCTCGTCCATCTGCGGCTCGTGCGCGGCCCAGAGCGGCTGGATGTTGGCGACGGCGCCGAGCCGGGCGAAGCGCGGGAGGTCGTCCGGGTGGACCACCTGGAGGTGGGCCAGGTGGTGCCGGGTGGCGCGCCAGCCGTTGGCGGTGCGGGCGGCCTCGACGGCGTCCAGCGCCTCGCGCACGGCCCGGTCGCCGAGCGCGTGGAAGTGCACCTGGAAGTCGAGCGCGTCCAGTTCGGTGACGTAGCCGCGCAGCGCCGCCGGATCGACGAAGCTGAGGCCGGAGTTGGCGGTGGCGCAGCCGCAGCCGTCCAGGTACGGGCTGGTCATCGCGGCGGTGAAGTTCTCCGCGATGCCGTCCTGCATGATCTTCACCGAGCCGGCCCGGAACCGCCCGTGGCTCAACTCCTCGCGCCGCCGAACGAGTTCGGGGATCTGCTCGGCGCCCCGGTCGCGCTCCCACCAGAGCGCGCCGGTCACCCGGGCGGTCAGCGCGCCGGAGCGGGCGGCGGTCAGGTAGGCGTCGGACGGGTCCGGCTGGCCGTTGAACTCGCCGAGCAGCGCGTCCTGCCAGCCGGTGATGCCGAGCGAGTGCAGCAGCCGCTGGGCGCGCAGCAGCCCGTCCAGCCGGTCGGCGGCGGTCGCGGGCGGCAGCAGCCGGGCGACCAGGCCGGTGGCGCCTTCCTGGAGCGTGCCGCTCGGGGTGCCGTCGGGCTCGCGCTCGATCCGGCCGTCGGCCGGGTCGGGGGTGTCGGCGGTGAGGCCGGCCAGCTCCAGTGCCCGGGTGTTGGCCCAGGCGCCGTGGTGGTCCCGGTTGGTCAGGTACACCGGCCGGTCGGGGACGACGGAGTCGAGCAGCTGCCGGGTGGGCAGGCCGCCCTCGAAGCTCTCCATCGACCACCCGCTGCCGGTGATCCACTCCTGCTCCGGGTGGGCCTCGGCGTACGCCCGGATGCGCGCCAGGTAGTCGGCGACGCCGACCGTCCCGGTGAGGTCGCAGGCGGCCAACTCGGCGCCGCCGAACACCGCGTGGATGTGGGCGTCCTGGAAGCCGGGCAGCAGCAGCTTGCCGGTGAGGTCGACGACCTCCGTCTTCGGCCCGATCAGCTCCCGCACCTCGTCGTGCCCGACGGCGGCGATCCGTTCGCCGACGACCGCCAGGCCGCTCGCCCGGGTGCGGGCGGCGTCGCCGGTGTGGACGGGGCCGTGGGTGAAGACCAGATCGGCCTGGGTCATGGGTGGTGCTCCGTTCTCGCGTGCTTCGTGCCTGGCTGTGCTTCGTACGGGCTACTCGGCGGCTCCGGCCTCCCGCAGGAAGTACGGCGAGCGCCGCCGCCAGCGGGCCCAGGCCGCCGCCGGCAGTCCGCTGACGATCATCAGGATCACCACGGACAGCTCGAACCAGCCGTTGTCGGCGGCGAGTTCGAAGTGGTCCGTGGAGTCGTAGAAGGTCCAGGCGAGGTAGCCGCCGACCGCGAGCAGCGCCGCCGCGCCCAGCAGCGGCCCGACCACCGCGCGCAGCCCCTCCACCAGGTCGGTGCGCAGCAGGTGGCGGAACCGGACGGCGGCCGCGACGGCGGTGAGCGCGTAGTAGAGCGCGACGACGATGCCGATCGCGTTGACCGCGGCCGAGATCAGGTCGTTGACGGTCGGGATGGCGATCGAGGCCAGCGCCAGGACGACCGCGACACCGGTGATCAGCAGGGTGCCGACGGCGGGGGTGGCGTGCCGGGGGTGCAGCCGGGTCCAGACCGGGCCGAGCACCCGGTCACGCCCCATCGCGTACATCCCGCGCGCGGTCGGGATCACCGAGGACTGCAGCGAGGCAACCGCGGAGAACATCAGCGCGATCAACGGCAGTGCGGCCAGCGGCTGTTCGGCGAGCTTGGTGCCGAAGTAGGTCAGCCCGTGGGCGCCGTTGTCGGCCAACTCGTCCAGCGGCAGCACCCGCTGGAAGGCCGTGCCGGCGAGCAGGAACAGCAGCAGCATCACCACCAGGGCGATCATGCCACCCCGGGAGGCGTCGCGCGGGTTGCGCACCTCCTCGCCGACGCTGAACACCGACTCGAAGCCCCAGTAGCAGAACACCGCCAGCACCATGCCCTGCGCGACCGCGTCGAAGGAGGGGATGTCGAAGGGGTTGTACCACTGGAGCGAGAACGGCTGGTCGCCGGCGAACAGCCCGTAGCCGCAGAAGCCGAGCAGCACGACGTACTCGAAGACCAGCAGCGCCTTCTGCAGCCGGGCCGCCAGGTCCAGCCCGCGCACCGCGACCAGCGCGGCGCCCACCAGCACCACCAGTCCGATCAGGGTGCACTGGACGGTCGAGTCGGCGTCGAGCCGCAGCCCGGCAACGCTGCGGACGTGGGCCTGGTCGAGCAGCTGGACGATCGAGGAGCCGGTGACGGTCGTGGTGTACGCCATGAAGACCACGGTCCCCACGGTGTTCACCCACCCGGTCAGGAAGCCCAGCCAGGGGCTGAGGGTGCGCCCGACCCACCGGTAGCTGCTGCCCGAGTCCGGTTCGACGGCGTTCAGCCGCCCGTACCCGCCGGCGATGGCGAGCACCGGCAGGAAGGCCAGCAGCATGATCGCCGGAAGGTGCAGGCCGACCACCCCGGCCATCAGGCCCAGGCCGATCCCGATACTGCTGGTGGCGGCCGTGCTGGAGGCGGCGATCGCCACTCCGTCCAGCAGGCCGATCGACTGCCGCATCGCGACGTGGGAGCCTCGCGCGTCCGCTCTCGGGCCGCTGCCCGTGTCCTTCACCGTCGATGCCAACGGATCACCGCCTTGGTCGTGGGGTGCACGTGTGGGGGAACGCCCGCGCCGGTCGGGAGGGTGACGCGGGCGGGAAGTGCGAGCCATGAAACCGGCGGTGCCGCCACACGTCAATGCTGTTGTCGTAACGCCCGCAGCCGCCGCGTTCCCTCCCGGCTCCCCGTGGTCAACCCCGGGTTCACCGGCCGCCGGAACCCGGCCTCCTACTGCGCCAAGACCTCACCGACAAGGTCAAGGCCGCCACCTCCAACCTCGCCCGACCCCCGCCCCACCCGGGGCGGGGGCTGCGCTCCGGACGGACTCCACTCGACGCGATGTCGGTGCCCGGAGCCAGAATGGGATCATGCCCTCCCTGGAGACCACTCCGAAGATCCGCGCCCGGATGAGCAAGCAGCGCAGTCATGACACGGGCATCGAGGTCACCCTCCGCAGGACCCTGCACGCGGCCGGCCTCCGCTACCGCGTCCACCGCAAACCGCTCAAGGGCGTACGCCGCGAGGCCGACGTTCTCTTCGGCCCGGCCCGCGTCGCGGTCTTCGTCGACGGCTGCTTCTGGCACGGTTGCCCGGAGCACGCGACGTGGCCGAAGAACAACGCCGAGTTCTGGCGGGAGAAGATCGAGAAGAACCGCGCGAGGGACGTCGACACGGACGCCCGCCTCGCCGAAGCCGGCTGGCTGTCGGTCCGCGTCTGGGAGCACGAGAGCGCCGCCGAGGCAGCCGAGCGGATCATCGCACTGGTGCGCGAGCGTCGGGTGGGCAGAGGGCGGAAGGTGGCAACGGAGCCGACCGAGTACATCACACAGCCTGTCGCCGGCTAGACTCTGGCCACATGACCAGCTCGGACGCAGCCGCCTCATTCCCTGAAAAACCGCATATTCTGGACCTTTTTGCCGGTCCGGGCGGTCTTGACGTGGCCGCGAAGATGCTCGACGTGCCCTCGCTCGGGATCGAGTGGGACAAGGACGCCTGTGACACGCGTTACGCGGCCGGGCTCAGGACGTGGCACGCGGACGTCAGCGAGGTCCGACGCGAACGATTCCAGAAGCTCGACGCGGACCTGAACGTGCTCGCGGGCGGTCCGCCCTGCCAGACGTACTCGGTGGCCGGAAACGGTGCGGGGCGCAGGGCCCTCGACAAGGTCAAGAAACTCATCCACGAGCTGGTGGACGGGGCAGGCGAGGAGGAGATCGACGAGCGCCTGACGGAGATGGGCGGAGATCCCCGGACCGCTCTGGTCCTGGAGCCGCTCCGGTACGCGATCAAGGCCCTCAGCTGCCCCAACCGAAACGGGCGGCCGTTCGACGTGATCGTCCTGGAGCAGGTCCCCGCGGTCAAGGCGCTTTGGGAGGTCTACAAGGCGGCCCTGGAGAAGGGCCTGCCCCGCGAGGACGGAACACCGGTCCGGTACAACGTCGCCGAGGTCAAGACCCTGCACACCGAGGCGTACGGCGTCCCGCAGACCCGCCGCCGCACGATCCTGATCGCACGACTCGTCGAGCACGGCGTTCCCCAGCTCCCCGCCCCCACTCACCACACTTTCAACCTGCGCAAGCCGGAGGAGGGCGGCCCCAAGGACATCCGGACCGCGCTGCCGGTGGACGGAGGCACGGCGCCGCTCAGGCCGTGGGTCCCGATGGGGGAAGTACTCACGAACCGGGAGCCTCCCTTCGAGATCGTGTCGAACTACGGCAGCGGCGGCGATCCGAAGAACCGAGGCATCCGCACGTACGAGCAGCCGTCGTTCACCGTCACCGGGAAGGTCTCGCGCAACGCCATCCGGCATCCGGGCGGCAGCCCCCTCACTCCGGACCGACTGACCATCCCCGAGGCCGGCATCCTCCAGACCTTCCCGCCCGACTACCCCTGGGACGGCGGCGACCGGTCGCAGCAAGTGGGCAACGCCGTGCCCCCGCTGTTCGGCGTGCATGTCCTGGCGGCGGCACTCGGCAAGCCACTCCCGCCGGAGGAGGGCCTCCGGAAGAGTTGGCGTCGACCCGACCGGGACGGGAAGGAGTACAAGACCCTTCGCATGGAAGGTTGCGAGGCCGAGAACGGCTGCGGCAACAACTGCCCGAAGCCCTAGGCTCAGGCTTCCGCCTCGATCTCCTCCGTTTCCTCCCGCCCCCGGACCGGCGCGTCCGCGAAGAGATCGGCGAAGTAGTCCACCAACGTGCTCACGGACAGCTCCGGCGCGCGCTCTTCCTCGGGGCCCGTCGGAAGCGCGTTCCGTGACACCTGCCGGGCGGTCTCGGCCTCGTCGATCCAGTCGAGCAGCGGCCGGGACTCGCGCTCGGCATCGGGGGCGATCACGTCGTACATCAGTGTCGCCGCGGAGGCGTTGACGGCCCCGGCCAGGGCATTCGCCTCGCGCCCACCGGTGACCGTGCCCTTCGCGACCAGTCGGGCGATCGCCTGGGCAGTCGGCCGGTGGTTGATCACGGACATCCGCAACGCCGTGTTGAGGATGTCCTGGTTGCCGCAGGCCGCGACCACCGGGGCGTAGTCCGGACCGTCGCGGAAGAGTTCGGCCGCCCACCACAGGCGGGAAAAGGCCTGCTTGTGGTACGGCCCTCGGAAGCGGTCGGCCGCCACCTTGGCCGGCTTGCCGTCCTTGGGTTCGGCCAGATGCCGCCAGACCACGTAGTCCGGGGCCACGCCGAGGGCCAGGTAGTTCCAGAAGCCGGGGTCGGCCGCTTCGCGGCGGGTGAGTCGGAGCGCGGCGTGGAGACGGGGTGCCAGCCAGGCGTCCGCCTGGGTGGCCTTGAGCCCGTTGGCCCGGCAGTAGGCCATGGCGTCCTCGACCAGGTCCCGGACGGGACGCAGCTCACCGCGCCGCTCGGCGTGCGGCAGCGGTTCGGTGACCAGGTTGAGCTTGATGCTCGGCACGTTCTCGCGGCCGGTGAGTAGGCCTTCGGTGACGAAGTCCGTCGCCTCGGCGCCGGGAAGCAGGGCGAGCCGCTCCGGGAGGTGATCGGGCCGGTCGGTCATGCGTCGTCCCCCTGCGTGAGGCGTTCCAGGTCGTGGATGGTGGTGGAGAGCGTCCGGGGGACGCCGGCCCGCCGGGAGGCGGCGTAGTGGATCCGGGACTGGAGTTCCCCCCACCCGGCGGCGGACGCTCCGGTGCGAGCCGTGTGGACCGCCCGCAGGGCGGCCTCCGGCTCACGGTCTGCGTACACGTCCGGGAGCATCTCCCGGAGCACCTCGCCCTGCCAACCGTGCGGGAAGACCGGGGTGCCGTCCTCCTCGACCTCCAGGTCGCCGACGGCGGAGTGGAAGACGGCCGTCCAGACCTCGGAGCACATCTGGGCGAGCAGGAGTTCCCGGACGGTCTTCTCCGGGCCGCTGCCGCCGTCGGCGCCGATCAGGTCGCCGAGCCCGTCGAAGTCGGAGTTGACGCGCACGGCCGGGATCCGGCCGGTGGTGTCGACCAGCCAGGGTGAGTCCTTGAACCGCTGGAGCCGGCTCGCTCCGGACCCGAACTTGACCATCTTGACGTCGAGTTCGCGGGCGAGCGAGGGCACAACCTCGATCACGTCGACGAACCATTCCACGTCGGAAGTGGCGATCACCCGACCGGGCACGCCGTCGACAGTGGCCACCACGTGCACCGCGAGGGAGGCGCGGTCGAGGAGGTCGCAACGGTGCAGGTACAGCTCGGCCGTGCGCGCGCGACCGTCCTCGGAGACCGCGGAGAAGTCCGCCGTCGTACGGCTGTTGGTGGCACGCTCGGTGAGGACCGCGACGACCTTGACGTTCTGCCAGGGCCCGGACGGATCCAGGGCCTTGGCCGGGAGTTCGACGGAGAGGCGGAGTCGGGCCTGGGTCCAGTCGGGGCGGTCCTCGTCCGGTCCGAGGGCGACCACTCGCTCGACGGTGGAGAGATACTTGCTCTCCACGTCCTCCCAGGACTCGCCCTCGGCCTTGAGCTGGGCGCTGTGGACGCGCCAGGAGACGTTCCCGGTGAGCCGCCGGTAGGGGTAGACCTTCACGCCTGCTCCCCCTTTCCGCTGCGGAGTTCGACGACGAGTCCGGTGAGTTGGGCCCGGACCGGGTGGCGGGAGACGTCGGTGACGCCCCGGAAGACGGCCTTGCGACTGCCCGGCGACAGCTGCAGGGCCCCGTCCACCACCTCGCAGCCGCTGATGGCGACGAGGTCCTTCCAAGGCGCGGCGGGCCGAGGCCCGGACCGCACGTCGAACTTGGCGACCGGCGTGACCGGACGGTCGGTGTCCACACCCGACGGCACCCGGAGGTCCACGGTGACCGACCAGGCTCCCGTGTCGTCGATCAGCGCGTCCACGTTGTCCAGTTCCGGCAGGGCCGAGGCCGCCGGCTGACGCGTCCGCTTCGTGGGGCCGCCGACCTTGAGCCGGCCGGCGATCTTGGCTTCTCCCCCGTTGCGACGCTTGGCCTTGGGTACGGCGACGAGGTCGCGCACCGCGGTGTTCGCCGCGGTGGTCAGGGCGGCGATGCGCCGGTAGGCGGAGGGCGAGTAGGACAGGCACAGTTCCTCCGTCTGCCCCCACTTGTTGTGCTCCGGCGGCTCGGAGGCGCGGAGGAACTCCTCGGCGGCCTCGGCGCCGAGGGCGTCCGGGCCCGCCGCGCGGCCGGTGAGGAGAATGGCCTGGAAGGGGTTGGTGCCGATCGGCAGGTTGGGGACGGCACCGTCCTTGACGGTCATGCGGTTGCCCCGCATGGACACCAACCGGTTGGACCGGCCGTCGCCGTCCTCCGCGTCGGTGACCAGGACCACCGCATCGTGCGGCACACCGCCGCGCACCTGGCCGCCGTGGAGCGGCACATGGAGCGGCACGGTCGCGCGGGCGACCTGGCCGCGTCCGGTGAGCCGGTCGACGGTGGTCCCCTCCAGGAAGGCCCGCAGCGCGCGGGTGCGGGAGGGCTGGGCCACGGCCGGGTCCACGCGCTCCTCGGGGATGAGCACCTCGCCGTTGCGATAGGTACGGACGGACGCCTCCAGGTGCGGCTTGTGGTCGCCGCCGCCGGTCATCGCGGCCCAGAAGTTGCGCCCGAGCGCGTCGACCAGTCGGGCGTGCATGCGGTGGACGGAGTCGTCGTCATCGGTGGTCTCCTCCTCGTCTGCGGCACCGTTGAGGGCCAGCAGACTGGCCACGTCGTGGGCACCGACGATGAGGAAGGACGTGCCGGGAGCCGCGCTCTCGCGGGTGAGGTGGAGCTTCTCGACGGTCTCCTCGTCGGCCCACCAGGAACGGACCACGTCCGCGGACGGGCTGGTCGGGTCGGGACGTCCGAACCAGGCCGGACCGGCGCACGCCCGGCCGTTCACCTCGCGCCAGGGCAGGTCGAGCCGGCCGATGAGGCGCCGCTCGGTGCGGCCCTCGTGGGGCTCGGAGAGGGTGGAGTTGATCAGCACCAGGCCGAGTCGGCTGGTCGCCCACAGAGTGGCCTTGCCCAGGCCATAGGAGCCGCCGGCCCCGAGGTCCCGTTTGTGGCTGTCGAGTTGACGACGGACGACCGCGGCGAAGAGCCCGTCCGCGTAGTCGTCGCCGGTCAGACCGGTGGCGTTGTAGTCGTCGACCCGGAGGAGCACCAGACGGTCGTGTTGGTACATGTCACGCAACCCGGCGGCGATCGTGCGCGACACCTTGCTCTGCTTCCCGCCGTCGGCGGTGAGCGCCTCGTAGTGCGGGAGCAGGCGATCCCATCGGATGGCCTCTCGGAACCGCGCCAAGGCCTCCCCGGTGAGCTCGTGCAGGGTGTACCGTACGCGGACCGGCTCGACCGGATCGAGGCGTGCGTCGAGACTGTTCTGGGTGGCCTCGCGGGCGAGCACCGAGACATCGGCCTCGAAGGCGAACGCGGCGGCGTTGCCGTACTCGCGGCCGCCGTCGACGTGGGCCGGCCGGTGGTACCAGTCGACGGGCAGGCCGAGTTGGGCGTCGGAGCTGCGGGTGTGGATGGTCTCCAGGTCGGTGTTGAGCAGCGCGGCGATGTCCCGGATGGTCTCGTCCCGGGGTACGGAACGGCCGACGATCCAGGCGGACACGGCGGCCCGGGTCTTGCCCAGCTCCTGCGCCAGATCGGTCTGGGTCTTCCCGGCGTTCTTGAGCTGGCGCGCCAGCCAGGGGCCGAATTCCTCAGCCGCCTTCACGTCCCACCTGCTTCCGCATGGCTTGTTTCACGAGGTGGGAGCCACGCTACCGCACCGCTGTTGACAGCGACACCCCCATTGTCAACTGACACTTGACAGTGGTCGCGCTCGACGGGAGCAGACGTCGAACGCAATCGAAAAAGGGCATCCGACCACTCCTTCCGTTTGCCCGAATTTCCCCGAAAACCCCGAGGAAATCCCTTTGATTCGAGGCCCGCCAGCCTCTCGCAGGCCCCTTGACACGCCGACCGGATCCATGGCAAAGTGATCGCCAATTCCCCGGCGGGCGCCGCGGAATTGGCCCCGACCTGGGGCCCGGTTCGCTTTGTTTTCCTTGGGGGGAATTCATCACGGCCGCCTCCGGAATCAATTGCGGATTCCGCGGATTCTTGCGCGACCCGTTCCCCTCCTGCACCACTTCGCACCATTTCATCGTGTAAGTCCACGAACAGCGAAAGCGCAGGTTACCCCGGTGTCCCCGCAGAACTCCCCGCTCCACCGCATGCGTTCGATCGTCTCCACGTACGACCGGATCGCCCACGAGGCCCCGCAGGACCTGGGTGCCTACCTCTACCTGTACGGCATCGACCACGACATGGTCGCCACTTACCGGAATGCCATCCGCGACGCCGACGCCCGTACCCGCCGCCCGCGCCGGAACCCGGGCAACTGTCAGCGCATCGTCAGTTTCACCATCCGCCACGGTCGCTGACGACACGTCCGACATTCCGCACCGCTCACCCCCTCCCTCCGAACCCGAAGTGGAACCATCCGTGGCCGACCCGCAGTCCCCCGTGATCCGCACCGTCGTCGAGCAGTCCCTCCGCGTCCTGGAGACCTACGCCGTCGACCCGGGCCTGATCCCCGAACACGCCAACGGCGAACGCCGCATCACCCAGGGCGGGTACGGCGACCGGCAGCTCTTCGAGCTCGTCCAGAACGCGGCCGACGAGCTGCGCGACGAGCCCGGCGGCCGGATCCACGTCGTCCTCACCGGCACCCACCTGTACTGCGCCAACCAGGGCAACCCGGTGACGCCCGAGGGCGCGGAGACCATCCTGCGCATGAGCATGTCCCGCAAGCGCGGTGGGCAGATCGGCCGCTTCGGTGTGGGGGTGAAGTCGGTCCTGGTGGTGACCGACGCGCCCGAATTCTTCAGCAGCGAGGGCAGTTTCGGCTTCGATCGGGCCTGGTCGTACGAGTCGATCCGGAACGTGCCCGGGGTGCGCGAGCGGCTCGGCGAGGAGTTCGAGGCGCCCGTGCTGCGCATGGCCCGCGAGCTGGACATGGCGGCCGAGCGCCTCAAGGACCAGGTGCTGGACGAACTGCTGGCGTGGGCCACCACGGTGGTCCGCCTCCCGCTGCTGCCCGGCGCCGCCGACCGGCTGGGCAAGGACATGCACGGCCACCAGGGCGCGGCCGGTCACGACACCCGCGAGGAATTCCCTTCCGGTTTCCACCTGTTCTCCCCGCACGTGGGCCACGTGGTCCTGGAGGACCGCCGGCCCCGCCCGATCGCGCGCCGGGCGCTGCGTTCCGAGCGGGCCGGCAGCCTGCACACGATCCACGAGGAGCGGGTCGGCAAGCCGCCGGCGACTTCGCAGTGGCGGGTCTTCACCCGCACCCACGAGCCCACCGAGGTCGCCCGGCGCGACGCCGGCGAGCTGCACGACCGACTGACCGTCGACCTGGCCTGGGCGGTACCGGCCTACAGCGCGGACGAGCGAACCGGGCTGCTCGGCGCCGCCGACGCCCGGGGACGCGGCCGGTTCTGGTCGTTCTTCCCGACCAAATACGAGATGACCCTCAGCGGCATCCTGAACGGGGCGTGGAAGACCAACGAGGACAGGCAGAACTTGCTGGACTCCTCACCGTTCAACGTCGAGATGATCCGGACCGCCGCCGGCCTGGTGATCGACTCGCTGCCCGAACTCGCGCCGGCGGAGGACCCCGGTGCGTACCTCCCGCTGCTGCCGGGTCGTTCCAAGGGCGTGGAGACGATCAGTTGGGCCGACCGGCTGCTCACCGAGCAGATCTGGGCCGCCGCCGCGGTGCGTCCGTCGCTGCCCGACCAGGACGGTGTCCTGCGCGTCCCCGGCGGCCTGAACATCCACCCGGACCTGGGGAAGGACAGCACCGCGGTCAACCGTTGGCTGCGGTCCTGGCACGCGTACCCCGGGCGCCCGCGCGACTGGGTGCACCCCTCGGTCGAGGCCACCGACCTACGGACGGGCAAGGTCCAGCACATCCTGGCCGCGGCCCGCCGGCAGCGGGCCTCGATCGTCGAGTGGCTGGAGGCGCTGGTCTCCGACGGCACGGCGGAGGCTTCGGCGGCCGCCATCCGGATTGTCGCCGACATGATCGGTTCGAACGCCGGCTGCGCCGCGGAGGCCCGCACGGCCAGGATCGTGCTCACCGAGGAGGACGGCCTGGTCGCCCCGCGGGGAAGCGAGGTGTACCGCCGCACCGAGGAGGACGGCCTGCGGGAGTCGCTGGTCTACGTGGATCACGCCCTGTCCGACGACCCGTCGCTGCACTCCGCCCTCACCGCCCTCGGCATCCAGGAAGCCGACGTCCGGGGGCGCTTCGTGAGCGTTCTCGACCAGGGCTTCGGCTCGTACGGCCCGCAGGAGTGGAACCGGTTCTGGGAGCTCTTCCACCGGGCGGGCGCCGCTGTGGTGGGCCACGAGGTGACCAAGCGGGTGGACTCCCCGCTGGAGACGCTGATGGTGCGGACTGCGGACGGCCGCTTCCACACCATGCGCGACTGCATGCTGCCCGGTGTCGTCGTCACCGCGGAGAGCGACCCCGCGATCGCGGTGGACATGCGCTTCCACTCCGACGACGCGGGATTCTTCCGCGAGTTGGGCCTGCGGGACCGCCCGACCGGCAAGCACAGGCCCGAGGAGGAGGCCTGGTTCGAGGAGTATCGGGTGGCCGTGCACGCGGCGTACTGCCGCACGCTGGACGACCGGGCGAGTCGACCGACCCTGGCCAGGATCAGGATCGAAGGCTCGCCCGTCGGTGGGCCGCTGCACCTGCTGCCCCGTCTCTCGGAGCCGGCACGCGCGGCCTTCCTCCGGGCGCTGCCGGAAGACGCGCTGGTCGAGCACTGGACCCGGCAGATCGGGGCTCAGGTCGACTCCCGCCGATCGGTGTCGTCCCCCATCCGGTGGATGCTCTCCCGACACGGCCTGGTCGACACCTCCCAGGGTCTCAAGTCCCTCAAGGAAGCCGTGGGGCCGCAGCTCGACGCCTATCGTGACGTGCTTCCGGTGGCGTCGATCAGCGGGGAGAAGGCCCGCAAGCTGGGGCTCGCCGACAGCGTCGAGAAGGTCCGTCCGAAGCAGTGGGAGCAGCTCCTGGAGAAGCTCCAGGAGAGCGAGGACGACGCCTTCGTCGGGTCCACCTACGCCCTGCTGACCCGCTTGGAGATCCCCTTCCCCGAGGACTCCCTGACCCGGTGCCGGGTCGGCGACGCCTGGGACACCCGGGCAGACAGCGAGATCGCCGTTGCAGCGAACCCGGAGGAGTACCGCTCCTTGCAGGCCGAGCGGGTGCCCGCGCTGCTGATGCCGAACCAGGAGTCCGCGGACCTCATGGTCGAACAGTGGGGCATGTTGCGCCACGACGACGTCATCACCCGGGAGACCCGACACGAGTCGAACGTGGAACCCGTTCCGCTGGTCGAGGAGTTCCCGACGCTGAGACAGAAGATGGGCACCGCGGTCGGCACGTACTCGCTGCTGCGCTGCTCCACGTTGGAGGAGGTCCTGCGCACCCCGAGCGGCCCGAAGCCGAAGTCCCTGGAGAGCGCCCGCCAGGGCAACGTGATCAAGGTCCTGGACTCGCTGGACCGGCTGGGCACGCTCCGGGCGGTGGACCGTGAGTTGGGTCTGCGGATGGGAGAGGCCGGCTGCCGGGCGCTCCTGGAGGCCCAGGCCCGCCAGGAGCAGGACGAGAAGGTGCGGTCCGCGCTCAAGGCGATCCGCGAGGCCGCGGACGTGACGACCAAGCTGGAACTGCTGATCGGCCCGGAGGCCCTGCGCGACCGGCTCCCCTCCGGCCTCATGGATGCCGAGCGCCAGGAACCGGACGGGCAGGAGCCCACCGGCCGCCGGATCGCACAGATGGCGTTCAACGCGCACGGAGACGCCGTGCTCAAGACCCACGCGCGCGACATCCAGGAGCGCTTCCCGAGCGCCCCGTCCTCCTACAGCGGGGGGCCGGCGGCAGTCTCCTTCGTCGCCGAACTCGGCCTGCCCGCGCCCTTCGCCGGCCACCGGGCCCCCACCCTCGAACAGAGCCTGACCGTGGAGGGCCCCCGGGACTTCCCGCGCCTGCACGACTACCAGGAGCGCCTCGCCCTCAGCATCTTCGAGATGCTGGACCGACTGGCCCCGCAGCGGGCCATGCTCTCGCTGCCTACCGGTGCCGGCAAGACGCGCGTCACCGCCGAGGCCGTCATCCGCTGGGTCAAGCAGGCAGGCACGCTCAGGGGCCCGATCCTGTGGATCGCCCAGACCGAGGAACTCTGCGAGCAGGCCGTGCAGAGCTGGCAGTTCGTCTGGAGCAAGGCCGGCGCGCAGGAGCGGCTGACGATCAACCGACTGTGGACCTCGAACGAGGCCGCCCCGGTCACGGACGGTCCGCAGCTCGTGGTGGCCACCGACGCCAAGCTGCGGGTGTGCCTCGACACCGACCGCTACGCCTGGTTGCGCGAGGCCGCTCTGGTGGTGGTGGACGAGGCCCACGTGGCGACCAGCCCGAGCTACACCGAGATCCTGAGCCTGCTCGGACTGACCCAGCACCGGACCGATCGGCACCTGCTCGGTCTCACCGCCACCCCGTTCCGCGGCCACAACGAGGAGGAGACCCGCCGGCTGGTCAACAGGTTCGGCGCACGTCGGCTGGACGAGGGGGTCTTCCCCTCCGACGACGCCTACGGTCACCTCCAGGACATCGGCGTGCTGGCACGCGTCGAGCACAAAGAGCTGACCGGCGGAACCATCTTGCTGTCCCGCCAGGAGCGTGAGAGCGCCGAGCAGTTCAGCCTGCTGTCCAAGGCCGCCGAGCAGCGACTGGCGGAGGACCACGACCGTAGCCGCCGCATCGTCGAGGAGGTCGCGGCGATGGACGAGAACTGGCCCGTGCTGGTGTTCGCCACCTCCGTGGAACACGCCAAGCTCCTGGCGGCCATGCTGATGGACCAGGAGATCTCCGCGTCCTCGGTGGACGCCACCACCTCCGACGCCGACCGCCGGGCCCGCATCCGGGACTTCCGCGATGGTCGGGTACGGGTACTGACCAACTACGGCGTGCTCACCCAGGGCTTCGACGCCCCGGCCACCCGCGCGGTGGTCGTCGCCCGCCCCGTCTACAGCCCGAACGTGTACCAGCAGATGATCGGACGAGGCCTGCGCGGCCCGCGCAACGGCGGCAAGGACACCTGCCTCATCCTCAACGTCCGCGACAACATCCGGAACTTCGACACCGCCCTCGCCTTCACGCAGTTCGAGCACCTGTGGAGCAACCGATGACCATCCAGCCCGAGGGCGGCCCCGTCCTCACCGCCGAACAGCAGGCCGTCGTGGACCGGCCGTGGGACACCCGGCTGCTGGTCACCGCGGGGGCGGGGACGGGCAAGACCCACACCCTGGTGCGCCGGATGGACGCGCTCGTCGGACACGTCGACCCGGACGAGGCGCTGGAGGCCTCCGAGTTGCTGGTCCTCAGCTTCTCCCGCGCCGCCGTCCGGGAACTGCGTGACCGGATCGCCCGGCACGGGGAGCACGCGCGGAGGGTACGGGTACAGACCTTCGACTCCTGGGCTTACTCCCTGCTGTTCCAGGCGTACCCGGACGAGGGGTGGTCCGCGCTCTCCTTCGACGAGCGGATCCGGGCGGCCACCGACGCGATCGAGAAGGGCGCACTGGAGTCCCTGGAGGCCGGTCCGCCGACGCACGTGATCATCGACGAGGTGCAGGACCTGGTGGGCGCCCGCCGGGAGATGGTGGAATCGTTGCTCGACCGGCTCCAGGACTCCAGCGGATTCACCCTCGTCGGCGACTCCGCCCAGGCGATCTACGACTTCCAGATCGAGGACCCGCAGGAGTACGCCGATCGCGCCGACCTCTTCCTCCGCTGGGTGCGGATCTCCTACGCCGACGATCTGGAGGAGCTGCGGCTGACCCGGAACTTCCGGGCCGTCACCCCCGAGGCACGCACCGCGCTCCCGCTCGGCCCCGCCGTCCAGGCCGTCGGCAGCGCCCCCGAGGGCGCGGACGCGGCCGCCGAACGCCTTCACGGAGAGCTGCGCGAGCTGCTGCTCGACCTGCCCGGCCTGGGCTCGTTCACCGACTCGTTCACGCTGGACACCCTGCGATCTTTCCCTGGTACCTGCGCGATCCTGTGCCGCGACAACCGACAGGCGCTGGTCGTCTCGGAGTTGCTGCACGCCCAGGGGATCCAGCACGCCCTGCGTCGCTCGCTCCGGGACCGGCCGGTGCCGTACTGGGTCGCCGAGGTACTGCGTCGGACCACGGCCGCCACCCTGACCGAGGAGCGCCTGCGCGACCTGCTTGCCGCGGTCCCGCTGCCCGAGGGCACCGACCTCGACCGAGTGTGGCAGTCCCTGCGGTCGGCGGCACGCGGCACCGGCCGGGGCACCCTCGACGTGGTGCGGCTGCGCCGCCTGGTGGCGGAGCGCCGCTTCCCGGACGAGCTGGCCGATCCGGAACCGGCCGGGCTCGTGGTGTCCACGGTGCACCGCTCCAAGGGCCTGGAGTTCGACCGGGTGATCGTGCTCAATCCACCGACCGTCGCCGAGCTGCGTCGGCGCACCGAGGAACCCGACGTGCCCGCCGAGGCCCGGGCCCTCTACGTGGCGATGACCCGGGCTCGGGAGGATCTGTACCGGGTCGCCCCGCCCGACACGGTGACGGTGCTCAGGCACAAGCCGACCGGACGGCTGTACCGAGGAGTCCCGAACCAGCGCCTGCAGTGGCGGCGCGACGGCATCGAAGTCCGGGCCGGGGACGTGGGCGCCCTGGAACCGGCCGACGCCCAGGTCGACGCCCCCGGCGCCCAGGCGTACCTGCTGGAGCGGGTGCGGCCGGGGGACGCGGTGACGTTCCGGCTCTGCGACGCCTTCCCCATGGGCCCCGAACAAAGCCCTCGGTACGCCCTGCTGCACGAGGGACGGGAGATCGGCGACGCCTCCGAGGCCTTCCGGAGCCAGTTGCACTCCGTTCTGAAGGTCGGCCCGAAGTGGGAGATCCGCTGGCCCCAGGAGATCTCCGGTCTGCGGATCGACTGCTTGGAGTCGGTGGCGGGCAGTCCGGCTGCCGGGGCCAACGCGGGCCTCGGTGACCACGGGGTGTGGATCGCCCCTCACATCAGCGGAATCGGACGGTTCCGGCACACCGCCGGGACCGAGGAGGAGCAGGAATGACCATCCATGCTGGGCGGCACGCCGGGCACTACGAGGTCCGCGAGAACCTGGTGGCCCGGCTCCGCCGGGAGCTGCTGGGCCCCGATGTCGACGCCTCCCCCGAGGAGCGCGCCGAGGTCCTGGACCAGGACGCCCCGATCACCCGCTACCCCGTCGGGGTACTCTACCCGCGACCGGCGAACGCCGAGGCCGGCGCTCGGCTCCTGGAGGACGTGGCCGAGCACGAGGGCCTGGACGAGGAAGCCGTGACCAGGGCGGACAGCCTCGACGAATCCGGGGCGGCGGCCGAACGCCCGGGCTCCGGCGACCGCCGCCCGGCCAGCGTCGGCCTGACCTTCGCGGTCGACGTCGCCGTCTGCCAGGAGATCGTGGTCTCGGCCCGCGCCGCCGTGTACGAGCCCGAGGACGCCGAGGGACGCAAGGTCTCGGCCCGCCGCAGCGAGGCCCGGACCACGTCCGACCAGAGGGAACGCTGGCGGCGCGTGGAGCTGGACCTGCCGGACACCACGGTCGACGTCCGCCACCCGGGCCGCGGCGCCTCCCGCGACCTGGTCGACGGCACGGCGCGGCTGGAGGTGCATGTGCGACGCCCGTCTCCGGAGACCGGCACGGTCACCGTCACGGTCACCCTGGTCAACATCCAGAAGGTGGGCGAACGGGAACTGCAGGACGCCTTCGCCCTCTTCCAGACCGGGCTGACGGTCCGTGCCGCCAACGGGTCGAGCGCGTTCGTGGAGCGCCCGACCGCTCTGTCCGCAGTCGATGCCGAGCTGGAGACCAGCCGACTGCTGCACCGGCACGCCCCCACCTTCGCCGCCGGGCACGGCTGCGCGGCGGTCTGGGACTGGACCCCGCCTCCGGTCGGCCTCACCGACGTGGTGCGGGCGGGTGTGACCGAGGTGCGCACGGACTTCGTGCCCACCCACGAGGTGCTGCTCACCGACTCCAACCCGACGATCGACGCCAAGACCCTCACCATGCTCGGCCTCGCCGAGGCCGGCGACCGCGAGGTGATCGCCGCCCTGGAGGGTCTGGCCGAGGGCTACGAGCGGTGGATCGAGCGGAAGCGGGACGAGGCCGCCGCGCTCGTGGGCACCTCGTACGAGCAGGCCGCGGCCGATCAGGTCAGCGCCTGCGGCGAAGCCCTGGAGCGGATCCGCGGGGGCATCGCGCTGCTGCGCGACCAGCCCGACCTGATGTGGGCGTTCCGCCTGGCCAACCGGGCGATGGCGACTCAGCGGGCCAGGGCCGCCTGGGTCAAGGAGGGCCGGTTCGGTGAGCCGGACCCGGCCTCCGCGTGCTGGCGTCCGTTCCAGATCGCCTTCATCCTGCTGTGCCTGGCCGGGGTGGACGACCCCGAGCACCCCGACCGGGGCGTGTCCGACCTGCTGTGGTTCCCCACCGGTGGTGGCAAGACCGAGGCGTACCTGGGTCTGATCGCGCTGACCACGTTCCTGCGCCGCAAGCGCCGCGGGTCGGCCGGCGGCGGCGTCACCGTTCTGATGCGCTACACGCTGCGTCTCCTGACCCTGCAGCAGTTCGAGCGTGCCGCGATCCTGATCTGCGCGATGGAGCGGATGCGCCGGGAGAACCAGGAGGAGCTCGGCCACGAGGAGATCTCCATCGGCATGTGGGTGGGCAGGTCCGCCACGCCGAACAGACTGGACGTGGCCTCCCGACAGCTCGACGCCGCCCGAGCGGGGCGGCTGCTCCAGACGGAGAACCCCGTCCAGCTGCACGCCTGCCCGTGGTGCGGAACCGCGCTCGACGCCCACCACTACGCGGTGGACGAGGAGGCTGAGCGGATGGACGTGCGCTGCCCCGGCACGGACTGCGAGTTCTCCGACGGGCTGCCCGTGCACCTGGTCGACCAGGCCGTGTACGCGGCCAGGCCCACCCTGGTGATCGCCACCGTCGACAAGTTCGCCTCGATGCCGTGGCGCGAGCAGACGGCCGCCCTCTTCAATCGCGACCGTCAGGACGCCACACCTCCGCCGGAGTTGATCGTCCAGGACGAACTCCATCTGATTTCCGGGCCGTTGGGTACCCTGACCGGCCTGTACGAGACGGCCGTCGACGTCCTGGCCGACCGCCCCAAGGTGATCGCCTCCACCGCGACCATCCGCCGCGCCGCCGACCAGGGCAGGGCGCTGTTCTCCCGCGAGGTCCGGCAGTTCCCGCCCGCCGGCCTGGACGCCCGCGATTCCTGGTTCGCCGTGGAGACCCCCGCGAGCGAGAAGGCGTCCCGCCGCTACGTGGGCCTGTTCGCCCCGGGCACCAGCCAGTCCACCCTGCTGATCCGCACCTACGCCACCCTGCTCCACCAGGCGATGCGAGCCGACACCCCGGAGGAGGTGCGTGACGCCTACTGGACACTGGTCGGCTACTTCAACAGCCTTCGGCTGCTGTCCGCCGCGGAACTCCAGGTCCACGACGACGTCGTGGCCTACCTTGAGCACCTCGCCGAGCGCGACGGCTGCGAGCCGCGCTCCGTCGGCAACAACTCCGAGCTGACCAGCCGGGTGGACGCCAGCGACATCCCGGCACGCCTGAAGCAGATCGAGCGCAGGCTCACGGACGGTGACCCGGCGGACGTCGTGGACGTGCTCCTCGCCACGAACATGATCGCCGTCGGTGTGGACGTGGACCGGCTCGGCCTGATGGCCGTCATGGGCCAGCCGCAGACCACCGCCGAGTACATCCAGGCCACCAGCCGGGTGGGTCGCGCGCACCCCGGTCTGGTCGCGGTGATGCTCAACGCCGCACGATCCCGCGACCGTTCGCACTACGAGAACTTCCAGCACTTCCACTCCGCGCTCTACCGCGAGGTCGAGTCGACCTCGGTCACGCCCTTCTCCGCCCGTGCCCGCGACCGGGGCCTGCACGCGGTGATCGTCGCCCTGGCTCGCATCGCGATCCCCGCGGCCCGCAGGGACGAGGACGCGGGGAGGATCGACCTCTTCCGGGACGAGCTGCGGGAGACGATCCGTCCGCTGATCCTCGAACGGGTCGGGAGCGTCTCGCCGAAGGAGACCGCCGCCAAGGAGGTCGCCCACGTCGCCGCGGCCTTCGACGAGTTCGTGGACTGGTGGCACGCCGAGGCCGAGGCACACAACGGTCTGTACTACGAACCCAAGCGCGGACGCTCCGTCCCCTCGCTGCTCAAGCCCTACGACGACGCCCTGGAGGACGTCGAGGCGTGGGAGACCCTGTGGTCCCTGCGCGACGTCGACGCCGAGTCCGCCCTGTTCATGGAGGCATCCCGATGACCCCGCCCCCGTCCCGTCGCCGGCGCGGCGCCGCCGGTTCCGGCGCACCGGCCCGTAACCTGCCCCGCCGTGGGGCGGTCCGCCGGGCCCAGGCCATCACCACCTACGGCGTGGGGTCGCTGGTCGCCGTCGACCAGGAGTCCTTCATCGTTGCGGGCATCGACGGCGCCGCCGAACAGTGGCCCCTCGACGAGGCTCCGGTGATCCGCGAGCCCCGCCTCGCCCGGGTGTTGGGCGTGCGGCACTTCCGCCTCCCGCCGGCCTCCGGCGACGACAGCCGGGACGGCATCCGGGTGCGCCGGTTCCCGCTCTGGCACCACTGCCCCGAGTGCCACGCGCTCGACCACGTGCGGAAGTTCAACTCTCCGCCCGGACGCAACGAGTGCGGCGAGTGCGGCGAGCCGCTGGTGCCCTCCCGTTTCGTGGTCGCCTGCGAGGACGGACACATCTCCGACTTCCCGTACTGGGGGTGGCTGCACCGGGGGCGGCGTGGCGAAAGCGGGTTCTGCGGCGGCCGGATGAGCCTGACGTCCTCCGGACGCACCGCCTCGCTCCGTTCGGTCGTGATCTCGTGCTCCTGCGGGGTACCGGAGGTGTCCATGGAAGGCTCCTTCCGGGCCGGCGCCCTCAAGGAGCTGCGCATCGACTGCCCGGGCGAGCGTCCCTGGCTGAAGGGTGCCGACAAGGCTTCCTGCTCCCGGACGCCCCGTACGCTCCAGCGCGGTTCCTCCTCCGTCTGGCAGCCGGTGCTGCGCTCGGCCCTGTCCATCCCGCCGTGGAGCGACACCCGGGTGAACGCCCTGGACAAGCACTGGGACAAGCTCCGCGGCTGCACCAGCCTCGTCGAGATGGAGATCCATCTCAAGCACATCTTCGACGGGATGCCTTCCCCCGTCAGTACCCAGGAGGCCCTGGCCCTGGTCGCCGCGATGGAGGCGGAGGACCACTCCGGAGAGGACGCTCCCGATCGCGACCAGGAGCAGCGCTACCGAGCCCTGCGCGACCTGGAGTACCAGCGCCTGTGCGCCGGCAATCCGGAGGAATCCGGCCATCACACCGAGCAGTTCGTCTGTGAGCCGCCGATCGGCGACGAGAAGCCCCTGATCGACCTGGGCCTGGTCACCCCGATGCTGGTGAAGAAGCTCCGCGAGGTCCGCGCCCTCAAGGCCTTCACCCGGGTCATCGATCCCGAGACCTCCTCCGAGGGCCACGAGGCGGAGTTGTCGCTCGCTCGTACCGACTGGCTGCCCGCCATGGAGGTCCACGGTGAAGGGGTGTTCCTCCGGTTCGACGAGGAGCGACTGGACGCCTGGGCCGAACTGCCCGCCGTCGCCGACCGCGTGGCACGCATGCGAATCCGCCACCAGCGGGTCCTCACCGAGCGGGCCTCCGACCCGGCTCGGGTCCCGGACTCCCCCGCCACCCCGCGCATGGCCCTGCTGCACACCTTCGCGCACGTGATGATCAACGAGTGGAGCCTGGAGTCGGGCTACCCGGCCGCCTCGCTGCGCGAACGGATCTACTCCGGCGACGAGATGGCCGGTGTGTTGATCTACACCGCCACCAGCGACTCGGCCGGCAGTCTCGGCGGCCTGGTCGCTCAGGGCGAGATCGACCGCCTCGCCCAGGCCGTGCGCTCGGCCGTCCACCGTGCCGAGTGGTGCTCCGCCGATCCGCTCTGCATCGAGACCGAGGTGTCCGGGACGGGCGGCACCAACCTGGCCGCCTGCCACGCCTGTGTGATGCTCCCGGAAACCAGTTGCGAGCACAACAACGGCCTGCTGGACCGGGCCTTGCTCGTCGGTACGCCGGAGGACCCGTCGATCGGCTTCCTCTCGCACCTGCTCACCCGCTGAGCGCCGGGCGGTGAAACCGGGGCGGGACGACGCACACCGCGCCGTCCGGCCCCGGCGTCACCGAGTCCGCGCTGCTCGGGTCACCGGCGACTCCACGGCGCGGGTACGGGCTGCCCCAACGCGGCCCGGATCGCCAGCCCGAGGGCCCGACCCACCGGGGGCGGCGTCGCATGGCCCACCTGACGGTAGCGGGCGGTCTTTCGACCGGCGAAGGACCAGTCGGCGGGGAACCCCTGCAACCGTGCCGCCTGTTCCACGGTCAGCGCCACCAGGCCCGTCCCATCGGGTGCGGGGTCCCAGGGATGATCCGGCCCGGGGACCGCGTCGGCGACGGTACCGCCGTTCACCCGCATGCGGGCCCAGGAACGCTTCGACCCACTGGGCCCGAGGTCCGCCCCGCCCCGGTTCCAGGAACCCCCGACCAGGGTCGGCGCGACCCGGGTGGCCTGTACCGCCCATGCGGCGGCGTGCGGCCAACCGCCCTCGGCCATCGAGGCCCCCAGCGCCTCGCCTACCGTGAGCGGCGGTTCGGCACCGCCGGCCGGAGGGACGAAGTCACGGATGGCGTCCCCCTTCAAGGCCACCAGGACCCCCTGCTTGCGGTCCTGGGGCACACCGTGTTCCATCGCGTTGACGACGAACCAGCGGTGCCGGTACCCAAGGTGTTCGAGCTCGGTCTCGACCTCCGAGCGGATGGATTCGTACGCGGGCTTGGAGGCCAACTCGGAGAGGTTCTCGATGAGCAGGGCACGCGGCTGCACGCCGTGCAGGAGCATGACCGTCGCATCGAGCAGCCGGAGTTCCTCCACGCTGTCCTCGCGCCTCACCGCGGCGCTCGCCTTCACCCGGGGCAGGCCGGCGGCCAGGAGGTCCACGTCGTAGCACTCCCGGTGCTCCTCCGGAACGAAGTCGAGGAGGTCGGCTTCGAGGACGTGCCAATCGGGGCGGTTCAGCCTCAGCGTCTCGCACGCCACCGGACGGTTGTCCAGGAGCAACACGGGGTCGAAACCCGCCTGTTCGAGACCGAGCACGAGGCCACCCGCACCGGCGCACACGGCGAGGCAGGTCAGACGGTCGAGATGGGACGTTTCCATGATCACCATTTGTGCTCGTCGGAAAACTCGGCAACGGCCGGGCCCTGAACACCGATGGCCGCATCTCCCCCCGATGGGAGTCGGCGGTCAGAATACGCACGGCACGGTGTCCGGGCCACGCTGCTGTCGCGCTCGGGCCGACGGGCCCCGGAGCGTCGGGGCCGTCAGAGTTCGTCGAGGGGTTCGTCGAGGACGCCCTGGCGGGCGATGATGTAGCCGAGGTGGCCTCGGCTGCGGCTGCCGAGGAGTTCGCTGGCCTTCTGGATGTGGCTGGAGACGGTGCGGGTGCTCATGCCGAGGCGGGAGGCGATGGCCTCGTCGGTGTAGCCGTTGACCATCAGGCGCAGGACGCTCTGGCGGGTTCGGGCGGTCAGCAGCCGGGGGCGGTGGTGGCCCTGCTGGTAGGTGACGGGCTCGGCGCGTTCCCACATCAGCTCGAAGATCTTGAGCAGGTACTCGACCAGCGGCGGGAACTGGATGAGCATCGCCGCGGCCTCGCGGTCGGCGCCGGCCGGGATGAAGGCGGTGGAGCGGTCGCAGATGATCACCCGGTCGAAGACCTCGTTCAGGGTGCGCACCTGGGCGCCCTGGGCGGTGACCTGCTCGATGTAGGCCAGCGTCGGGCCGTGCGAGCGCACGGTGTGCTGGTAGAGGGTGCGTTGGCGCACGCCGCGGCCGGCCAGGGCGAGGTCGCGCGGGAGCGCGCCGGCCAGTTGCTCGGGGGCGCGGCCGCCGCCCGGCTGGGCGGTGAGCAGCTCCTCGGAGCAGTCGGCGACGGCCTTCTCCAGCGCGGGGTTGATCTCCTCGCCGGCCAGCAGCCGGATCGGCAGCTTGGCCCGCCGCATGACGTCCCGGTAGGCGTGCTCGGCGGCGGTGAAGGAGGTGTGCAGCTCGGCGAGCCGCTCCTGGTGGGCCAGTACGGCGAGTTCGAGCGGCCGGGCCAGACCGGTGGCGGCGATGTCGGGCGGGACGGGGGCCAGTCGCTCGCCGGCGCCGGGCAGCGGGCGCAGCAGGCCCATCGCGAGCAGGCACTCCGGAGCCTCGCCCGTCGCCTCCCCCTCGGCCAGTGCCGTCCGGTAGAACTCGATGCCCCGGTCGCAGAGCTGCGGCGTTCCCCTTTCTGCGCAGTTGTCCTGGGTTGGGCACATCTGGGCATCCTTCTGGCTTCGGCATTGCGGTTTCACGAATGCTCGTACCGACTACCGCCAGGCATCCGAACCGGCAAGATGGAAGTGACTGCCTTTCGGAAGCCGCCCCCCAGGCTTCGACAGCCGTGAGTGTACGCCCAATGGACGCGGAAATCATCGGCTGACGGTAGTCGGACGTGCACGCAAGTGGGGGAGCCGATGGTGACGGTCACGAAAACCACGCACCCGGCAGCGGTGACCGGGGGGTTGCCGGCGCATCTCACCTGGCGTCCCGTCGGGACGTCCGGAGCGGGCGATCGGTGAATGGAACGGCCTACAGACGGAAGGCACCCCCAGTTGCGAGCTGATTCCGACCCGGCGGCACCATCCGCCGCCCTCGCCGGCCTGGTGGACCAGCGCCTGGTACGACAGTTGGCGGAGGCCGCCGCCGCGCAGGTCGGCTCCGGCGCGGTACGGCTGCTGGGCGACGGCGGGATCCTCCAGGCCTTCGCCAAGCAGCTGATCGAGGGCGCCCTGGAGCTCGAACTCCAGGAGCACCTGAGCGGTTCCGGCTCCGGTTCCGGTTCCGACGCCGGTTCCGGCTCCGGTTCCGGTTCCGGCACCAACAGCCGTAACGGCGCCCGGGCCAGACGGCTGCTCACCGAGATCGGTCCGGTCGAGGTGCGGGTGCCCCGGGACCGCGAGGGCAGCTTCACCCCCAAGGCCGTCCTCCCCCGGGCCCGTCGGCTGCCCGGGCTCGACCGGCTGGTGATCTCGCTGACCGCGCGGGGCCTCAGCTCGGGCGAGCTGGTGGCGCACCTGGCCGAGGTGTACGGCGTGGAGCTCAGCCGGGAGACCGTCTCGGCCATCACCGACCAGGTGCTCGACGAGCTCGCCGAGCGGCGCGGGCGGCATCTCGACCCGGTCTACCCGGTGGTCTTCGTCGACTCGGTGCGCAGCGGCCGTTCGGGCGGGCCGCTGGTGCACCTGGCGCTCGGGATCTCCGCCGAGGGCCGGCGCGAGGTGCTGGGCCTGTGGCCGGCCACGGACGGGGAGCAGTGGCCGCAGGTGCTGGCCGGGCTCGCCGAGCGCGGGGTGCGGGAGGTCTGGGTGCTGGTCGGCGGCACCGGTTCGGTGCTGGCCGAGGCGGCGGCCGAGCAGTGGCCGCACACGGTCGTGCACGGTTCGGTGGCACATCTGCTGCACGCTGCGCTGCGGCACGCGCCGGGCGAGGACTGGGGCGCGCTCTCCCGGGCGCTGCGCGAGACCTGTACGGCGCCCACCGAGGCCGCGGCGCTGGAGCGGCTGTCCCGGGCCGAGCGGGAGTGGGGGCCGAGCCACCGTGAGGTGTTCCGGGTGTGGCGGTCGGCCTGGCCGCTGCTGGCCCCCGGCTTCCGGTTCGGCCCCGAGGCGCGGCGGCTGCTGACGGGCGGGGGCGCGCTGGAGCGGCTGCACGCCCGGCTGCGCCGGATCGAGCAGGCCGCGGGCCGGGTGCAGGACGAACGGGCCGCGCTCAAGCGCGCCTATCTGGCGACGCTCGCCCTGGAGTCGCCGGCCGGGGCGGACCGGTCATGGGTCGAGGACTGGCCCGCCGTCCGGGAGGAGCTGCGCAGGGGCTCGTTCCGGCGTACCGGGGTGCCCGCCTCCTCGCTGCGATGTCCCCCGCGCCCGAGGAGTTCCCACCACTGATCTGACAGCGCCAGGTGCGGCTTGGATCATGTCTGTCTGCTTTTGACACGATCTGCCCAGGCTTCCGGTTCCCGCATTGCGTGTTCACGATCACAGCCAGAGCTTCCACGCGCGTTTGGGCCTTCGGCAGGATGCATTTCAGAGCGAAGAGGGCAGACCGCCCTCCTCAGGAAGAGGATTTCGCGATGCCAAGCCTTGCCGTCCGCGTCCACAAGACGCTCGGGATGCTCGCCGTTCTGCTGGTCGCCCTGGTGGGCCTCCAACTCCATGCCCAGCCGCACTTGTCCACGGTTTCCATCACCGCCCGCAACGCGCCCCTCGAAGACTCCGGCTGGGGTCCGTGAGCCGCGACTCCGGTTGCTCCCCGCTCCTCCCCCTCCTCGCATTGCCCTGACAACAGAGAGGAACCGACGATGGCGAACCCCTTCGAGGATGCCGAGGCCAGCTACCTCGTCCTGGTGAACGACGAGGGCCAGCACTCGCTGTGGCCGGCCTTCAGCCCGGTGCCCGCCGGCTGGCAGCAGGTGTTCGGTGCCGCCGGGCGGCAGGACTGCCTCGACTACGTCGAGCAGAACTGGCAGGACCTGCGGCCGAAGAGCCTGATCGCCCACCTGGCCGAGAGCTGACCGCCGCCACCGCACCCCGACCGTCGGACCGCTGACACCACCGCTTCCGCGCCGGCGTCCGCACCGGGCGGCCCCCACCCGGGCCGCACCTCCTCGGCATCGGACCGACCCGCGGCACGGAACGCAACAGCACCGAACCGACGCAACACGGCAGCTCAGCAGCACCGCGGCACAGCGGCACCGAACTGACGCAGCAGCAGCACAGCAGCACCGAACGCGACAGCGGGGATCCGCCGCTCGCCCGGCGCACCACCCGCCCGCCCGGCCGCCGCTCACCCGGCCGCCCCCGGTCGTCGACACACCGCACCACGGAGCCCGCCGACACCGCGTCACCACCCCATCGCAGCACCCCACCGCCGCGCGGCCGCACCGTCACGCCGCCGGCGCAGTCCCATGTCCGCCGTCTACGCGCGTGCATCGAACGGCACCGGCGCGCCACCACCCCCGGCACCGCAGCACCGCACCCACGCGCCGCACGGCCGTCACACGAAGCACACCACAGCACCACAGGACCGCAGCACCGCAGCACCGCAGCACCGCAGCACCGCAGCACCGCAAGACGACCGCAACATCGCTCCGCCGACCGCCGGGCTGACCGCCCCGAGGTCAACCCAGCAAGCCGCTCCCGCCACCGCGGGAGCCAGCCGCACGAGGGAGAGAGTCACATGTCCGGGGTCCAGCAGACGCACAGAGCCGAGCAGCGGCCGGAAGCGGCCGAGGTCCTGTGCCGACTGTTCGCGGAGGTGCTCGGCCGGGAGTCGGTCGACCCCGCGGCGGGCTTCTACGACCTGGGCGGCGACCAGCCCGCCGCCGAGCGGCTGCTGGCCCGCGTGCACGCCGAGTTCGGCGTCCGCCTGGAGCTGCCCGCCCTGTCCGACGCCCCCACCCCGGCAGCGCTGGCCGCCCGGCTGGCCGACTTGGCGCAGGCCCGTCCCGACGCCCGTCCGACCCTCACCGAGCTGGTCGACGCCCAGGTCGCCCGCACCCCGGACGCCCCCGCGCTGTACGCCGAGGGCACCACCCTCACGTACGCCGAGCTGGACGCCCGCGCCAACCGGCTGGCCCGGGTGCTGGCCGCCCGCGGCCTGGGCACCGAGGACGTCGTGGCACTGGCCCTGCCGAAGTCCCCCGAGGCGATCACCGCGATCCTCGCCGTCGCCAAGACCGGCGCCGCCTGGCTGCCCGCCGACCCGGCCTACCCGGCCGAGCGCCTGCGCCACATGCTGACCGACTCCCGCGCCGCCCTGGTGCTCACCACCGCCGAGGCCGCCGGACAGCTGCCCGGCACCGGCGCCCCCCGGCTGCTGCTCGACTCCGCCGAGCACCGGGCCGAGCTGGCCGCGCAGTCCGGGGACCGCTTCACCGCCGCCGAGCGGGTCCGCCCGGTGAGCGCCCTGAACACCGCGTACGTCATCTACACCTCCGGCTCCACCGGCGTGCCCAAGGGCGTGGCCGTCACCCACACCGGGCTGCCCAGCATGGTCGGCACCCAGGTCGCCGCCACCGGGGTCGGCCCCGGCAGCCGGGTGCTCCAGGCCTCCTCGCTCAGCTTCGACGTCTCGGTCTCCGACCTGTCCGTGGCGCTCACCACCGGCGCCGCCCTGGTGCTGCCGCGCGAGCAGAGCCAGCTGGTCGGCGAAGCGCTGGCCGCCCTGATCGACCAGTACGGCGTCACCCACGCCGATGTCGCCACCGCGATGATCTCCACCCTGCCCGACCTGCCGATGCCCTCGCTGCGCACCCTGATCGGCGGCGGCGAGGCGGTCTCCCGCGAGCTGGCCGCCCGCTGCGGCCGCGGCCGGCTGATGCTCAACAGCTACGGGCCCACCGAGGCCACCGTCATCGTCAGCATGAGCGGGCCGCTCACCGGCGAGGAGCAGCCCCCGATCGGCCGCCCCTGCCAGGACGTGCGCATCCACGTGCTGGACGAGCGGCTGCGCCCGGTCGAGCCGGGCACCGTGGGCGAGCTGTACCTCGCCGGCCCGCACCTGGCCCGCGGCTACCTGAACCGCCCGGGCCTGACCGCCGAGCGCTTCGTGGCCGACCCGTACGGTGCCCCCGGCGAGCGGATGTACCGCACCGGCGACCTCGGCAGCTACCGCCCGGACGGCCAGCTGGACTTCCTCGGCCGGGCCGACGACCAGGTGAAGATCCGCGGCTTCCGGGTGGAGCTCGGCGAGATCGAGCAGACCCTCTCCGCCCACCCCGAGGTGCGCCAGGCCGTGGTGCTGGTCCGCGAGGACCGCCCGGGCGAGCGCCGCCTGGTCGGCTACACCGTCGGCGCCGCCGACCCGGCCGAGCTGCGGGCGTACTGCGCGGAGCGGCTGCCCGACCACATGGTGCCCACCGTCGTGGTGCTCGACCGGCTGCCGCTCACGCCCAACGGCAAGGTGGACAAGCGCGCCCTGCCGGCGCCGGTGTTCGGCGCCGGCGAGGAGGACGGCCGGGCCCCCGCCGGGGAGCTGGAGCACACCCTGGTCCGGCTGTTCGGCGAGGTGCTGGGCCTGCCCCGGGTGGGCGTCACGGACTCCTTCTTCGAGCTCGGCGGCGACTCCATCGTGGCCATCCAGCTGGTCTCCCGGGCCCGGCACGCGGGCCTCCAGCTCACCCCGCGCGAGGTGTTCCTCGCCCCGACCGTCGAGGCGCTGGCGCAGATCGCCCGTCCGCTGGAGGGTCCGGTCGTCGTCGAGCCCGCCGGAGCCGGTCTCGGCGAGGTGCCCC
Source organism: Streptomyces sp. LS1784 (assembly GCF_020103755.1). GTDB lineage: Bacteria > Actinomycetota > Actinomycetes > Streptomycetales > Streptomycetaceae > Kitasatospora. The sequence continues at coordinate 29,369 of NZ_JAHSQD010000033.1, forward strand.
CGACGCCCATCGTGCACTGGCTGGCCGCGCAGCACGGCACGGTCGAGAGCTTCTACCAGTCCACCCTGCTCACCCTGCCCGCCGGCACGACGCAGGAGCACCTGACCACCGCCGTCCAGGCCCTGCTCGACCACCACGACCTGTTCCGCGCCCGCACCTCCCCGCTCGCCGAGCGCCCCTGGACGCTGCACGTGCCCGAGCCCGGCACCGTCCCCGCCGACGGCGTGCTGCGCCGGGTCGAGGGCCGGGCCACCGCGGAGGCGCTGCGCGCCGAGACCGGGGCCGCCCGCGAGCGCCTGTCGCCCGAGGACGGCCGGATGCTCCAGGCCGTGCGTTTCGACGCCGGGCCCGAACTGCCCTCGCAGCTGCTGCTGGTGATCCACCACCTGGTGGTGGACGGCGTCACCTGGCGCATCGTCGAGGAGGACCTGCTCGGCGCGCTCGCCGCGCTGCGCGAGGGCCGCGCCGTCGGGCTCGCGCCGGTGCCGACCTCCTTCCGCCGCTGGGCCCAGCGCCTCACCGCCGAGGCGCAGACCGACCGCCGGGCCGCCGAACTCCCGCTCTGGGAGGCCGCGTTGGCCACCCCGGACCCGCTGCTCGGCGACCGCCCGCTGGACCCGGCGCAGGACACCTACGCCACCGAGGGCCTGCTGCGGCTGGTGCTGCCCGCCGAGACCACCCGGGCGCTGCTCACCAAGGTCACCGCCGCCTACCACGCCCAGGTCAACGACGTGCTGCTGACCGGGCTGGCGCTGGCCCTCGGCCACTGGCGCGGCCAGGAGACCACCGGGCCCGACGGCGCCGTGCTGGTCACCGTGGAGGGCCACGGCCGCGAGGAGATCGTCGAAGGCGTCGACCTGCACCGCACCGCCGGCTGGTTCACCTCCGTCTACCCCGTCCGGCTCGCCCCCGGGGCGCCGGCCTGGTCCGAGGTCACCGCGGCCGGCGCCGAACTCGGCCGGGCCCTCGGCCGGGTGAAGGAGCAGCTGCGCGCCGTCCCGGACAACGGCATCGGCTTCGGCCTGCTGCGCCACCTCAACCCGGACACAGCCGCCGTCCTCGACGGCTACGCGGACCCGCAGATCGAGTTCAACTACCTGGGCCGCTTCGCGCCCGAGGGCGTCACCGCCGAGGACGTGCTCGCCGGGACGGAGGCGATGACCGAGGGCGCCGCGACCGGCCTCGCGCTCGGCCGGGTGCTCGGCCTGGACGCCACCACCGTGGACACCCCGCAGGGCCCGCTGCTGGTCGCCCAGTGGTCCTACGCCACCGGGCTGCTCTCCGAGGAGCGGGTGCGCGCCTTCGCCGAGGCCTGGTTCGCCGCGCTGGGCGCGCTCGCCGAGCACGCCGAGCGGCCGGACGCGGGCGGGCACACCCCCTCCGACTTCCCGCTGGTCGCCGTCACCCAGGACGAGCTGGACGAGCTCGCCGCCCACCACGCCCCCGCCCGCCTGGTGGACGTCTGGCCCACCTCGCCGCTCCAGCAGGGCATGGCCTTCCACTCGGCGTACGACGCCGACGGCGCCGACGTCTACACCTCGGTCGTGACCTTCGACGTCACCGGCCCGCTGGACGCCGACCGGCTGCGCTCCGCCGCCGAGGCGCTGCTGACCCGCCAGCCGAACCTCAGGGCCGCGTTCCACCAGCGGCACGACGGCCCGCCCGTGCAGGTCGTCCCGGACGGCGTCGACCTGCCCTTCACCGTCGTCGACCTGACCTCCCACGCCGACCCGCGGGCCCAGGCCGCGCGGATCGCCGCCGCCGAGTACGGCCGCCGCTTCGACCTCGACCGCCCGCCGCTGCTGCGCTACACCCTGCTCCGGCTCGCCCCCGAGCGCCACCAGCTGATCGCCTCCGCGCACCACATCCTGCTGGACGGCTGGTCCACCCCGCTGTTCGCCGAGGAACTGTGGGACCTGTACTTCGAACAGCCGATGGCCCCGGCGGCCCCGTACCGCGAGTACCTGCGCTGGGTCACCCGGCGCGACGGCGCGGCCGCCCGCGCCGCCTGGGCCCAGGCGCT
>NZ_JAHSQD010000330.1 GCF_020103755.1 Streptomyces sp. LS1784
CGGCCCGCCACCGACTTCGGCGCCGAGGGCGCCGTCTGCCACGCCGACCTCGCCGCCGCCAACCTGCCCGCGCAGGACGCCGCCGAGGGGCTGCGCGCCGCCGGCTGGACCCGCTCCACCGACGGCCGGCTGACCAAGGACGGCCGGGCGCTCCGGCTCCGTCTGATCACCAGCCCCGACGTCGGTCCCACCCTGCCCTCCGTCGCCGAGCTCATGGCCCGGGACTGGACGGCGCTCGGCGCGAAGGTCGACCTGGTCACCGAGAGCCTGCCCGCCCTCGTCAACGCCATGTACCGGAGCGGTGACTTCGACGTGGTGGTCGGCACCTCGCCGGGCTTCGCCCTGCCGGTCGGCTTCATCCCGTTCTTCTCCGGCCCCACCCCCGCCCAGGGCCTCAACTTCGCGGGTGTGACCAACCCCGAGTACGACGCGCTGGTCGCCCAGGCCCTCGGGGAGACCGACACCGCGGGCTGCGGCACCTGGAACCGGGCCGCCGCCGCCCTCTTCCGCTCGGCCGACGCGCTACCGATCGCCGACGGCCGGAGCACCGTGTACGGCTACCGCACCACCTTCGCCACCACCTTCGGCGGCCAGCTCATCCCCACCAGCATCCGCCTCCACCAGTGACGGGTCCCACCATGTCCGTACCCCCGCTGCTGCGGCACCCCTGGACGGTGTTCCTCGGCCGCCGCACCGTCCGGCTGATCCTCTCCCTCGGGGTCGTGCTCACCGCGTCGTTCGCGATGATCCGCCTCGTCCCCGGCGACCCGGTCCGCGCCGCCCTCGGCGTCGACGCCGCCCCGTCCCTGGTGGCCGCCCGCAGGCACGACCTCGGGCTCGACACACCCTTCCTGTCCCAGTACCAGCACTACCTCGGCGGCCTCCTGCACGGCGACCTCGGTACCTCGCTGGTCACCGGGGCACCCGTCGCGGAGCTGGTCCGGACCCGGCTGCCGGCCACCCTGGAAATCGCCGGCCTCGCCTTCCTGGTCACCCTCGCCGTCGCCCTGCCCGCCGGCCTGCTGGCCGCCGTCCGCACCCGCGACGGCCGGCATCCGCGCACCGAGCTGGCATTCACCGCGGTCACCGCCGGTCTGGCCGGGGTGCCGGACTTCGTCCTGGCCGCCGGGCTCACCGCGCTGCTGGCCGTCGGCCTCCAGCTGCTCCCGGTGGCCGGCGCGGCAGGCGTCGAATCATTCGTCCTGCCGGTCCTCGCGCTCTCCCTCGCACCCACCGCCGTCCTGGTGCGCATCGTCCGGGTGGAAGTGTTGAAGGTGCTCGACGAGGACTACATGCGCACCGCGCGGAGCAAACGGCTGTCCCCCGCACGCCGCTACCTGCGGCACGCGGTGCCGAACACGGCGACCGCCACACTCACCGTCGCCGGGGTCCTGCTGCCCGCCCTGATCGCCGGCACCGTGCTGGTGGAGAAGGTCTTCGACTGGCCCGGCATCGGTTCGGCCATGGCGCAGTCCGTGGTCGCGCAGGACTACCCGGTGGTCCAGGCGATGGTGCTGGTGCTGGGCACCACCGTGCTGCTCGCCGGCCTCCTGGTCGACGTGGTGCTGGCCGTGCTCGACCCCCGCTCGGCGATCCGGGAGACGTGACCATGCCCCTTCCACTCGGACGCCCGCGCTCGCCCATGGCCTGGGTCACGGCGGCCATGCTGACGTCGCTGGTCGTGCTCGCACTGGTCGGCCCGCTCGTCTGGGGCGCGTCTGCCGACCGCCCGGACCCCTCGGCGGTGCTCCAGGGCCCGTCCGCGGCGCACCCGTTCGGCACCGACAACCTCGGTCGGGACCTGCTCGCCCGGGTCCTGACGGCCACCCGGTCCTCCCTGTTCCTCGCACTCGCGGCGGTCCTGCTCGGCGCGACCGGGGGCGTCCTCCTCGGGGCGTCCACCGCCGTCGTCGGCCTGCGCGCCCGTCGGCTGCTCTCCGGGCTGATCAACCTCCTGCTCGCCTTCCCCGCGCTCCTGGTCGCGATGTTCCTCGCGGTCGTGTTCGGCGCGGGCGCCGGCGGGGCGGTGCTCGCCCTCGCGGTCGCGGGCGTCCCCGGATTCGCCCGACTCGCCCAGACCCTCGCCGCCGGCGTGGCGGGCACCGACCACCTGGCCGCCGGCCGGGTGCTCGGCCTGCGCCGCCACCGGCTGCTGTGGCGGCACGTCCTGCCCAACATCGCCGAGCCCCTGCTGCTGAGCACCACCACCGCGGCAGGCACCGCCCTCGTCGCACTCTCCGGGCTGAGCTTCCTCGGCCTGGGCGTCCAACCGCCCGGGTACGACTGGGGGCAGCTGCTCAACCAGGGACTCACCCGCATCTACGCCGCCCCCCTACCGGCTCTCGCTCCGGGCCTGGCCATCGTCTACGCGGCCCTGACCTTCCAGCTGCTCGGCGAGGTCCTGGCCGGCAGCGTCGCCCGCCGCGGCCCGGCGACGCGCACGCCCGCACCGACGCTCGCCCCGAGTGGCCCCGCCGAGGACGGCCTGGTGCTCCAGGTCGAGGACCTCCACGTCGAACTCCCCACTCCTGACGGCACGATCCGGCCGGTGCGCGGTGTGAGCCTCGCACTGCGGCCGGGCGAGATCGTCGGGCTCGTCGGCGAGTCGGGCTCCGGCAAGTCGCTCACCGCGTTCGCCATCGCCGACCTGCTCCCGCCCGGGGCCCGGGTGTCCCGGCGCACCCTGCGCCTGCTCGGTGTCGACCTCGCCGCCCTGACACCCAAGGAACGGGACCACCACCTCGCGACGGGTCTGGCGGTGATCTTCCAGAACCCGGCCTCGGCGCTCAACCCGTCCCTGAGGGTCGCCACCCAGCTCACCGAGACCGCCCGGGCCCACCGCGGCGCGAGCCGCGCGCAGGCCGCTTCGGAGGCCTCCGACGCCCTGCGCCGGGTCGCACTGCCTCCGGCACTGCTGCGCTCACGCCCTCACCAGCTCTCCGGGGGCCAGCGCCAGCGCGTGATGATCGCCTCCGGGCTGATGGTGCGGCCGGGCCTGATCATCGCCGACGAGCCGACCACCGCGCTCGACGTCACCGTGCAGCGGCAGATCATCCGGCTGATGTCCGACATCCGGCGGGACACCTCCGCCGCGATCCTGTTCATCAGCCACGACGTCGCGCTCGTGGGCGAGTTCTGCGAACGGGTCCTGGTGATGTACGCGGGCACCATCGTCGAGGCCCTGCCCGCCGACCGTCTCACGGCCGGCACCCGGCACCCCTACACCCGCGCACTGGTCGAATCGGTACCGGACCTCACCGCGGACCGCGACCGGCCGCTGCCGACCGTGCCGGGAACGCCGCCCGACCTGCTCTCTCCCGCCCCGGGCTGTCCGTTCGCGCCCCGCTGCCCGCGCCGCCAGGACCGCTGCGCCGAGGAGGCCCCGCCGCTGGAGGACCTCGACGCGGTCCACCGGGTGGCCTGCTGGAATCCGGTACCGGTGGCGGCGGAGGTGGTCGCGCTGTGACCACCCTTCAGGTCTCCGACCTCACTGTCCGCCACCACGGCCCGCACGGCCTTGTCGCCGCCGTCGACGGGGTGTCCCTGGAGGTCCCGTCCGGCACCACGCTCGGGCTCGTGGGCGAGTCCGGCTCCGGCAAGTCGAGCCTGGCCCGCGCGGTCGTCGGCCTCACTCCCGTGCACGGTGGCCGGGTCCTGCTCGACGGCCGGGAGGTCCGCGCCCGCACCGTCCGCGACCGGCGTCGGCTCGGCCGCCTGGTCCAGGTCGTCCTCCAGGACCCGGACACCGCGCTCGACCCGCGGATGACGGTCCGTCAGGCGCTCGTCGAAGCGGCCACCGTCTTCCGCCGACTCGACCGGCCCAGCCGTGCCGAGCGCGTCACCGAGCTGCTCGGCCTTGTCGGCCTGGACCCCCGGCTCGCCGACCGCCTGCCGCGTCAACTGTCCGGCGGGCAGCGCCAGCGAGTCGCCATCGCCCGCTCCCTGGCCGTCGAACCCGGCCTGCTGATCGCCGACGAGATCACCTCGGCGCTCGACGTCTCGGTGCAGGCCGCCGTACTCAACACGATCCGCGAACTCCAGCGACGGCTCGGGCTGTCCATGCTCTTCATCGGCCACAACCTGCCGGCGGTCTGCCACGTCTCCGACACGGTGGCGGTCATGCGGCACGGCCGGATCGTCGAGACCGCCCCCACCGAGGCCATCCTGCGCACCCCGCAGCACCCGTACACCCGGACACTGCTCGCCTCCGTGCCGTCCCTGCGCACACCCCCACCCGAGGAGAGGCCGTCATGACCGTCATGCACCCGGACGCGGTGGTCGTCGGAGCCGGGGTGATCGGCGCGGCCGTCGCCCTCGAACTCGCGCGCACCGGGCGGCAGGTGGTCGTCGTGGACAAGGCGGGTGCCGTCGGCCACGGCTCCACCAGCGCCTCCAGCGCGATCATCCGGTTCAACTTCTCCACCTTCGACGGCGTCGCCACGGCCTGGGAGGCTCAGCACCTCTGGACGTCCTGGCCCGACCACCTGCGGCTCGCCGGCCGCCGCCCGCTCGCCGTCTTCCACCGCACCGGCGCCGTGCTGCTCGACTCCCCCGCGGTCGTACCGTCCGAGGTCACCGCCCTGTTCGACCGCGCCGGCGTCCCGTACGAGCGCTGGGACACCCCGACGCTGCGCGGGAGCCTTCCCGGGATCGATCCCGGGCGGTACTGGCCTCCGAAGCCGGTGGACGACGACGCCTTCTTCGCCGGCCCGGCCGGTGAGCTCGGCGCCCTGTTCACCCCGGACGCCGGGTACGTCGACGACCCGCAGCTCGCCGCCCAGAACCTCGCGGACGCGGCGAGCGAGCTGGGCTCCCGCTTCCTCCTCCATCACACCGTGGTGGCCGTCGACCGGCACGCGGACCGGGTGACGGGCATCGGCCTGGCCGACGGGACGCGGATCACCGCCGCGGTCGTGGTCAACGCCGCCGGACCGTGGTCGGGGGGCCTCAACCGGCTGGCGGGGGTCGGGGGCGACTTCACGATCGGCGTGCGCCCGCTACGCGAGGAGGTCCACCAGGTCGTCGCGCCGGACGGCCACGCCGCCGGCCCCGGCCCCGTGGTCGCCGACCTCGACCTCGGCACCTACCTCAGACCCGCCCCCGGCAGGCACCTCCTGGTCGGCGGGACGGAGCCGGACTGCGACCCGCACGAGTGGATCGACGATCCGGACAATGCCGACCCCCGCCCCACCGCACACCGCTTCCGCACCCAGGTGACCCGGGCAGCCCGCCGCTTCCCGGCGATCGGCGTCCCCAGCCGGCCGCTCGGAGTCGCGGGGGTGTACGACGTCGCCGACGACTGGACCCCGATCTACGACCGAACCGCCCTCGACGGCTACTACGTCGCCATGGGCACCAGCGGCAACCAGTTCAAGAACGCTCCGCTGGTGGGCCGCTTCCTCGCGGCCCTGATCGAATCGGTCGAATCCGGCCACGACCACGACGGTGACCCGGTCCGCTACCGCTGCGAACACACCGGCAACGTCGTGGACCTGGGCGCCTTCTCCCGTCGACGCCCGGTCCGGGCAGGCTCGGCGCGGACGGTCATGGGGTGATCACACGCAGCTCCCGCACCAGGTCCCCGACCACGCCGACCACGAACTCGGGCGCCTCGTGCGGGAAGTCGTGGCCGGTGCCGTCCGGAGTGTGCACCAGTCGGGACGCCGTCGACGCCGCCAGGTACCGCACCCTGCTGCGGAGGTAGAAGCGACTGATCCGCTCGGCCTCGGCGGCGTTTCCGGCGGCGGCCAGCACCGCCTCGCCGCCGGTGAGGTCCCGGGGTATCACCAGCACCAGCGGCAGGTCGCCGAGATCCCCGTCGTACACCACGGTCTCCCAGCCCACCCTCGCCAACCCGGACGGCGACAGCTCGGCGAAGATCGACGCGGCGGCGCAGCCCTGCCCGACCCGGCCGCCTGGGCCGCGGTGCGCGCCGAACAGGTGCCGCACCGCCGTCAGCAGGAAGCCGCGGCGCATCGCCGCGAACTGCCGGTTGGGCGGCGCGAAGGCGATGACCTCCAGGGGCGTCGGATCCAGCAGCACGAGCCCCGCCACCAGATCCGGCCGGCGCCTGGCCACGTTCGCGACCAGCAACCCGCCGAAGGAATGACCGACGAACACGAAAGGGGCCCGCTCCCCCGCCCCCTCCAGCGCTGCCGGCAGCTCCTCCGCCTCGGCCGCCGTCGTCCGGGGGAAGGGCCCGACGTCGCTCCAGCCCGTCCCCAGGCGGTCGACCAGCACTGACCGGCCCCGGGCCGACAGCATCGTGTGCAGCTCCCGGAACTCCTCACCAGGGGCGTGCCCGCCGGGCATCCAGACCACCGTCGGCCCGCCCCCGGCCTCCCCCTCGGCGAGGACGTGCATCCGGTGACCACCCACATCGACCAGGCGCCCCGGCGGCGGATTCTCCCGCCCCTCGCGGGCCACCAGCACCAGATGACGAACGGCTCCCGCCGCCAGCAGCACACCGACAGCCATCGCCAGGCCACCGAGCGCCACCGCCCAGGCCGCCCCCACTCCGACAAGGCCGCCGCCCACCCCCGCCACCACCAGCGCGACCGGCACCCCCAGCCAGTCCCGGCTCAGCAGCGCGAGCAGGGAGTTCGCCATCCGTCCGTCCCGTCGCATCGGTCCTCCGCAACGGCGCTCGAAAACCGATTCCTCCCATTCTTCTTCCCCCATCCGTCCGCCCCGACGCCACGTTCTCCTCCCCGCCATCGCCCGAGAACGCACCGCGCGAGATCAGAGGCCGGGCGTCACCCGAAGCTCCCCGCGCGCCTGTCCTGTGTCACGTCGCAGATCCGGCCGTTCACGGACGAGTGAACTCCCGGCTGATCTCTCACGCACCGGCTGCTGCCGGCGCCAGCATGGGCGGCATGACCACCACGTACCCCCGAGCCGAGCGGGCCGCCCAGGCCCGGGCGGCCGAAGCCCAGCTCGCCGCCGACGGAATCGACGGGGTGGTGTTCGGCTGGGTCGACAACGCCGGACTCACCCGGGTGAAGTCCGTCCCGCTCACCCGGCTCGAACACGCCGCCGAGTACGGTGTCGGCGCCGTTCCCTGCTTCGACGTCGCCCTGGTGGACGACTCCTTCGCCACTTCGCCATCGAGTACCGGCCCGGTGGGCGACCTGCGGCTCGTCCCCGACCTCGACCGGCTCACCCCGCTCGCCGCCCAACCCGGCTGGGCCTGGGCGCCGGCGGACCGCTACACCCAGGACGGCACCCCGCATCCCGGCTGCCAGCGCCAGTTCGCCCGCCGGGCCACCGAGGCCGTGGAGCGGCGCGGGTTCTCGGTGCAGGCCGGGATCGAGATCGAGTGGGTGGTGGCCGACGCCACCGGGGCCCCCGCCACGACCGGGCCCGCGTACGGGATGACCCGCTTCATCGAGCGTTCCGACTACCTGCGGGAGGTGCTGCGCACCCTCACCGCCCAGGGGGTGGCCGTACTCCAGGTCCACCCCGAGTACGGCGCCGGGCAGTTCGAGGTCTCGGTCGCCGCCGAGGGGCCGGTCGAGGCGGCCGACACCACGATGCTGGTGCGCCACACCATCCGGGCCGTCTCCGCCCGGCACGGCCTGCGGGTCTCGTACGCGCCCCTCTTCACCGAGGGCGCCATCGGCAACGGCGGCCACCTGCACCTCAGCCTCTGGCGCCAGGGCCGGAACCTCGGGCACGGCGGCCCCGGCCGCCACGGGCTGCATCCCGAGGCCGAGCAGTTCCTCGCGGGCGTCCTGGCCGAGCTTCCCGCTCTGCTCGCCCTCGGCGCGCCCAGCGTCGCCTCCTACCTGCGGCTGGTCCCCTCCCACTTCGCCGGGGCCTACCGCTGCTGGGGCCTGGAGAACCGTGAGGCGGCACTGCGCCTGATCGCCGGCTCCGCCGCCGGGCAGGCCAACGCCGAGGTCAAGTGCTTCGACGCAGCCGCCAACCCGTACCTGGCGGTCGGCGGCGTGCTGGCCGCCGGGCTCGCCGGCCTGGACGCCGGCCTGCCCCTCCCGCCCGAGACCACGAGCGACCCCGCCGCCCTCGGCGACGCCGAGCGCCTCCCGGCGAGCCTGCCGGAGGCGATCGACGCGTACGAGAAGTCTGCACTGCTCCGGCAGGCGCTCGGCCCAGAGCTGTACGAGACCGTGCTGGCCGTCCGGCGGGCGGAGGCGGAGCTGTTCGCGATGCACACGGATGCGGACGTCATCGAGGCCGTCCGCTGGCGCTACTGACGAGCATCGGTTCCGCGCCGTCGGCTCCCCGGCGATGAGCAGGTCGAGAACCTGCTCATCGCCGGGGAGCGTGAGGCGCCAGGAGCGGGCCGCAGGTGGCCGGTTGGGAGCGGCGGAACTCGTCGGGTACGGGGGACGTCTGCATCAGCCCACTTCGGCTCTGGGTGAGGACCCGAGAGTCGGATCGGTGACAGCGGGTTCCAGCGGCTTCGCCATGTAGACCGCCTCGGCGCCGTAGCTCGCGGGCAGCCCGATCTCGGGCCGGGCATGGTAGCCCAGGGGGGCCCACACGGCCTGTGCACCGAGGACGGCGACCAGCGAGACCGTCCGGTAGCCGGCCGCCGGCGCGGTGCCGTGCAGGTGACGCATCATCCGCGGGGCGAGGCCCCGGCCGCGCAACTTCTCGGTGATCACCACGTCGTGGGTGTGCAGGTTGCTCCCCCGGTGGCTCTCCCCTACCGCGCCGTCCTCGGCCAGGCTCAGATCCGGGCAGCGGAAGAGCGGGTACGGCAGGGCGAGCAGGTATCCACCCAGGCTGCCCGCGTACTCCAGCACGAAGCAGGTCGAAGGCGAGGCGCGGTGTCGGGAACGCAGGGCCTCGCGGCCCTCGGACAGGCCGCTCGCGGCGTAGGCGCGTTCCTCCAGCGCGACCACCTCGTCCCAGTCCTCCTCCCGGAGCAGTCGGATGCGGTACTCGCTCATGCGTTTCCTCCGTTGCGGTGCCCACCGATGCAGGTGTGCGGCAGCGGCGCGAAGCCGTTGAACCCACGGGTGGCGTAGGCGGTGGCGTACGCGCCGCAGGAGTGGATCCACACCGGGTCGCCGGAACCGATCGCGTGCGGGACGCGGACCAGGCCGTCGTCCTGCGCGTACGCGTCGTCGCTGTCGCAGGTCGGGCCGGCCACCACGGCGTTGACGAACTGGCCGCCCGGGTGGGTGGGGAACTCCAGCCGGTACTGCAACTGGTCCATCTCGTACAGGCCGTTGAACTTGCCGCAGCTGAGGTAGAGCCAGTCCTCCCGGGTGCCGTCGAGGCGACGGCGGGAGGTGAGCCGGGCGGCGTGCGCACGGATCGCACCGT
>NZ_JAHSQD010000331.1 GCF_020103755.1 Streptomyces sp. LS1784
GGGGCCGCGGGCGGGCGGGTCGGGAGGCCGGCGGTGCGCAGGGCGGCGAGGGTGGTGCGGTGGCGGGCCTCGTCGGCGAGCAGCGCGGCCAGCAGCTGGGCGTACAGTCCGGAATCGCCGGCGCCGTCCAGGGCGGTGGCCAGCCTGACCACCTCGACGGGCGGGCGCAGGACGGCCAGTTCGCCCAGCAGGAGGGTGGCGAGCGCGGGCGGCAGGCCGGCCGCGAGAGCGGCGAGGTCGGCGGTGGAGCGACCGGCGGCCTGGCGCAGCAGGGTCCGGACGTCGCCGGCCCGGCCGTGCTGCTGGAGGCAGGCGGCCAGGGAGGTCAGCTCGGGTATCGGCGCCGACCCCCACTCCCAGAGCAGTGTCGCGCTGTCGGCGGTCAGTCCGGCCCGCTCCAGTGCGCAGAGCAGGCCGGGGACGGAGGCGGCCGGGTAGCCCCAGAAGGCGTGGAACACCTCGGCCGCCGCCTCGGCCAGGCCCAGCTCGCGCAGCTCGGCGAGCACGGCGACGCAGTGGTCGGGTGCGGACCGGGAGATGCCGCGGGCGAGGTGGAGCGAGGCGCCGGTCGGGCCGTACTTGGCGAGCATGCCGACCAGCAGTGCGGCGTCGGAGGGGGCGAGGCGGGCGGCGGCCGCGTCGATCACCCCGGTGGCCTCGGCGAGGGATCCGGCCCGGTGGAGGGCGGTGATCCGCTCGGTGAGGGCGCCGAGATCGGGGCGGACGGGCGGCGGCGGGGCCTGCTGCTGCGGTGGCTGCTGTTGGTACTGCTGCTGGTTCTGCTGGCTCTGCTGGGGTGGTGGTGGCTGCTGCTGTTGTCTGATCCGGCTCTCCAACGCCTCCAGTTGGTCGCTGAGTTGGAGGCAGCGGGCGCCCAGGCCCTCGCGGAGGGTGCGCGCCTGGGCGAGCTGTCGCAGCAGTTCCCCGTCCGGTCGTTGGCGGCCCGGGGTGGCGCGGATCGCCTCGTTCAGGCGTCGTTCACGTTGACTCGCGTAGCGGCTCGCACGGAGTAACTCGTCCAGTTCCGCGCGGAGTTCGGCGGCCTGCTGCTCGCCCTCCGGCTGCTGGCCTGCGGATTGTGCCGTCGGCCGCATGCGCATGATCGCCCCACCCTGTCCATCCAGACCCTGACTGCGTGACATCCTGGCGTCAGTATGTGGCGTGGGAGTTAAGAGTGCACGACCAGTCGTGTCCGAGCGGTGTCAAGGAGCGCGCAGAGGGCGGTCGTTGCGAGAAGTGCGCCGGTCGCGCTCCGTAGCAGGGTCGCCTCGTAGTACGGACCGGGAGCGAAGGCCGCGACGGCGTACCCGACCGCCGCACCCGCGAGGGCGGGGATCAGCAGCAGCGGTGCGTCCCGGCGGGCCGCCGCGCCGATCACCAGGAGCCCGGCCAGGGCGGCGAGTTCGGGCGTGCCGAAGGTCTCCGCGTAGCGGATCGCCAGGGCGGGGACGAGGAACAGTGCGAGTGCCCGGCCGATCGTCCCGGCGAGCGCGGCGGTATGCGGGCCGGGCGGGCGCGGGCACCGGGACGGGACGGCGCGGGTGGCGACGAGCACCGCCAACGCGGCCGCGGCAGAGGGGAGATGATCGCCGAGCCGGGCGAGGTTGTAGAGCAGCGCGGTGTCGTACAGCACCAGCATCAGCTGGCCGTACGCCCACAGGTCGAGCGTGAAGCGGAACAGGCTGCGGGCGGGTCCGGCCTCCGGTGGGGGCTCGCGGCGGGCCTGCCAGGCGATCAGCGGGGGCGTGAGGAAGGCTGCGGTCGCGCGCAGGACGAGGTCGTCCACCGTGTAGGGGTTCCGCAGGTCCCACTCCACCGCGCAGAACGCCACGGTGTACGAGGCGGCGGCGAGCGGGATCAGCGGCGAGCGGGCCAGCCGGACGTACAGCGCACCGTCCAGCCGGCGGACGACAGCGACGAACGCCAGCAGCACCAGCGGCAGTTCGAGGAACGCCTGCACCCGGAGCACCGACGGGGCCAGCAGCTCCGGGGCCGGGAAGCGGGCGGCGAGGGAGTCCAGGCGGGGGACGTCGAACCAGCCGGGCGGCAGGTGGCGGGTGATGAAGGAGACGTCCCCGTGGTGCACCCGGTTCACGTAGACCGCGACGAGCACCTGGTTGAGGTAGACCAGCGCGACGACGGCCGCCAGCGCCGGCTCCGGCCCGAGCGCGCCGCCGTTGCGCCCGGCGGGGGCCTTGCGCCGCAGCACCCTCGGCGCCAGGACCAGGGCGGCAGCGGCCGAGGCCACCACCGTCCCGTCCAGCAGCGGAGCGATCCCGCTCATGCGCCCAGCCGCGCCCGCGCCTCCATCAGTGCGAAGCCGAGCAGGTTCAACCCGCGCCACTCGGCGGGCTGTTGGGCCCGGATGTCGTCGGAGGCGAGCCCGATGCCCCAGATCCGGTCCAGCGGACTGGCCTCGACGAGCACCCGCTCACCCGTGCCCAGCAGGTAGTCGCGCAGCACCTCGTCCTGGCCGAACTTCGCGACGTTGCCCGCCACCACCAGCTCGAACCGGCCGGCCACCCACGTCTCGTCGTCGAAGCCCTTCACCAGCCGGCCCAGCTTCTTCGCCTCGGCGGGCGTCCGGGCGGCCAGCACCCGCTGCGCGATCTCCTCGTCACCGAACATCCGGGCCTTGCCGGCCATCATCCAGTGCTCGGCGGAGGCGTACGCGACCCCGTCGACGGTGAACTCGCCGGGCCACCACTGGCTCAGGCACTCCTGCCGAGTCCCGCCGCCCTTGCGCTCGGTGTGCCCCCAGAACATCACCCACTTCGGCCGCACCCCGTCGGCCATCAGCGCGGCCAGCTCCTCGCGGCTGCGGACGGCGGCAAGGTCCGCCACGTGCATCTCGCTCATATCGTCAGTCTGACACGAAGGGGTGCGTGTCCGCTAACCGTTTGATTGCGGCGTATTGCTCTCGTACCGTGGCCGGGCGTCCGGGATCTCCCGCCCGCGTGCGGGACTTCGGGGCAGGCGAACGCGGTCGTTCGATCCCCGAAGCCGCCGACATCATCCGCGCAGCCCTGGTCGAGGCGCCTCGCGAAGATCCCCTCGGTCAGCCCGCAGCCGCCAGCTCCAGGAACCGCAGCCCGACCTCCGTCACCTCGTCCGCCGTCCAGCTCTGCGCCGGCTCGCCGAGGCTGACCTCGGCCATGGCGAGGCCGGGGGCGGCATCCTGCCAGTGGGAGACGAACCAGATCCCCTCCTGCTCGGCCAGCGTCAGGTGGGCGGCGTTCAGGGCCTTGGCGGAGAACGGCAGCCAGAGCTGGAACTCGTGGGTGGGCGGGACCTCCGGGTAGAGGCGTGCGCCCGGCAGCGTGGCCAGGGCCGGCACGAGGGTGGCCGCGTGGTGGACGTAGCCGGGGATGCGGGGCAGGGCCGTGTCCAGGCCGTGGAGGGCGGCGATGGCGGCCGGCCACTGCTGGGCGAGCCGGCCGCCGTAGCGGTGGCACCAGGTGCGGGCGTAGGCGACGAGGTCGGCGTCGCCGGCGAGGGCGGCCCCGCTGATCCCGCCGAGGTCCTTGTAGTAGGACACGTAGACGCTGTCGGCGAGGGCGGCGATCTCGTCGAGCCGCCTGTCGAAGTGGACCGCGGTGTTCCAGAGCCGCGCACCGTCGAAGTGCACCCGGGCGCCGGCCTCGCGGGCGGCGGCGACCAGGGCGGTCAGCTCGTCCCAGGTGGGGAGGAGGTAGCCGGGGTCGCGCAGCGGGAGTTCGACCGTCAGGGTGCCGAACGGCTCGCCGAGCGCACCGAGTTCCTCGGGCGTGGGCTGGCGCTGCTCGGTGGTGGGCCAGAGGCCGCGCAGGCCGGTGAGCTGGGTGTACGCGTGGCGCTCGTGCCGCTCGATGTGGCTGAGCGGGTGCAGGGCCACAGCCGGGTTGCCGGTGCGTTCGGCGTGGTGGCGGAGGGCGACCTGCTGGGCCATCGTGCCGGTGGGGAAGAAGACCGCGTCTTCCTTTCCGAGCAGCGCGGCGGTCCGTTCCTCCAGCTGCCGCACCGGCCCGTCGCTGCCGTAGAAGTCGTGGGGGATGTCCAGGCCGTCCAGGGCGGCGAGTTGGACGAGGCGCTCGCGGATGCTGAGGATGCGGTCGCCGGAGAGGAAGCGCTTGCACGTCATACGGGCCGCACGGCGCCGGTGGAGCTCGCTCTGGTCATCGATCATCCGGCGATTGTCGAACTTGTAGTGAGGTCGGACCAACTGCTTTTCCCCGTACGGGGCGGGGATCTCGCCCAGGACCTCGCGCGTGCCCCCGCCCGGGACCTCGCGCGCCTCGACGAACTCCCGCGTACGGACGAGCGCAGGCGTCCGGCGTAGGAAGCGCGCAGCGACGTCCAGGCCCTGGAACCGGGCGCAGGCCGATCGATGTCCACGCCGGTGGACCGCGACACAGGGTGAAGCCCCGGTCCCCGTCGGATCGAACGCGCCAGGGATGCCGGGTCAGGAGGGGAGAACCACGATGGCGGTGCCTGCGAGTGTCCGAGGGCTCGTCGGGGTGGCGATCGCGGTGTTCACGTTGCCGCTGGTGCTCGGCGCCGCGAAGTTCGGCTTCCGCTTCTCGATCGCGAACACGATCGCGACGGCCTGCCTCGTTCCGTGCGCCGTGGCACTCGCCTGCGCCCGCCCGAACGGCTTCCGATCTGCCATTGCCGTCGCCGGGTGTGCGGTCGGGCCTGCGGCGGTGTGCGCGGGAATCGTTCTGCTCCTGGGCGGATTCGGGTTCGGCCGCCCGGACGCGATGCTGCTCGGGATCGCGCTGCCGATCGCGGCGATCGCCCTGCTGGCCGCAGCCTTCCAGCGGGCCCGGGGTGCCGAGTACGGCCGCCGACCGGCCGCACTCGGCTGGTCGGCGGCCGCTCTCTCGGCCGTCTGCCGGCCCCTGCTGATCTTCGTCTAGGCCTGGGCGGCCGGGGTCAACTGGACCGGTAGTAGGCCGCGATCGGGGCTCGGGCCTCCTCGGGCAGGGCTGGGCCGTCCGTCGGTACGGTCGGCCAGGCGCCCGAGTCGGGGTTGAGCTCGACGAGTTGTTCCGTGGAGAGTGCGTAGACGACCCGGCCGATGCCGGAACGGAGGATGCCCCCCTCGCACATGCCGCAGGGCTGGCAGCTGGTGTACATCGTGGTGCGCGCGGCCGTGTCCGGGGAGAGTTCACGGGCGGCCCAGCGGGCGAGCTTCAGTTCGGGGTGGGCCGTGATGTCGTCGTCGCGACGCACGGTGTTGTGGGCCTCGGCGAGGATCTCGCCGTCCGGGCCGGACAGGAGGGAGCCGTACGGGGCGTCACCCAGGGTGGCCGCGTGGGCGGCGATGGCGATGGCCCGGCGCAGCAGGGTTTCGTCGGCTTCGGTGATCACGCGGTTCTCCAGTGGGTGGCCACGGTGGTGAGGGTCTGCCAGGCCTCCTGTGGCCGACGGGTCTCCTCCGGGGCCCCGTGGTAGGGGTCGAACACGACGGTCTCGGCGCCGAGACCGCGCAGTTGGCGCAGGTCGTCGAGGATCTGGTCGAGGGTGCCGACGCCGGCGGGCCGCTCGGGGTCGTCGACCGGCGTGGTGGTCAGCCGCAGGGCGATGCGGGGCGCGAACCCCGGCATCGGGTGCTCGGCCAGGACCGACCGCATCCGGGTCAGGGGGAGCCGCAGCGGGTGCCAGGCGTCGCCGAACCGGACCGCCCGCCGGAGCGCCGCTGCGCTGTGGCCGCCGACCCAGACCGGTACCGTTCGGCGGTCGGATTCACCGGCTTCACCTGCCCAGGCGTCCCGCAGCGTGCTCAGGTGGTCGTCGGTCAGTCTGCCGCGCGCGCCGAACGGCACGCCGAGGGCGTCGAACTCCTGGCGCGCCCAGCCGACCCCGACTCCGAGGACGAACCGGCCGCCGCTGAGCCGGTCGAGGGTGCCGGCCATCCGTGCCACCAGCAGCGGGTTCCGGTAGGGCAGGACGAGCACGGTCGTGCCCAGCCGCAGTCCGGTGGTGGTCCCGGCGAGCCAGGACAGCGTGGTGAACGGCTCGTAGAACGGCTCCGGGTACCGCTCGGCGACGTCCGGGGTCACCGCCAGGTGGTCCGACACCATGAGGAGGCCGAAGCCGAGGCCCTCCACGGTCCGGGCCCACTCGCGCAGCACGCCGGGGTCGGTACCCGGCCCGAAGTTCGGTACGTTGACGCCAAGTTGCATGCTCCGAGGCTATCCGCGTGATCATGGCGGAAGGAACGGCCTCTTCCCGGTCCTGGCCGTTGTCTGCCGTGGTTCTCCCGGTAGATTCGTGGAATGGCCGTGAATCTTGACGACACCGACTGGGCGATCATCGGGCAGCTGCAGCGGGAGGCCCGTGTCTCCCTCAGCGAGCTGGGGCGGCGGGTGTCCCTCAGCCCGTCGGCGACCACGGAACGGGTGCGGAACCTGGAGTCGCTCGGCGTCATCACCGGCTACCACGCCACGGTGGACCTGGCGAAGGTCGGCTACCCGGTGCTCGCCGTCGTCCGGCTGAAGTACCCGGGCAACCGGCACGAGCCGCTGCGCCGACTGCTCGCCGAGCGGCGGGAGATCCTGGAGTGCCTGCGCACCACCGGCGACGACTGCTACACCCTGAAGGTGGCGGCGACCTCCATGGAGCACCTGGAAACCCTCGTGGACGAGCTGGCCGGCTTCGGCAGCACCACCACGAGCGTCGTCTACAGCCGGACGCTGCCGCTTCGCGGGCCCGGCCGGCCCTGACGCCGAGGGCGAAGGCGCTCCCTCGATCGGGGGAGGCCGGCCGTCCGCCGCGCGACGAGACTGGCGATCGTGACCGGGGAGTTCCCTGCTCCCCACGATTCCACAGGAGTTGACTCGTGCGCCGTTCACGGATCCGCCACATGGCACTCGCCCTCTCGCTCTCGACCGCCGTGGCCGTCGGGGTGCTGGCACCGTCCGGCGTGTCCGCCGCGGCCTCACCCGACGTCGTGCAGCAGGGGCTGAACGCGCTGGTGCGGACGGACGGGGTGCCCGCCGCGCTCGCGACCGTCCGGGACGGGCGGGGCAGGACCCGTGACCACACGGCAGGGGTGGGGGACCTGGCCACCGGCGCCGGGGTCCCCGCCGGCGGGCAGGTGCGGATCGGCAGCAACACCAAGACCTTCACCGCCGTCGTCGTGCTCCAGCTGGTGGGGGAGGGGAAGATCGACCTCGACGCCTCCGTCGACGCCTACCTCCCCGGCCTGGTCCGCGGCGAGGGCGTCGACGGACGGGGCGTCACCGTCCGGCAGCTCCTCCAGCACACCAGCGGCCTGGCCGACTACGAGGGGCAGCTGGACGAAGCCTCCCTCCGGTACCGGTACTTCGAGCCCCGGGAACTGCTGGACATCGCTCTCCGGCAGGAGCCCGTCTTCGCGCCGGGGGCGAGGTTCGGCTACAGCAGCACCAACTACGTGCTGGCCGGCCTGATCGTCCAGCGGGTGACCGGCCGGCCGCTCGCCGAGGAGATCGACCGGCGGATCGTCCGGCGCATCGGGCTACGGCACACCTACTTCCCGGCCGTGGGCGACCGGACCATCCGGGAAGCCCACCCCAAGGGCTACCGCAGGGACTCCGCGTCCGGGCCGCTGGCCGACTTCACGGAGCTGGACCCGTCGGCCGGCTGGGCGGCCGGTCAGATGATCTCCACCAACGCCGACCTCGACCGGTTCTTCACCGAGCTGCTGATCCCGGACCGCCTGCTGCCTGCGGCCCAGCTCGCCCAGATGCGGACCACCGTCCCGGTCGGGGACACCGGCATCGGCTCCGGACTGGGCATCTTCAGCCGGCCGCTCTCCTGCGGCGGGGTCTACTGGGGGCACGGCGGCGACATCCCGGGCTACGAGACCCGGGGCGGCGCCACCGACGACGGCCGCGCCGTGAACATCGCGGTGACCATCGTTCCGGCCGACGACGCCGTCACCCGACACCTCGAAGCCGTCGTGGACACCGCGCTGTGCCGCTGAGGCGCTCGTCGGGATGCCGGCGTACGGACGGGCGGTGATCTCGGCGGTCCGGTGGTGGTGCGCTCGTGCCGGGCGCGGCCGGCCGCTGTGAGGTGCGGCCGGGACGCCTTCGCCAGGTCCTGCTCCGGCAGCTCGGCGGCCGTCAGTTCCTCGGTCACGCCGTGGACGACCGACTCGTCGGTGGCGTGGTGGCGTGGTGGCGCGGTGCGCCTCGGGCATGACTTTCGACAGATCCGGTGCGCAGGCGGCCCTCGTAGGGTCGTGGGCATGCGGATGAGTGGGATGGCGCTGCCCGTGGTGGCGTCCGTGTGTATCGGGTTCGGTGTCACGAGCCTCTGGTGGGCGCTGCCGGCGATCGGATTCTCCTTCCTGGCCGGACTGCGAGTGGAGCGGGTGCGGCCAGCGGCGGTGGTGTTCGCCGTCCTGGTCGCGGCCGGCGTGCTGGTGATCGGGTCGGTGCCCTCCTGGATCGTTCTGGGCCTGCGGTTCGTCGCGCTCGCCGTGAGCACCGGGATGGGCCCGTGGCTGCTGGGCCGGTTCTGGCGGCAGTCGCAGGAGCTCGTGCGCGCCGGGTGGGAGAGGGCCGAGCGGCTGGAGCGGGAGCAGCAGCTGGTCGCCGAGCAGGCCCGACTGCGCGAACGGGCCCGGATCGCCCAGGACATGCATGACGCCCTCGGGCACGACCTCAGCCTGATCGCCCTGCGTGCCGGGGCCCTCAAGCTCGCCCCCGACCTGGCCCGGCCCCACCGGGAGGCCGTCCAGGAGATCCGGGCGGGCGCGGCCACCGCCATCGACAGGCTCGGCGAGGTGATCGGCATCCTGCGCGACGGGGACGAGGGCGTCGGCGGCACCCCCGCGGCCCACGGACCGGCCGACTCGGACGTTCCGCACCTGGTCGCCGAGGCGGCTGCCGCAGGCCTGGATGTCCGCTCGGAGATCACCGGCGAACCGGACGGGCTCCCGCGTGCCTCCGAGCACGCCGCGTACCGGGTGGTGCAGGAGGCACTGACCAACGCCGCCAAGCACGCGCCGGGGGCGCCCGTCGTCGTGGAGGTGGCGTACTCGGCAGACGGTGCCCGGGTCCGGGTGGCCAACGGCCCCGCGCCTGCACCTGTGTTCGCGCCCGCGTCCGCCGTTCCCGGGACGGGGCCCTCGGTATCTGCGTCAACCCCGCGCAGCGCAACGCCCACCGGCGGTCGCGGCCTGGTCGGGCTGACCGAACGCGTCCGGCTCGCGGGCGGCGCCTTCACCCACAGGGCCCGTCCGGACGGCGGGTTCGAGGTCGTGGCCGACCTGCCGCGCCGTGCCGCCGGGCCCGTCCCGGCGGCGCCCACCGCCCCGCCGTG
>NZ_JAHSQD010000332.1 GCF_020103755.1 Streptomyces sp. LS1784
GGCCTGGGCCGAGAAGGACCCGGTGGCCGCCGCCCGGCTCGCCGGCGCGCGCAGCGCGGTCGGCGAGCTGGCCGAGCGGTACCACCTGCCGGCCGAGAACCTGATCACGCCGGACCTGGTCCGGCGGGTCTCCTGGCAGCCGCCCTCCGACCCGGGTCCCGAGAGCGTGGCCGCCGCACTGCGCGGGCTCGGCGCCCGGAAGTGGCAGGTGGACCTGGTGGCGGCGGCGGTGTCCGCCGCGTTCGTCGCGGCCGCGGCCGCGGGCTGATCACGGCCCGGCCGATCAGGCACCGCAGGGAAGGGGATGTCGTCCGTACGGGCGACATCCCCTTCGTCGTACCCGGGAGCGGCGTTCCTGGTCGGACGGGCCGGGGAACGTGTCGGGGGACACATGGTCAGATCCCTCCGAGGGGCCTGGGCAGGTTGGTTACCGGCGGGTAGCATGGCCGTGATGCGGCGCCGCTCGGGCCTTCGACGGCGGCAGCCTGCCCACTCGAAATGTTGGTCCCTGGGAGGAGAGCCCCCGTGCCTCGTACCGCGAGGGACGTCGTCTTCGTTGATGGCGTCCGCACCCCGTTCGGCAAGGCCGGCCCGAAGGGCATCTACCACGAGACGCGCGCCGACGACCTGGTCGTCAAGTGCATCCGGGAGCTCGTGCGCCGTAACCCGAACCTGCCCGTCGAGCGCATCGACGAGGTCGCCGTCGCGGCCACCACGCAGATCGGCGACCAGGGTCTGACCATCGGGCGCACCGCCGCCCTGCTGTCCGGCCTGCCGAAGTCCGTCCCCGGCTACGCGATCGACCGCATGTGCGCCGGCGCGCTGACCGCCGTGACCACCACCGCCGGCGGCATCGCCTTCGGCGCGTACGACGTGGTCGTGGCCGGCGGCGTCGAGCACATGGGCCGCCACCCGATGGGTGAGGGCGTCGACCCGAACCCGCGGTTCGTCTCGGAGAAGCTGGTCGACGAGTCCGCCCTGTTCATGGGCATGACCGCGGAGAACCTGCACGACCGCTTCCCGCACCTGACCAAGGAGCGCTGCGACGCCTACGCCGTGCGCTCCCAGGAGAAGGCCGCCAAGGCGTACGCCAACGGCGACATCCAGCCCGACCTGGTGCCGATCTCGATCCGCAACACCAACCCCGAGGTCGGCGAGACCGGCTGGGGCCTGGCCACCGTGGACGAGCCGCTGCGCCCGGGCACCACGATGGAGAGCCTGGCGGGCCTCAAGACCCCGTTCCGTCCGCACGGCAACATCACCGCGGGCAACTCGGCCGGTCTTAACGACGGTGCCACCGCCTCGCTGCTGGCCGCCGAGGACGTCGCCGAGGAGCTCGGCCTCCCGGTCAAGATGCGCCTGGTCTCGTACGCCTTCGCGGGCGTCGAGCCCGAGGTCATGGGCATCGGCCCGGTGCCGGCCACCGAGAAGGCGCTGGCCAAGGCCGGTCTGACCATCGATGACATCCAGGCCTTCGAGATCAACGAGGCCTTCGCCGTCCAGGTGCTGTCCTTCCTCGACCACTACGGCATCGCGGACGACGACGAGCGGGTCAACCCGTACGGCGGTGCGATCGCCTTCGGCCACCCGCTGGCCTCCTCCGGCGTGCGCCTGATGAACCAGCTGGCCCGCCGCTTCGAGCAGCGCCCGGACGTCCGCTACGGCCTCACCACGATGTGCATCGGCTTCGGCATGGGCGGCACCATCATCTGGGAGAACCCGCACTTCGAGGGTGGTAAGTGACCATGACGAGCACCACTGAGCTGCTGACCCGCGGCGCCGAGCTCTTCCCCGGCGAGGTCGTCACGACCGCGCACGTCCGCCACCTCGACCTGCCGCTGCAGGCCGGCAAGCTGGCCCTGATCACCCTGGACAACGGCTTCGACCACACCAAGCCGACCACCTTCGGCCCGGGCTCGCTGCTCAAGCTGAACGAGGCGCTGGACCAGGTCGAGGCCGAGGCCGCCGAGGGCACCATCGTCGGCGCCGCGATCACCGGCAAGCCGTTCATCTTCGCGGTCGGCGCCGACCTCAAGGGCGTCGAGCTGCTCCAGGAGCGCGCGGACGCGCTGGCCATCGGCAAGGGCGGCCACGACGTCTTCAAGCGGATCGCCGCGCTGCCCGTCCCCACCTTCGCCTTCTACAACGGCGCGGCGATGGGCGGCGGCGTCGAGGTCGGCCTGCACTGCGACTACCGCACGGTGTCGGCGGGCGTCCCGGCCTTCTCGCTGCCCGAGGTCTTCCTCGGCCTCGTCCCCGGCTGGGGCGGCTGCACCATCCTGCCGAACCTGATCGGTGCCGGTAAGGCCGTCAAGGTCGTCATCGAGAACTCGATGAACCAGAACAAGCAGCTCAAGGGCAAGGACGTGTTCGAGCTGGGGATCGCCGACGCGATCTTCGAGCCGGCCGACTTCCTGGAGCAGTCGCTGCTGTGGGCCGCCAAGGTCCTCAAGGGCGACGTCGTCGTCGAGCGCGAGGCGATCGACCGCGGCAAGGCCTGGGACGACGCCGTCGCCTGGGGCCGCCTGGTCGCCGACGGCAAGGTGCACGGCGCCGCTCCGGCCGCCTACAAGGCGCTGGACATCATCGCCGCCGCCAAGGACTTCGACCTCGCGGACAAGGCGAGCCTGCAGGCCGGCTTCGACGCCGAGGACGCGGCCCTGGCCGACCTCATCATGAGCGGTGAGCTGCGCAGCGGCATCTACGCCTTCAACCTGGTGCAGCGCCGGGCCAAGCGCCCCGTCGGTGCGCCGGACAAGTCGCTGGCCCGCCCGGTCACCAAGGTGGGCGTCGTCGGCGCCGGTCTGATGGCCTCGCAGCTGGCGCTGCTGTTCGCCCGCCGTCTGGAGGTGCCGGTGGTCCTCACCGACATCGACCAGGAGCGCGTCGACAAGGGCGTCGGCTACGTCCACGCCGAGATCGACAAGCTGCTCGCCAAGGGCCGCATCGGCAAGGACAAGTCCAACCGCCTCAAGGGCCTGGTCTCCGGCTCGCTGGACAAGGCCGCCGCCTTCGGCGACGCGGACTTCGTCATCGAGGCCGTGTTCGAGGAGATGGGCGTCAAGCAGGCCGTCTTCGCGGACCTGGAGAACGTGGTCTCGCCGACCTGCGTGCTGGCGACCAACACCTCCTCGCTGTCGGTCACCGAGATGGCCTCGAAGCTGAAGCACCCCGAGCGGGTCGTCGGCTTCCACTTCTTCAACCCGGTCGCGATCCTGCCGCTGCTGGAGATCGTCCGCGGCGAGCAGACCGACGACGTCTCGCTGGCCACCGCCTTCGCCGTGTCGAAGAAGCTGAAGAAGACCTCGGTGCTGGTCAAGGACGCCCCGGCGTTCGTGGTGAACCGGATCCTGACCCGCTTCATGGGCGAGATCCAGGACATCATCGACGAGGGCACCCCGATCGCCGACGTCGAGAAGGCCGTCGAGCCGCTCGGTCTGCCGATGTCCCCGATCGTGCTGCTGGAGCTGGTCGGCCCGGCCATCGCCCTGCACGTCTCGGAGACCCTGCACGGCGCCTTCCCGGAGCGGTTCACCGTCTCCGAGAACCTCGCCAAGGTGGTCAAGGCCGGCAAGCGCGGCTTCTACACCTGGACGGACGGGCAGCAGGTCCTCGACCCCGAGGTGCTGGAGCTGCTGACCTTCGGCGACTCGGTGCTCACCGGGGAGCAGGTCCGCGCCCGCGCCCTGGAGGCCGTGGCCCAGGAGATCGGCCTGATGCTGGAGGAGGGTGTCGTCGCCGAGGCGCAGGACATCGATCTCTGCATGATCACCGGTGCCGGCTGGCCCTTCCACCTGGGCGGGATCACCCCGTACCTGGACCGTGAGGGCGTCTCGGAGCGGGTGAACGGCAAGACCTTCCTCGCCCCCGGCGTGGCCTCGGTGCCCGCGTAAGGCGGAGCCCGTACACGAAAGGAGCCCCGGTGACCGAGCGGTCACCGGGGCTCCTTTCGTGTGTACGGACGTCACCAGGCCTGTGGCCGTGTACGGACGTCTCAGTGCTTGAGGCGGTAGACCACGGTGTCGGCGAAGACGCCGACCATCTCGTAGTGGGTGTCCAGCAGGTTCTCGATCCGGGGGACCATGACGGGCTGGTACGGGGCGATGCCGGAGTCGTCGACCACGACCTCGGGCAGGCCGTTGGCCAGCTCCTTGTCGAAGGTCTGCCAGGCGTTGGCGACGCTGAACTGCTCGCCGACGTTCTGGTTGCCGTCCTTGCCGCCGCTGTAGTTGGTGAGGAAGCCGGCGGTCAGGTAGCGGGTGGCGGGCTTGCGGTCGGCAAGCCAGTACAGCTCGGGGTGCATGCCCCAGACCAGCACGGTGTCCTTGGGGGTGGTCTGGGCGGCGACGGCGGTGGCGACCTCGGTGGTGCGGCTGAGCCGCTCCCCCGGCCAGGCCAGCGCCAGGCCCCAGAACACCGTGGCGGCGGCCGTGGTGTACACCAGGACGGGCTTCCAGCGGATCGCCGAGGTGGCGACCGCCCCGGTGCCCAGCAGCACCAGCGGCGGCATCAGCTGGAGGTAGTAGTGGCCGAAGAAGTGGAAGCCCACGCTGACCGCGACGACCGAGGAGAGCAGCCAGACCCACAGGTCGGTGGTCGAGCCGTGCTCCTCGCCGGCCACCGGCAGCGGGCGGTGGCGGTACTTGAGCCAGAGCCGGCGCCCGACCGGGAGCAGGAAGCCCAGGCCGGCCACGCCCAGGATGGCCGAGTTGCCGAGCGCCCGGCCGAGCATCTGGAGCCAGGCACCGCCGAAGGAGGCGTAGTCGCCGCTGCCGGTGACCACCCAGAAGAGGAAGCCCTTGGGCTTGGTGAGGATCACCGCGACCAGCGCTATCGGCAGGATGAAGCCGAACCCGATCTTGAACAGTGCGGGCGGCCAGCGCACCCCGCGCCGGCGGGCGTCCTGGAACAGCATCCAGAGCACCGGCAACAGCACCGCGCCGCCGGTCTGCTTGGTCAGTGAGCACAGGGCGACCGCGATGCCCGCGGCCAGCCAGCGGCGACGTTCGGCGTACCGGAAGGCGGCCACCATGGCGGGCAGCATGAAGACCTCGAAGGTCGCCGCCTGGGTGTCCTCCGGGGAGAGCCCGATGGAGACCAGCAGGTAGAGCAGTCCGGCCCCGGCCCCGGCCCGGTTGCCCCAGCGGCCGCGGGCGATCGAGGCCAGCAGGATCGCCGTGACCAGGTGGGCCACCACCGCCAGGGTGCGCAGCGGCCAGAGCGAGGCGGAGCCGAAGACCGCGAAGCAGGCCTGGTAGAGCCAGGGCAGCAGCGGCGGCTTGCGGTCCACGACGGTGTCGTACAGCACCCCGCCGTCCGCCAGCATCCGGGCCTGGGTGGCCAGGAAGCCCTCGTCCGGGCTCCAGACGGGCCGGGCGAAGGAGGGGATGTGGGTGAGCAGCGCGACCAGCGCGAGCACCGGCACCAGCCTGGTCCAGTACCGCCCTCCTTGCCCGCCCTCGGGCAGGAGGGGCCCAGTTCGCACAACGGTGCGGACACGCTCGGGCAGGCGCTGGGCCAGTCCGGTGAGGCGGAGGCGGGTGGGGGTCGGCACGGTGGACAACCTACCGGGCGGGATCGGCGCCGGTGGCGCCGGTCCCGCCTTTCAGTGCGATTGTCAGCTTGTTCCGTGACGAACTGTTACGAAGTTACGACGAACAGTCGCCTGCGGAACGGGTGGCCGGTCCGACACGAACGAGACGTCGGCCCCTTCGTGAGGCCTTTTCGTCAGGCCCTGACCGGCGCCGCGTCCAGCTTGGCGACCAGCGCGGTCACCTTCCGTGCGATGTCCTGGGCGTTCAGGCCGATCTCGGCCAGGATCTCGGCCCGGCTGGCGTGGTCCAGGAACTCCTGCGGGATGCCGAAGTCGCGCACCGGCAGGTCCACGTCCGCGTCCCGCAGCGCCTGCGCCACGGCCGCGCCGACACCGCCCACCCGGCCGTTGTCCTCGATCGTGACGACCACCCGGTGCTCGGCGGCCAGGCCCGGCAGGGCCCGGTCCACCGGCTTGACCCAGCGCGGGTCCACCACGGTGGCGGTGATGCCCTGGGCGGCCAGCAGGTCGGCGACCTCCAGGCTGGTGGGGGCCATCGCGCCGACCGAGACGATCAGCACGTCGGCGCGGTGGGCGCCGGAGGGCTCCTCGGCGGCGCGCAGCACGTCCATGCCGCCGATCCGGCCGACCGCGGCGACGGCCGGGCCGACCGTGCCCTTGGAGTAGCGGACCACGGTCGGGGCGTCCTTGACCTCGACGGCCTCACGGAGCTGGGCCCGGACCTGGTCGGCGTCGCGCGGGGCGGCGAGCCGCAGACCCGGGATGACCTGGAGGATCGACATGTCCCACATGCCGTTGTGCGAGGCGCCGTCCGTCCCGGTGACACCGGCCCGGTCCAGAACGAAGGTGACGCCCAGCTTGTGCAGGGCGACGTCCATCAGAACCTGGTCGAAGGCCCGGTTGAGGAAGGTCGCGTAGACCGCGAACACCGGGTGCAGCCCGTTGGTGGCCATGCCGGCGGCCGCAGTGACGGCGTGCTGCTCGGCGATGCCGACGTCGAAGGTGCGGTCCGGGAAGGCCTTGGCGAAGGGAGCGAGGCCCACCGGGTGGAGCATGGCCGCCGTGATGCCGACGATGTCCTCGCGCTCGTGGCCGAGCGCGACCATCTCCTCGCCGAAGACGGACGTCCAGTCCTTGCCCGCGCTCTTGATCGGCAGGCCGGTCTCCGGGTGGATCACGCCGACCGCGTGGAAGCGGTCCTCGTCGTTGTTCTCGGCGGCGTGGTAGCCACGGCCCTTCTCGGTGAGGCAGTGCACGATCACCGGGCCGCCGAAACCGCGCGCCTTGGTCAGCGCGGACTCCAGGGCGGTCAGGTCGTGGCCGTCGATCGGGCCGATGTACTTGAGGCCGAGGTCCTCGAACATGCCCTGCGGGGCGATGAAGTCCTTGAGGCCCTTCTTGGCGCCGTGCAGCGTCTCGAACAGCTGCTGGCCGACCACCGGGGTGCGCTGGAGCGCGTCCTTGCCCCAGGACAGGAAGCGCTCGTAGCCCTGGGTGGTGCGCAGGGTGGCGAGGTGGTTGGCCAGGCCGCCGATGGTCGGCGAGTACGAGCGCTCGTTGTCGTTGACGACGATGACGACCGGCAGGTCCTTGGCATCGGCGATGTTGTTGAGCGCCTCCCAGGCCATGCCGCCGGTGAGCGCGCCGTCACCGATGACGGCGACGACCGGGTCCGCCTTGCCCTGGATCTTGTTGGCCTTGGCCAGGCCGTCGGCGTACGAGAGGACGGTGGAGGCGTGCGAGTTCTCGATCACGTCGTGCTCGGACTCGGCGCGCGAGGGGTAGCCGGACAGGCCGCCGCTCATCTTCAGGCGGGAGAAGTCCTGGCGGCCGGTGAGCAGCTTGTGGACGTAGCTCTGGTGACCGGTGTCGAAGAGGATCCGGTCGCGCGGCGAGTCGAAGACCCGGTGCAGCGCGATGGTCAGCTCCACCACGCCGAGGTTGGGGCCGAGGTGGCCGCCCGTCTTGGAGACCTCGGTCACCAGGAAGGTCCGGATCTCCTGGGCCAGTGCGGCCAGCTGTCCGGGCGTGAGCCGGTCGAGATCGCGCGGTCCCCGAATGCGGGTCAGCAGGGCCACCCGTTCCTCCTCGTTCAGTCTTCGCGGACCACGGACGGTCCGACGGACGTCGCTGCCCGGCCCGGCGGCAGGCCGACGGTCCCGGCCGGTGGCGACCGGTCGAGTCTAATGTCCGCCTGCCGGACACCGGGCGGCGCGCCCGGTTCCACTGTTCGGTTGCCGCCGTTCCGGGAGGTCGGGCGGGGTAGGCGGGTCACGCCAGGTTGACGCACGGGCGTTCGGGCATGCTTATGCGGTCAGGGCCGACCATTCGGAGTCGACTGTCCGGGATCGGCTATTCGAAGTCAATCATGTGGAGTTGACCGTTCGGGGCCGACCCGGACGGCGCCGCTGCCGCCCGAAGGCGTCACGCGCGGCCCAGCGCGCCGGACTCCCCCATCTCGCTCATCACCAGGGCCAGCGCGCCGAGCACCTCGGCCCGGCCACCGAGGGTGCCGGGGACGACCGAGAGCTGACGGGCGGCGCTGGGGATCGCGTAGCGGGCCACCGAGTCCCGGATCGGGGCGAGCACCAGCTCACCGGCCTCGGCGAGGTCGCCGCCGAGGATCACCCGGCGGGGGTTGAGCAGGTTGCACAGGGTGGCGACCCCGGTGCCGATCTGCCGGCCCGCGTCGGCGATCACCCGGCGGCAGCCGAGGTCGCCCTGCTGCGCCAGCTCGACCACCCGGGGCAGGCTGAGGTCCGGGCCGAGGGTGGAGACCAGCAGCGAGAGCAGGTAGCGGGAGCCGACGAAGGTCTCCAGGCAGCCGCGGTTGCCGCAGCGGCAGACCGGCCCGGCCTCGTCCAGGGTGATGTGCCCGATCTCACCGGCGGTGCCGCCCGGCCCGCGGTAGATCTGGCCGTTGACCACCAGCCCGGCGCCGACGCCGCTGGCGACCTTGATGTAGGCGAGGTCGCTCAGCCCGCGGCCGGCGCCCCAGACCAGCTCGCCGAGCGCGCCCAGGTTGGCGTCGTTGTCCACGTGCACCGGCATGCCGAGCCGCTCGCCCAGCTCCCGGCCCGGGGCGATGCCCGTCCAGCCGGGGAGGATCGCGGTGGAACCGAGCGCGCCGGTCTCGACGTCGATCGGGCCGGGCACGCCGAGGCCGACGCCGATCACCTTGTCGGGGCGGAACCCGGCCTGCGCCAGCAGCCGCTCGACCATCGCCTCGGCGCGGTCGAAGCCCTGCTGGGCGGAGACGTCGACGTCGATCGGGGCGCTCTCCTCGGCCAGCACCCGGTGGGCCAGGTTGCCCACCGCGACGCGCAGGTGGGTGTGGCCGAAGTCGATGCCGACGACGATGCCGGCGTCCCCGCTGAGCGAGACGCTGCGGGCGCGGCGGCCGCCGGAGGAGGTGTCGGCGACCACGACGGTGCCGCTCTCCTTCAACTCCCGCACGATGTTGGACACGGTGGCCGCGGACAGTCCGGTGCCGCGGGCGATCTCGGCCTGGGTCAGCGAGCCGGCCATCCGCACCGCGCGGAGCACCCGTTCCAGGTTCGCCCGGTGCAGCGACGACTGCGAGCCCGGTGTGTCCGTCGACATGATCCACCCTCCCAGGGCGGGGACCCCTCCGCCGGGCGTCCCCTTCAACTCCTGAAGGGTACGGCCCGGGCGCCCGGGCGGGGATCCCGGCCGGGGCGGACGGGCGCACCCGGGGGCGCGGACGGCGGCC
>NZ_JAHSQD010000333.1 GCF_020103755.1 Streptomyces sp. LS1784
GGCGGCGACCACGCGCGACGAGCGAGCGGTCCGGGCCCGGGTGCCGGAGCCCGTCCGCGTCTGAGGAAGCGCCCGTGCCCCGCTGCGGCCGGGAGCCGGAGCGGGGCACGGGCGCCGGGTTCAGCCCCGCAGGACCTCGCCGACCAGGGCGCGGGCCTCGTCCTGGACCCGGGCGAGGTGCTCGTCGCCGTGGAAGGACTCGGCGTAGATCTTGTAGACGTCCTCGGTGCCCGAGGGGCGGGCGGCGAACCAGGCGTTCTCGGTGCAGACCTTGATGCCGCCGATCCGGGCGCCGTTGCCGGGGGCCTCGGCGAGGACGGCGGTGATCTCCTCCCCGGCGATCTTGCCGGCGCCGACCCGTTCCGGGGACAGCCGGGCCAGGCGGGCCTTCTGCTCGCGGTCGGCGGGGGCGTCCACGCGGGCGTAGGAGGGGGCGCCGTGGCGCTTGGTCAGTTCCCGGTAGTGGGCGCTGGGGGTGGCGCCGGTGACGGCGGTGATCTCGGCGGCCAGCAGGGCGAGCAGGATGCCGTCCTTGTCGGTGGTCCACACCCCGCCGTCGCGGCGCAGGAAGGAGGCGCCGGCGCTCTCCTCGCCGCCGAAGCCGATCGAGCCCTCCAGCAGGCCGTCGACGAACCACTTGAAGCCGACCGGGACCTCCACCAGGGTGCGGCCGAGGTCGGCGGCGACGCGGTCGAGCATCGAGGAGGAGACCAGGGTCTTGCCGACACCCGCGTCGCCGGGCCAGTCGGCGCGGTGGCGGTAGAGGTAGTCGACGGCGACCGCCAGGTAGTGGTTGGGGTTCATCAGGCCGCCGTCGGGGGTGACGATGCCGTGGCGGTCGGCGTCCGCGTCGTTGCCGGTGGCGATGGCGTACTCGTCCTTGCGGCCGATGAGGGAGGCCATCGCGGCCGGGGAGGAGCAGTCCATGCGGATCTTCCCGTCCCAGTCCAGCGTCATGAACCGCCACGTCGGGTCGGTCACCGGGTTGACGACGGTCACCTCCAGGCGGTGGGTCTCGGCGATGCGCTGCCAGTAGGCCACCGACGCGCCGCCCAGCGGATCGGCGCCGATGCGCAGGCGCGCCTCGCGCACCGCGTCCAGGTCCAGGACGGAGGGCAGGTCCTCGACGTAGGCGGTGAGGTAGTCGTGGCGCCCGGTGGTGGCGGCGGCCAGCGCCCGCGCGTAGGGGACCTTCTTGACGCCGCGCAGGCCCTCGCGGATCAGCTCGTTGGCGCGGTCCTGGATCCAGCCGGTGGCCTGCGAGCCGGCCGGGCCGCCGCTGGGCGGGTTGTACTTGAAGCCGCCGTCGCGCGGCGGGTTGTGCGAGGGGGTGATCACGATGCCGTCCGCGAGCGCGCGGGGGCTGCGCCGGTTGTGGGCGAGGATCGCGTGCGAGACCGCCGGGGTGGGGGTGTAGCCGTCGGCGGCGTCGATCAGCACCTGCACCCCGTTGGCGGCCAGCACCTCCAGGGCGGTGGCCTTGGCCGGCTCGGACAGGGCGTGGGTGTCGGCGCCCAGGAACACCGGGCCCGCGACGCCCTGTTCGGCCCGGTACTCGCAGATCGCCTGCGTGGTCGCGGCGATGTGGTCCTCGTTGAACGCCGCGTCCAGCGACGAGCCCCGGTGCCCCGAGGTTCCGAACGCCACCCGCTGCCCGGGCTCCTGCGGGTCCGGGTTCAGCGCGTAGTACGCCGTCACCAGCCGCGCCACGTCCACCAGGTCACCGGGCTGCGCCGGCTGCCCGGCCCGTGCGTGTGCCATCCGTCTTCTCCCGCCGAAAGTCGGTAACTCGCGATACGTCCTCGCTCCGCGCTCACCGATCGTAGCCAGAACGCGACCGTGCCCCGAACCGCGCGAACGGTCCGGGGCACCACGAACGGGCGGGCGGCAGGCCTCAGGCGGGCAGCTGCCGGCGGTGGGCGGCCAGCACCTCGGCGGTGGTGGTGGCCAGGAACTCCGTCACCCGGTACTCGGTCAGCCCGGCGCGCACGAACGGGTCGGTGGCCACCAGTGCCTCGATCAGGGCACGGTCCTCGCCGACCGCGAGGATCACCCCGCCGTCGCGCGGCACCTTGCGCCCCGAGGCGAGGAAGGTGCCCGCCGCGTAGTGCGCGTCCAGCCACTCGATGTGCTGCGCCAGCACGGCGTCGATCTACTCCAGGTCGGCGGTGTACGTCAGCTCCAGTACGAACATGCGGCCAGGCTAGACCCCGGGCCCCGACGGGCCGCGACGCCCCCCGCATCTCCCGCCCCGGGAGGGTGCCGACCCCAATCCTGCCAGCTCGGGCAAGGGTTGCGGTAGGACACAGCACACCATTCTTCCGCCTTGCCGCACGGCACCGCCCGCCCGCAGACTCGTGCGCATCCCCTTCCGCGTCCCGCGCCACCGCCCCGTCCCGGGCGGCCGGCGCGCACGGCGTGCTGCCCGCGGACGGGAGGAACCACACGGACGACGAAGGGGGACGACGGTATGCGCGTGCACGAGGACCTGGTGCTGAGGGCACGGGTGCGGCTGCTGAGCCACAACGGGCGGATCCTGCACGGCGAGGAGGGCCTGTGGGTCTACCGGGCACTGTTCACGGTCAGCCCGGCCGCCTACGCCTACAAGCTGGCGTTCGTGCTGCGGGAGGCCGCCGAGGGGCCGCGGGTGGCCCACCTGCCCGAGGCGCGGCGGGCGCTGCTGGCGCAGGCGCAAGCCGCCTGCGCGCACATCCCCGCCCACGCCCCCGCCCACCAGGTGCGGATGTGGGAGTACCCGATGACCGAGCTGCGGCGCATCGAGCAGCAGCTCGGCAGTGCAGGGCAGTAGGTGATCACCCGATGGTTGCGGTACAACAATCCCTATTTGACGACTGATCGGAGAAATTCTGATATGAGCAGGTCAGGAATGTCGCGCCGCACCCTCCTCGCCGGAGCCGGCGCCGGGGCCGTCACCGCCGTCATCGGCTGGAACACCGCCACCACCGCCTGGGCCACCGAAGCCGACACCGCCGACGGCGCCGATGTCGCCCGACTGCCCGCCCTCGACGGCACGGTGACCCTCCAGGGCGACGGCCTGGAACGCTTCTCCACCGACTTCGGACACCTCGTCACCGCCACACCCCGCGCGGTGCTGCGCCCCGGCTCGGTGCGCGACGTGCAGCAGCTGGTGGCCTTCGCCCGCCGCCACCGCATCCCGGTGGCCGTCAACGGCCAGAGCGGCGACCTCGCGCAGCTCGGCGAGGCCGGGCTGGAGTCGCACTCCAGCTACGGCCAGGCCAACCCCCGCGGCGGCATCGCCATCGACGCCCGCGGCCTGTCCAAGGTCGTCTCGGTGCGCCCCGGGCGCGCCGTCGTCGAGGCCGGGGCCACCTGGGCGCAGGTCACCGAGGCGGGCCTGGCGGCCGGCTGGGTGCCGCCGGTGCTCACCGACTACCTCCACCTGACGGTGGGCGGCACGCTGAGCGTCGGCGGCATCGGCGGCGGCGTGCAGCGCCACGGCATGCAGGTCGACAACGTGCTGGAGCTGGACGTGGTGACCGGCACCGGCGAGCTGGTGACCGCCTCCCCCACCCGCAACCGGGAACTGTTCGAGGCGGTGCTGGCCGGCGGCGGCCAGGTCGGCGTCATCGTGCGCGTCACCCTCGCCCTGGTCCGGGTGCGCGAACGCGCCCACGTCTTCTCGCTCCACTACGACGACCTGGACGCCTACCTCGCCGACCAGCAGAAGGTCATGGCCGAACGCCGCTTCGACCTCCAGGTCGGCGACGTGGTGCGCAGCGAGGACGGCACGCGCTGGCGCTACAAGGCGGAGCTGGTGGCGTTCGCGGACGCCGGGCAGGCGGTGGACCGGGCGGCGCTGCTGGCGGGGCTGGGCCCGGTGCGGACGGAGGTGGTGGAGCAGAGCTGGCGGGAGTACGCCTTCCGGGTGGACGGCTTCGCCGGGTACCTGCGCGCGGCCGGGTTCTGGGCGCTGCCCAAGCCGTGGCTGAGCGTGTTCCTGCCGGCGTCCACGGCGCGGGCGTTCATGGCGCGGGCCGCCGAGGTGCTGACGGCCGCCGATCTGGGGGCGGGGCTGCTGCTGTTCTACCCGTACGAGCGCTCGAAGGTGCAGGCGCCGCTGGCGGTGCTGCCCGAGCAGGAGGTGGGCTGGCACTTCGACCTGCTGGCCTTCCCGGGGCCGGGGGCGGACACCGCGGCGATGCTGGAGCGCAACCGGCGCCTGTACGACCTGGCGGTGGAGCTGGGCGGCAAGCGGTACCTGATCGGGGCGGTGCCGGGGATGACGCAGGCGGACTGGCGGCGTCACTACGGGGGGCTGTGGGAGCGGGTGGTGCAGGCCAAGCGCCGCTTCGACCCGGCGGGCATCCTGACGCCGGGGCAGGGCATCCACGTGTCCTGACCTGACCGTCTCTTCCAGGGCCGCCCGCGCCTGCGGGTGGGTGCGGGCGGCCCGGTGGGCGGGTCAGGTGATCTCCATCTGGGCCATCATGCCCATCGCGGAGTGGTCCAGCAGGTGGCAGTGGTAGGGGTAGCGGCCGCGGTAGGAGTCGAAGGTGGCCTGCAGGCGCACGCTCTCGCCGGGCATCAGGCGCACGGTGTCCTTCAGGCCGGCCTCCTCGGGGCCGGGGGCCGCTCCGTTGCGCTCAAGGACGCGGAACTGCACCAGGTGCAGGTGGAAGTTGTGCGGGATGTCGGTGTTGGCGTTGACCACCGTCCAGATCTCCGAGGTGCCGAAGGCGACGGAGGCGTCCACCCGGGCCGGGTCGTACTGCCGGCCGTCGATCAGGCCGCGCGGGGCCGCGCCCGCCGTGCCCTCCTCGACCTTCAGCACGATGGTGCGCTCGCGGGCCACCGGGCCCAGCGGGGGCAGGGTGCGCAGCCGGTCGGGGACGGCGGAGGGGTCGGGGGCGGGGCGGCCGACGTCGAAGCGCAGGACCTGGCCGATGTGTTCGGCGGGGCCGGGCGGCATGGAGTTGGTGAGCACGACGCTGGTGCCGGGGCGGTAGCGGGAGAAGTCGATGACGACGTCGGCGCGCTCGCCGGGCGAGAGGTCGATGGTGTCGGTGGTGTGGGGGCGTTCCAGCAGGCCGCCGTCGGAGCCGATCTGGGTGATCGGGCCGCCGTCGGCCAGGCGCAGGGAGAAGAAGCGCAGGTTGGAGGAGTTGAGCAGGCGGATGCGGTAACGGCGGGCGGCGACGTCGACCTTGGGCCAGGGGCGGCCGTTGGCGAGGATGGTGGCGCGGCCGGCCGCGTCGTCCATCCGGTAGACGAGGTTGCCCGAGGAATCGAAGCGGGCGTCGCGCAGCGCGATGGGCAGGTCGTAGCGGCCGGAGGGCAGCGGCAGGGCGGCCTCGGTGGCGTCGGTGAGCAGGTAGGTGCCGGCCAGGCCCCGGTAGACGTGCTCGGACTCCAGGTGGTGGGCGTGGTCGTGGAACCACAGGCTCGCGTGGGGCTGGTCGTTGGGGTAGGTGTAGGTGCGGGTGGCGCCGGCGCCCAGCAGGTTCATCGGGCCGCCGTCGCTGTCCACGGGGACGGCGGAGCCGTGCAGGTGGACGGAGACGGGGTCGTCCAGCAGGTTGGTCTGGCGTACGATCACCGGCCGTCCGGAGCGGGCGCGGATGACGGGGCCGGGGAAGGCGCCGTTGTAGGTGAGGACCTCGGTGCGGTGCCCGGGCAGGATCCGCGCGAAGGAGCGCAGCATGGTCACCGCGTAGGTGTCGGCTCCGTTGTCGGTGGCGACGGGGCTCAGCACCGGGGGCAGCGGCAGGGCGGTGGTGAACTTCTCCACGAGCGAGGGGCCGGCGTCCGGGCCCGGGTCGGGGGCGGCGGCGCCCGCCGGGTGGGCGTGTCCCGCGTCCTGCCCGGCAGCGGCGGTGGTGGAGGCGGCGGAGGCGGCCGGGCGCAGCGTGGTGCGCACGAGCAGGACCCCTCCTCCGGTCGCCAGGGCGGCGCCGATCATCCTGCGTCTGGTCACCATCGCGTCGTTCCTCCCGCGTGAGCTCCCCCGGCCTCGCCCGGACGGGGATGTGGGGCGGCCTTGTCCGGGGGTGATTGCAGCAGCGCCGGCTCACGCCCCGGTGGGGTTTGGCTTGGGCCGTGCGGGAGGTGCCCGGGGCGGTAACGGGGCGGGGTGGTGGGGGCCGGCGGGCGGGGCGGTGGGTGAGCTGCGGGTGTTGCGGGCGCCTTGCGCGCGGTGGCCACCGTGGCTGCGGACGCGGTCGAGGAACGCTCAAGACTCGGCACGCGGTGAACGCTCGTACTCGCCAGGGGCCCGGCGTGCTGCTCACCTGCGCGCCGGTCCCCCTGTTGTCGAAGGACTGAGGGGAAGGGCCGGAGCGTGGACCTGCGGTACTGGCTGCCGAGGGCGGCCGAGGTGGCCGAGCGGTGGGGCGAGCGGTTCGGGCCGCTGGAGCCGCACCCCTCGCACCTGGTGGACGAGGCGGACTTCGCCGCCGCGTTCGAGCGTTTCGCCAAGCGCCTGGAGCACAACTACCCGTTCTTCCATCCGCGTTACGCGGGGCAGATGGTCAAGCCCCCGCACCCGGCGGCGCTGGTGGGCTACCTGACGGCGATGCGTTTCAACCCCAACAACCACGCCTACGAGGGCGGGCCGGCCACCAACGACATGGAGCGCGAGTGCGTCGCGCAGCTGGCCGCCATGTTCCGCCTGCCCGCGCACGTGGGCCACCTGACCAGCAGCGGCACCATCGCCAACCTGGAGGCGCTGTACGTGGCGCGCCAGAGCCACCCCGGCCGCGGCGTCGCCTACAGCAGCCAGGCCCACTACACCCACAGCCGGATGTGTCACGTCCTGGGCGTCAGCGGCCACGCGGTGGCGGCGGACGCCGAGGGCCGGATGGACGCCGGCGCGCTGGAGGAGCTGCTGCGCACCGGGCGGGTGGGCACGGTGGTGGTCACCTGCGGCACCACCGGGCTCGGCGCGGTGGATCCGGTGCACGAGATCCTGCCGCTGGCGCGCCGCTACGGGGCGCGGGTGCACGTGGACGCCGCCTACGGCGGGTTCTTCGCGCTGCTGGCCGCCGACGACGCGCTGGCGGCCTCGCTGGGGGTGGACACCGCGCCGTGGCGGGCGATCGCCGGCTGCGACTCGGTGACCGTCGACCCGCACAAGCACGGCCTCCAGCCGTACGGCTGCGGGGCGGTGCTGTTCGCCGACCCCGGCATCGGGCGCCACTTCGCCCACGACTCCCCGTACACCTACTTCACCGACGCGGAGCTGCACCTGGGCGAGATCAGCCTGGAGTGCTCGCGCGCCGGGGCCTCGGCCGCCGCCCTGTGGCTGACCCTGCAGCTGCTGCCGCTCACCGCGCAGGGCCTGGGCGCGGGGCTGGCCGCGAGCCGGCGCGCCGCCCTGGCCTGGGCCGCCCTGATCGAGGACAGCACGGAGCTGACGCTGTACCAGGAGCCGCAGCTGGACATCGTCACCTACTTCCCCACCGTCGCCGGTGTGCCCGCGCTGTCCGCCGTCGACGCCGCCGGCGAGCGCGTCCTGCGTCAGGGCATGGCCGACGAGCACGACCCGGTGTACCTGAGCGTGCTGCGCGTGGACGCCGCCGACTTCACCCGCCGCCACCCGGGCGTGCGGGCGGACGCGGGCGGGGCGCGGGTGCTGCGCAGCGTGCTGATCAAGCCCGAGGCGCAGGGGTGGGTGGCGCCGCTGCACGCGCGCGTCTGCGCCCTGGCCGCCTCGGCCACGCGCCTTCCTGCCGATGTGCCGGCCGGGCCGCCGGATGTGCCGGTCGACCGGCCGGATGTTCCGGCCGGCCCGCCGGATGTTCCCGTTGACCCGCCTTCCCCTTCGTCCGCCCCCTCGTTCGAGGAGAGTGCCCGTTGACCACCGCCACCGCCCTGCCCGCCGCCGCGGGCACCGCCTTACAGCCCGCCGTACGGCCTGCCGTGCGCCCGGCCCGCCCGGGCGAGGAGAGCGCCCTCGCCGCCGTGCTCGCCGGCGCCTTCGCCGACGACGCGCTGATGCTGTGGGCCTTCCCCGACCCCGA
The DNA here is from genome assembly GCF_020103755.1 of Streptomyces sp. LS1784. Lineage (GTDB taxonomy): Bacteria > Actinomycetota > Actinomycetes > Streptomycetales > Streptomycetaceae > Kitasatospora. Next base: position 8,001 of record NZ_JAHSQD010000333.1, read on the forward strand.
GCACCGCGCGCGCGTCCTGCCCGCCTTCTTCCGCGTCCACGTCGAACAGTGCCTGGCCCATCGGGGCGTGCTGGTCGCCCACCGGGCCACCGCCGACAGCGGCCCGGCCTGCGGCGACGGGAAGCCGCTGGGGGCACTGCTGTTCCTTCCGCCCGGCCTGTGGGAGAACCCGGGCCTTCACGACGGCGCCACCACCGACGCCCTCGCCGAGGCCATCGACGCCCCCGGACACCGGGAGGCGGCCCACCGTCTGGAGGCCATCACCCGCCTGCAGACCCTGCGCCACCCACGCCACCGCTCCCACCACTACCTCGCCTTCGTCGGCGTGCGCCCCGACGCCCGCCGCACCCGCGCCGGCGAGGCCCTGCTGCACGCCTTCCTCACCGAGGTCGACACCGCCGGCCAGGCCGCCTACGCCGAGACCAGCTCCCCGGCCGGCGCCCACCTCCTGGCCGGCGGCGGCTTCACCCGCTTCGGTGAGGCCATCGCCCTGCCCGGCGGCGGCCCCCGTCTGGCCCCGGTCTGGCGGGGGCCCCGTTGACCGCCCCCACCGCCACCGCCACCGCCGTCGCCGGTGCGCTGCGCCTGTACAGCGCCGAGGCCATCGACGCCGGCCACGCCGCCGACCGCCCCGAAGCCGTGGAGACCCTCGCCTGGGCCCGCGCCTTCCTCACCACCTCCCACCCCGACCTCGGCCGCAGCGGCCCGGTCTGCCCCTACACCCAGCCCTCGCTGCGCCGCGGCCTGTTCCACATCGCCGTCGCCGACGGCTCCCCCGGGCGGGACCTTCCCGCCCTGGTGGTCGAACTGCGCGCCCGCTACGACGAGTTGCTCGCCGGCCTTCGGGAGGAGTCGGAGCGCGAGCTGCTCACCGTGCTGCTGGTGCTGCCCCAGCTGGACCGCGAGGACTCCACCGTGCTGGACGAGCTCCAGCGCAAGGCCAAGGACGAGTTCGTCGAACAGGGCCTGATGATCGGCCAGTTCCACCCGGTCTGCGAGGAACCCGGCCTGTGGAACCACTCCTTCAGGCCGCTGCGCTCCCCTGTCCCGCTGCTCGCGGTGCGCAAGCTCCTGGTCTTCGACCTGCCCTTCCTCGCCGGCGACGAGACCCACCTGGACCACTACCTGGCCCGCTTCGCCCCCGAGGTCCCCGCCCGCATCCGCGCCCAGCTGGTCACCAGTGTCCGCGCCCGCCGGCAGGGCGCCGCCGCCTGACCCCCCTCCCCCAGCGCGCGCGGAGCCGGCCGGCGCCC
>NZ_JAHSQD010000334.1 GCF_020103755.1 Streptomyces sp. LS1784
CACCGCCGCCGGCGCCCGCGCCCCCAACAGCCGTGCCCCGGCCAGCGCCCCGGCGACCGCCCCGGCCACCAGCGCCACTGCCGCGACGGCGGCAACGGACGCGAGCGTCCCGCTGTCGGCCACCAACTCCCCGGTCAACACCCGGAGCAGGCCCAGCAGCATCGCGACAACAGCCACGGCGCGCTCCCCCTCCCGGTGCCCCCTCGGCTTCCTGACGTACCAGCAGGACGATCCTGCGGCCCGCCGGGTTCCTGCTTTCGACCAAATCCCTACGGCGAATCCCCCGCGTCCACCCACACCCGAGTGCCCCCGTCCGCCTCCGCCGCCAGCCACACCGTGGCCGCGAGCCGCTTGTTGTGCCCGGGCAACGGTTCGGCGAGGAAGGAGCCCTCCCGCAAGGGGCCCGCCGCCTTCGGATCCGGTGCCCCCGCCCGCTGGAACCCCGTCAGCGCACTGCTGTCGACCCGGTTCTCGAAGCTCGGCTTCACCGTCATCTTCAGATCCGCGAGGAACCGCTCCTCCTCCCCTGGAGGCAGCCGGAACGAGAGGTATGCGGCGTCGTCCTGGAACCCCTTCTGGTAGGCCCAATGCACCTCGCCCGCCGACGTGGGCGGCCGCACGCGCGAGAACTCCATGACGAACTCCGAGGTGACCGTCATCCACGATCCGGGCCGCCCGCTGTCCGGTGCTGGATGCCGGTCCCACTCTCGCAGCCAGTACAGGCCCCCCACAGCAGCCCCCACCAACGCCAGCGGCGCCACGATCGCCAGCAGCAGTACCCATCGTTGCTTGCGCGTCATGGCGTCTTCCCTCCGGGGGCGGCGGGGTCGTCGAGTTGGATGGTGATCGGCTTGGTCCTACCGACGATGTCGAACTCCTCCTGCGGCCCGCCGGGTTCCCGACTCCGGCGGGATTCCGTTACGGCGCATCCATCGCGGAAACCCACACCCGCGTGCCACCGTCCGCCTCCGCCGCCAGCCACACGGACTCCCCGAGGCGCTTGTTGTGCCCAGGCAGTGGCTCGGCGATGAAGGAGCCGTACCGCAGGGGCCCCGCGGTCGTCGGGTCTGGTGCCCCGGCCTGATGGAATCCCTCCAGCCCGTAGGTGCCGAAGTCGGTGCCGGCGTTCGGCTTTATCGCGATCCCCAAGCCGGCCAGGAATCCTTGTTCCTCACCTGGCGGCAGCCGGAACGAGAGGAACGCCAGATCGTCCTGGAACCCGATCAGGTACGACCACCTCACCTCGCTCGCCGACGCAGGCAGTCGTATCCGGGCGAAATCCGTGGCCCGCTCCGAGGAGACCGTCATCCACGAGCCCGGCCGCCCGCTGTTGGCAGGTGGGTTCCGCTCCAGCTCCCGCACCCAGTGGCGCGCCCCCACCACGCAGGCGATCAGCACCAGTGGCAGGAGCAGAACCCCTAGCAGCACCCATCGCCGCTTCATCGGGTCTCCCTGCCCGGGTCGGTGACTGTGCCCTGACGGTCGGCGCCCCGTTCGCCGGTACCTGCCGGTTGCACGGGGGCGCTGCCGCTGCCGGCCCAGGTCATCGGGGTGCTTCGTCCGCTGATGTCGTATTCCTGGGCCAGACCAGTCTGGTGCAGCTTCGCCATGTCGTCGTCCGTGATGTTCGTGGGTCCGATGTTGGTTGATTTGCCCTCGTCCCAGTTGTAGCGGTCCCAAACGTTGACCTGGTACTGCGTGGACACCACAGGCTTCCCGTCGGGGCCGGGATTCACCGTGATGACACCGGAGACGACACAGCCTTGGCTGCCGATGGCGTGGAACCAGTTCGACTGCTGCTGCTCCTTGAATGTGAAGTCGTTGGCCGTGTTGCGTACGGTTTCCACGGGGATGGCGACCGGCGCACCACCCGCCTTCTGATAAGCGTCGAGGGCGGTTTGCCGCCACTCGGCCTCCCGGTCGGCCAGTAGTCCGTCGACGTGCACACGAAACGCGGGATCGTCACGCAGCATGCGGTCCACGTCCACGGTGAGCGGCTCGCCGGTGTTGTCGAGGTAGTGCAGCATGTGACGCGCCGCGTCCTCGTTCTGGACGAGTGTGCCGCCCGCGATGAGTGCATAGGTCTCCGCCTGGATCGCATACTCCTCGGCGCCGGGCTCTCGGACGTGGTACGGCCCGGCCCCCTTGTCCGGCCACGACCACTCGTACTCGGTCGGCCCCAGGATTCCGGCCTTGATCAGCTTGCCCCCATCGGCGGCGAGCAGCCCGGCCCGCAAGGCCGGATCGAGCGCCGCCCACCACTCCTTCCGGGCCTTGGGGTCGGTCGGCATGGCCATCGCCCCCTCCAGGTCGCTCAGGGCGTTGGCTGCCCCGTCGGGGTGCGTCGCCGGGTCGACCTCCTCCGGGTTGAGCGCGCGCAGGGCCGCGGCCACGGCGTTGTCGGCTTCGGTGGCGGCTGTCAGGGCCGCGGTCATGTCCCGGACGTGGTGCTGCAGTTCGTCCCACTTCCGCTTCTGGTACGCGATCGCCTCGGGGTCGTTGCGTTCCTCGGGCGGCAGGTCGGGCAGCGTGGCCGTGCCGTCGTCGGACACGGTCGCGCCGAGGGCCTCGGCGTCGCCGATCGCCCGCAGCAGCTTCTGCTGGGCCTCGGTGAAGGCCTTCCGGGCACGGTGCAGCGCGGCGGCGACGGCCAGCGCCTCGTAGTGGAAGGCGTGCAGTTCGTCGGTCAGGAGCCCGATCTCCCGGACCGCCTCGTCGGCGGCCGCGCCGGTCCAGGGCCGGCTCCCGGAGCCTGGGGCCGCGTACGGGCCGCCGCCCGAGAGGGGCCGGAGCACGCCGGATCGCATCTGGCCGGCGAGGTGCTCCATGTGGCCGGACACGCCGGTCCAGGTGCCGCCCGCGTGGTCGAGGGAAGCGAAGGAGGCGTGGCGGAGCAGGGCGAAGGTCACCATGGTTCACGGCCCCTTGAAGTCGGCCGCGGCGGAGTCGTCGGCTGCGAGGTAGCTGCGTGCGGTGGCGTCCAGGCGGTCGGCGGTCAGGCCGAGCCGGTTGTCGAGGCTGGTCCAGCGTGCCTTCCACCAGGTGAGCGCCTGCGACAGCGCAGGGCCGCCGGCCCACCCACCGCTCAGAGCCTGGACGGCCGCGGCGGTGTCGGGTTCGACGCGGCTGACCGAGAACTGCAACTCACTCCGCAGTCGGCGCGATTCGCCGGCGCCCTGCTGGAGCACGGCCGGCTGCACCAGGACGGATGGGCTCGCAGCACCCGTCCAGGGCCCGGTCGTGCGGGGTGGGCTGAGCGGATCCCGCGCGGGTGGCGCGTCCTGGCCGTAGAGCCATGGATTCTGATCCTTCTCGCCGGTGCCGGTCATGACAGAAGCCCCCCTCTGTTCGAACGATCGTGATCGAACCTAGCGGATCTGGCCGGGCTGGGGCGGAGGTTCGGCGGATCGGGCGGGGCTTGTGCGGGGTGTAGCCAGGGGTGCTACGCGGGGCTACCGTGGAGAGGTGAAGACGATTACCCAGCGGGAGTTCAGGAACAACTCCGCCGCGGTGATGGATGCGGTGGAGGCGGGGGAGACCTTCCACATCACCAGGAACGGGGTCGAGGTCGCGGAGCTGCGGCCGGTGTCGGGGCGGCGGCGGCTCACGGCGGAGGAGCTGGTGGCGCGGCACGTGAAGCTGCCGCGGGTGGACTACCAGCAGATGCGCAAGGAGGCCGAGGAGTACTTCGGGCCCGAGGAGCTGGTGGGGGACGAGGGCGACGACCCGTTCGAGCGGCGGCGTGGCTGAGCGCCGCAGAGCGCCCCGGCGTCGGCCGGCCGGGGTGCTGGACACCTGCGTCTACATCGACCTGGCGCTGCTCCACCCGTCCGACCTGCCGGCCGTGCCGGAGCTGACCGCGATCACCTTCGCCGAGTTGCAGCAGGGCGTGTCGATGGCCCGCGACCCGGCCAGCCGGGCGGCCCGGCTGGAGGTGCTGGGCGCGGCGATGGCGGACTTCGACCCGCTGCCCTTCGACGCGGCCGCCGCCGCCCGCTACGGGACACTGGTCACCCTCACCATCGCCGCCGGGCGGCAGCCGCGCCCGCGCCGGATAGACCTGATGATCGCCGCGGTCGCCTCGGCCCACGGGCTGCCGCTGTACACCCGCAACGTGGCGGACTTCCGGGGGCTGGGCTCGGCGGTGGAGGTCATCGGGGTGTGAGGGCGGCCGTCCCGTCCTGCTCGATCCGGTCGGCCAGGGCGGCCGCGTACTTCAGGGCCGTCGCCCGGTCCCGGGTGCGCAGCAGGACGGTGTTGCCCCCGCGCTTGCCCCGGTCGCTTCCCGCCTTGGCGGCAACGGCCCAGCGCGGGCGGCCGAGCAGCCGCAGGACGAGCCAGCGGAGTCCGAAGTTCAGACCGACGAGGGCGGCGACGGGGATGAGGAGGAGGACGCCCTCGCCGCCGCCGGCGCCGGAGACAAACCGGAGGGGGTCGTAGTCGTTCAGCGGTCTCCTGGTGGCTCCGATCCGTCCGAGCCACACCACCGCGATGCGTACGGGCACGGCGTCGGGCCCGGTGACGTCGACGTAGCCGGCGAATGCGGCTCCGCTCCGGCGGCCGTCCGCCCAGGCCGCCCGGTTCGCGGCGATGGACGTGGCCAGCTGGTGTTCCTCGGACTGGAGGGCTTTCCGGCGCTCCTCGAACTCCTCGGTCCACGCCTTCTCGCGCTTCTTCTGCTCGGCGGACCACTCCTGCTCGCGCCGCAGGCGCTCCTCGCCGTCGGCCTGCCACCCCAGCTGACTGATCATCGAATCATCTTAGAAGTTATGCGAGAGGTGGAGCGGCAGGCCCGACAAGGCGTCCGTCAGCCCAGGCGGACCGCCGTCCCCGTCGCGGCGGAGGCGCGGGCTGCCTCCAGCACGGTCAGGGCGGCCACCGCGTCGCGCGGGTCGACCGGGGGCGGGGTGCCCGGGGTGGTCAGGGCGGCGGCGACGCCCGTGTAGAAGGCGGGGTAGTCGCCCGGGTCGGTGGGCAGCGAGATCGCGGACTCGTCGGTGCCGAGGGTGCCGTAGTGCGAGGGCTGGTCGGCGCCCCAGGGGCGGGTGCCGTCCGGGCGCAGGCCCGCCCGCAGGTCGGCCTCCTGCGGGTCCATGCCGGGCTTGACGTATCCGGCGGTGTCGCCGAGCACCCGCAGCCGGGGGCCGATCAGCGGGGTGACGGCGCTGGTCCACAGGTGCGAGCGGGTGCCGGAGGCGTGGGTGAGGGCGAGGAAGGCGTCGTCGTCCACGACCGCGCCGTCGCGCCGCACGTCGATCTCCGCGTACACCGTCTCGACCGGCCCGAACAGGGTGAGCGCCTGGTCGACCAGGTGGCTGCCCAGGTCGTACAGCGTGCCGCCGACCTCGGCCGGGTCCGCCAGCTCCCGCCAGCCCGGCTTGGGCTTGGGGCGGAAGCGCTCGAAGCGGGACTCGAAGCGGTGCACCCGGCCGAGCGCGCCGCCGTGCACCAGCCGGCTCGCGGTGAGGAAGTCGCCGTCCCAGCGCCGGTTGTGGAAGACCGAGAGCAGGACGCCCTGCGCCTCGGCGAGCCGGCACAGCTCCAGCGCCTCGGAGGCGGTGCCGGCCAGCGGCTTGTCCACCACGGTGGCCAGGCCTGCCCGCAGGGCGGCGCGGGCGAGCGGCGCGTGGGTGCGGTTGGGGGAGGCGATGACGATCAGGTCGAGCGCGTCCGGGTCGGCGAGCAGCTGCTCGGGCGTGTCCACGGCCCGGGCGTCGGGGTGCTCGCGCGCCAGCTGGGCGCGCCGGTCGGGATTGGCGGTGACCACGGCGTCCAGCCGCAGCCCGGGCGTGGTGGCGATCAGCGGTGCGTGGAACGCGGAGCCGGCCAGGCCGTAGCCGATCAGGCCGACGCGGAACGGACGGGAGGTCGTCTGCGGGTTCATGCGCCCACTCAATCACGAGGTGCCCGTTTGCTCCCGGTTCCGCCGGAACGGCCGGGAGCGGCAGGCTGCGCAGGTGGAGCTGGACCAGTTCCCCGCCCCGACTACGCTGGTCGGCGTTGGGGCAGCCTGTGGCGCCCGGCCGGCCGATGGTGTCCGGTCCGGAGCGATGTGCGAGATCGTTCAGAGCTTTTGCAAGACCGAGGGAGACACCTACGTGGCAGAGCGCAAGCCCATTGAGTCGTGGCTGACCGACATGGACGGGGTCCTCATCCACGAGGGCACCCCGATCCCGGGGGCCGGCGAGTTCATCAGCAAGCTGCGGGAGTCCGGCAAGCCGTTCCTGGTACTGACCAACAACTCGATCTACACCCAGCGTGACCTCCACGCCCGGCTCGCCCGGATGGGACTCGACATCCCGGCCGAGAACATCTGGACGTCGGCGCTGGCCACCGCCAAGTTCCTCAGCACCCAGCGGCCGGGCGGCACCGCCTACGTGATCGGCGAGGCCGGCCTCACCACGGCGCTGCACGACGCCGGGTACGTGCTGACCGACAGCGAGCCCGATTTCGTCGTGCTCGGCGAGACCCGCACCTACTCCTTCGAGGCGCTCACCAAGGCGATCCGCCTGATCAACCAGGGCGCCCGGTTCATCTGCACCAACCCGGACGAGACCGGCCCCTCCACCGAGGGCGTGCTGCCGGCCACCGGCTCGGTCGCGGCCCTGATCACCAAGGCGACCGGTGTCGACCCGTACTTCGTCGGCAAGCCCAACCCGCTGATGATGCGCGAGGCGCTGAACACCGCGGGCGCCCACTCCGAGACGGCGGTGATGATCGGCGACCGGATGGACACCGACATCGTCGCGGGCATGGAGGCCGGCATGGAGACCATCCTGGTGCTCACCGGCCTGACCGCCGCCGACGACGTGGAGCGCTTCCCGTACCGGCCGACCCGTGTGGTCAAGTCGATCGCGGACCTGGTCGAGCTGGTCTAGCCTCTGCGGTGCTGTCGTGGGCCCCGTTCCGGCCGGTCGCCGGAGCGGGGCCGCTTCGTACCTGCGGGGAGGGCCGGGCGGATGGGTGTCACGGGGGAAGCGCTGGGACCGGGGGAGAAGCGGGTCACCTGGGCGGAGCTGTACTTCGACCTGGTCTTCGTCTTCGCGATCACCCAGGTCTCCGGGCTGCTGCACCACGACCACGACGTGACCGGGCTGGTCCGGGCGCTGGTGGTGTTCGTGCCGGTGTACTGGTGCTGGGTGGGCACCACCGTGCAGGCCAACATCCGGGACGTGGACAACCTGCGGGACCGGCTGGGCATCCTGCTGGTCGGGCTGGCCGGCCTGTTCATGGCGCTGGCGGTCCCGGGGGCGTACGGCGGGCGGGGCGTGCTGCTCGGCGCCGCGTACTGGCTGGCCCGGGTGGTGCTGCTGCTCCTGGTGGTCCGGATCCCGGGTGTCTGGCGCGGTCCGTACGGGGTGGGTGTGCTGGTCAGCGGGCCGCTGCTGCTGGCGGGAGGGCTGTTGCCGGACGGGCCGCGGCTCGCACTGTGGGCGGCGGCCGCGCTCGGCGACCTGACCGCGCCGCTGCTGTTCCGGCGGCGGCTCGCGGTGGTGGCGTACCACCCGGCGCACATGCCGGAGCGGTTCGCGCTGTTCCTGCTGGTGGCGCTCGGCGAGTCGATCGTCGGGATCGGCGGCACGGCGGCCGCGGCGCGGCTGGACGCGGCCGAACTCGCCGCCGTGGCGGTCGCGTTCACCATCTCGGCGGGCCTGTGGTGGCAGTACTTCGTGTACGCGGCGGACGCCATGCGGCACGCCGTGGAGGTCGCCGACTCGCGCCGGGACGTCGTCCGGAGGATCTTCCAGTACGGGCACCTGGCGCTGGCCGCCGGGGTGATCGGGGTGGCGGTCGGCTTCGGGGAGACGGTCGCGGACCCGCGGCGGGCGCTCGGCGCGGGTCCGGTGGCGCTGCTGTACGGCGGCTGCGGGCTGTACCTGCTGACCTTCGGGTACACGCGGTGGATGATGTTCCGTCAGGTCGCGACGACCCGGATCGCGGCGGCGGCGGTGGTGCTGGCGCTGCTGCCCGCGATGGTGCGGCTGCCGGCGCTGGTGGTGCTGGTGGTGCTCGCGGTGCTGCTGGTGGCGCTCAACGCGGTGGAGCACCTGCGGGTGGAGCGGGCGGCCGCCCGGAGCCCGGAGCCCGCTCCGGGGGAGTGAGTTGTCGGTGGGGCTGTGTAGCGTTCGGGGTGAAAGAGGGCGTGCGGCGCAGCAGCCGCGGTGTGGGAGGTAGATGTCGTGACGGACACGGTCGAGGCGGGCGTGGTCGAGGCCGGCGAGGGCGGCGGGCTGGAGCTCCCCGAGTCCTGGCGCGAGGTGCTGGGCGCCGAGACGGAGAAGCCGTACTTCGCCGAGCTGGCGGCCTTCGTGGCGGCCCAGCGCGCGGAGCACGAGGTGTTCCCGCCGAGCGGCCAGGAGTTCGCCGCGCTGGAGGCCACTCCGTACGACAAGGTCCGGGTGCTCGTGCTCGGCCAGGACCCGTACCACGACAACGGCCAGGCCCACGGCATGAGCTTCTCGGTGCTGCCGGGCACCAAGACGCCGCCGTCGCTGCGCAACATCTTCAAGGAGCTGGACGCCGACCTGGGCGTCCCCGCTCCGGACAACGGCTACCTGATGCACTGGGCCGAGCAGGGCGTGCTGCTGCTCAACGCGGTGCTCACGGTCCGCGCGCACGAGGCCAACTCGCACAAGGCGAAGGGCTGGGAGAAGTTCACCGACGCGGTGATCAAGGCGGTGAGCGACCGCGAGGAGCCGGTGGTCTTCGTGCTGTGGGGCAACTACGCGAAGAAGAAGCTGCCGCTGATCGACACCACCAAGCACGTGGTGGTGCAGGGGGCCCACCCGTCGCCGCTGTCGGCCAAGCTGTTCTTCGGCAGCCGTCCGTTCTCGCAGATCAACGCCGCGCTGGACTCCTTCGGCGGCGCGGAGATCGACTGGCAGGTGCCGAACCTGAAGCAGGACTGAGCCCCGGTGCGGGCGCCTCGGGTGCTCCCGAGGACTCCCGAGCACTCCTGATCGGTTCGGGCGCCGCTGCGCGCCGGTGGCCGTGGGCCGGACGGGTTCGATGTCCCGTTCGCCCACGGCCACGTGCCGTTCACCGTCGGTGGCCGCCGGCCGGTGCCGGGTGTGCTTAGCTGATGCCGACCGGTCGCCGGACCGGTCCCGGGGAGGGGCGGGACGTGCACGGGCTGGGGCGGACGGGGACGTTGCGGTGGGCCGCGGGGGTACTGCTGGCCGGGGTGGTGCTGACGGCCGCGTCCGGCTGCAGCGGTTCGGCGGGCGGCGGCGAACCGGGC
>NZ_JAHSQD010000335.1 GCF_020103755.1 Streptomyces sp. LS1784
GGCCGGCTCCGGCGGGACCGCCGACGCGGGCGGCGGCTCGACGGGCGCCGCCGGCGGCTCCTCCCCGACGGCCTCGGTGAGCAGCCCCAGGACGGTCACCGACTCCAGTGACCGCCCGGCCAGCCCGGCCAGCAGCCGGACGGTGTACAGGTTGTACTCGCAGATGATCCGGTGCGCACCGGCCGGATCGCCGGCCTCGATCGCCTCGACCAGGTCCGGGTGGCGTTCCCAGCAGACGCCGCCCAGCACGGGCAGCTCCCGCAGGTAGGGCGCGGCGAACATCCAGGACTGCACCCGCAGCCAGTCCAGGTAGTCGGCGATCCGGCGGTTGCCGAGCAGCCCGCCGACCTCCTGCCAGAACCGGCGGTCGCAGCCCACCATCACGTCCAGGTTGCCGGCCCGGGCGGCCCGCACCGCCGCGTCGGCCCGGCGGTGCAGCGAGGGCAGCCGGCTGAGGTCGGGCAGCGCGCGGCGGGTGGCGTACTGGCGGTGGAAGCTGTCGGTGATCAGCACCCGGGACTCGAAGATCTCCAGGAAGTCGTCCCAGCCCAGCTCGGGCACGGTGAAGCCGCGGTGGTGCTCGGCCCGCAGCAGACCCTGCGCGCCGAGGTCGACCAGGGCCTCGCGGGCCGGGGTCGCGGAGACGCCGTACAGCTCGGCGATCTCCTTGACGGTGAAGTTGCGGCCGGCCGCGAGTCGACCGGCCATCATCTCCTCGCGCAGCGCGCCGGCGATCTGCTCGCGCAGGCTGTTGCGGTGGATGACGGGGCGGGGGGTGTCGCCTGCGCCGTTGTCAGGCATGGGCGCGACCTCCTCGGGCGGCCTACCGTGCCGGCCCTCGTACGGGCCGGCGGGGAACACGACGAGTGCTCATCTTCTCAAACCCGACCGGCCCAGGTACGAACCAACCCTCCCGGAACGCCGTCCACCGCGCCCCGGCCCCTCCCCGGCTCAGCGCTGGACCGGCGCCGGGATCCCCAGCAGGCGGTCCCGCAGCACCGGGAACTCCGCCCGCGCCTTCGCCACCTCGGCCGGGTCGAACTCGACCGTCAGGACCTGCTCGTCCGCCCCCGCCTCGGCCAGCACCCGGCCCCACGGGTCCACCACGATGCTGTGCCCGGCCTGCTCGACCCCGGCGTGCGTACCGGCGGTGTTGCAGGCCAGCACGAAGGCCTGCTCCTCCACCGCCCGGGCCCGGGCCAGCAGCGTCCAGTGCTCGCGCCGCCGGGCCGGCCAGGCCGCCGGGACCACCAGCAGCTGCGCGCCGGCGTCCAGCAGCGCCCGGAACAGCTCCGGGAAGCGCAGGTCGTAGCAGGTGGCCAGGCCCAGGGTGGCGAAGTCGGTGGGCGCGGTGACGATCTCCTGCCCGGCACCCATCACCACCGCCTCGCCGCTGTCGAAGCCGAACCGGTGGATCTTGCGGTAGGTGTGCACCAGCTCCCCGTCCGGGGAGAACACCAGCGAGGTGTTGTAGATCGGCCCGTCCGGATCGCGCTCGACGATCGAACCGGCGTGCAGCCAGACCCCGGCGGCCCGGGCCGCGGCCGACATCACGTCCGAGGTGGGCCCGTCCAGCGTCTCCGCACCGTCCGACCAGAGGTCGTAGGCGAAACCGCCGAGCGGCCACAGCTCCGGGAGCACCACCAGATCGGCGCCCTGCTGAGCCCGCACCAGGGCCGCCGCCCGAGCCCTCCGCTCGGCGGGCGGTTCCACGTCGGAAACCGCGAGTTGGATCAATGAAGCGCGCACAGTACCACCGTCCACGGCAAGAGACCTACGATCGTCACCCGAAAGCGCTGCCCAGCTGTCTCCCGGCAGCGTAACGTGCGGTTAGCGTGTGCGCCCGGAAAGCCGGACCATCCCGGTCGGCCGTGACGGCGGGGCACAGGCGGCAAGGAAGCTGACGGAGGGCCGGAGATTCCCGTGACGGACAACCAGACCGTGCAGGCTTACACCGAGGCGTGGACCCAGACCATCGAGTCCATATCGGAGCTGGTCGCCCGCCTTCCCGAGGACTCCTGGAACCGGGCCACCGAGTGCCCGGGCTGGTCCGTCCGGGACGTCGTCTCACATGTGATCGCGGTCGAGTCCGACCTGCTCGGCGACCCGCGCCCGATCCACTCGCTGCCGCGTGACCTCCGTCACGTGACCACCGAGTTCGCCCGCTACATCGAACTGCCGGTCGACAAGCGCCGCTGCCACACCGCGCTGGAGATGACCAGCGAGCTGGAGTACACGATCATCCGCCGTTCCCGGGCGCTGCGGAACGCCAAGCAGACGCCCGAGGAGCCGGTGCGCTGGCCGGCCGGGCCGCTGGCCAGGGACGTCCCGTACCACGAGCTGCTGCGGATGCGGGCCTTCGACGTCTGGGTGCACGAGCAGGACCTGCGCCGGGCCCTGGAGACCCCGGGCAACCTGGACGCCCCGGCCGCCCTGATCACCCGGGACCTGCTGCTGGAGCTGCTGCCCAAGGCCGTCGCCACCAAGGCCGGGGCCCCGGCCGGGACGACCCTGGTGCTGGACGTCACCGGCCCGGTGGAGTTCCTGCGCACCGTCCGGGTGGACGCCACCGGCCACTGCACCGTGGACGAGTCGATCAGCCTGGCCCCCGACGTCCAGCTCACCATGGGCTGGGAGACCTACCTGCGGCTCGCCTGCGGCCGCGGCCGGGCCGGCCACGTCTCCGTCGAGGGCGACCGGGAACTGGCCGAGCGGGTGCTGGCCAACTTCTCGGTCACCATCTGAGCCGGCGGGCACCACCCGGCGTACACGCACCAGCGCGCGCCGGGTCGGCGCGACCCGTGCGTCCGTGCGTCAATCCGGCGCCGACACCTCACCCGTTCGAACAGGCGAACCGTCGATATGCGCTCGGTATGCCTCACTTCACGTGAGGCATACCGCGTTTCCGCAGGTGGGAAGCCCTACGGGTTTGTGGCCATGACCTTCCGCCGCAGCCTGAGGATCATCGCCGTCCCCACCGCCAACGGGACGTACTGCCAGCAGAACGCCCAGCGGAAGGCGGTGGCCGAGTACGCGCCGGCGCCGTCCGGGGAGAGCGCGTCCAGCAGCACGCCGATGCCGAACAGGGTGATCATCGTGCCGATGAAGCCGCCCATGTTGACGATCCCGGAGGCGGTGCCGAGCCGCTCCGCGGGATTGCGGGCGCGCGCGTAGTCGAGGCCGACCAGCGAGGCCGGTCCGTTGCTGCCCATCACCAGGATGATCCCGACCAGCAGCCAGGTCGGCGGATGGCCGCCGGGCCAGGCCAGCACCAGCGCCCAGCCGAGCCCGGTGGTCACGACGACGGTCAGCACGATCGGCATCCGGGCCCGCGCCGAGGCGGAGAGCAGCCGGCCGAAGACGAAGCCGAAGGTCATGTTGCTGAGCACCAGCAGGGTCAGCAGCCCGCCGGCCCCGGCCCGGGACATGCCCTGCGCCTGCACCAGGTAGGGCAGGCCCCAGAGCAGGCCGAAGGCGTTGCCGGGGAACTGGGTGGTGAAGTGGATCCAGAGCCCGAGCCGGGTGCCCGGCTCCCGCCAGCAGGCGAGGACCTGCCGGCCGACCTTCGGCCGCGCCGCCCGTACCGCGTCGGGCCGTACCGCATCCGCCCGTACCGGGTCGGGCCGTACGGCGGGCTCCTGGTGGGGCGGCGTGTCCTGGAGGAAGAGCGCGACCAGCGCGAACACCACCACGCCCAGCAGGGCGATCGCGGTGAAGGTGGGCGTCCAGCCCTCGCTGTGCAGCGCCCGGGCGAGCACCACGGTGGTGACCAGGTTGCCGCCCATCCCGGCCAGGCCGGTCAGCTGGGCCACGAACGGGTTCCGGGCCGCCGGGAACCACCGGGCGGCGATCCGCAGCACGCTGATGAAGGTCATCGCGTCACCGCAGCCGAGCACGGCGCGAGAGGCCAGCGCGGGGCCGAAGGCGGAGCTGAACGCGAAGGCCAGCTGACCGGCGCTCAGCAGCAGGACACCGAGCAGCAGCACCCGGCGCGGCCCGAACCGGTCGACGAGCAGGCCGACCGGGATCTGCATGGCCGCGTAGACCAGCACCTGGAGGATCGAGAAGGTGGAGAGCGCCGAGGCGCCGATGCCGAAGCGGTCGGCGGCGTCCAGTCCGGCCACGCCGAGGCTGGTGCGGTGGATGACGGCCAGGATGTAGACGCTGACGCCGATGGACCAGGCCAGCCAGGCCGCACGACCGCCGGGCGGTGCGGGCGCGGGTGCGGTCACAGGCACAGGTGTGGGGACGGCCGGGGGCTCGGCCGTGGATCGGGGAGCGGGGACGGACAGGGACGGGGCTGAACGATCGGGCTCCACGGTCATAGTCCGACCAGACTAGTCATCCCATGATTGGACGCCCAGATCCGGGCGGTGCGAACCGGGCGTCAGCCGGTCAGCGTCCAGGACACCGAGCGGGTCATGTAGCGCTCCCGGAAGGCCTCGTCCCGCACCCAGTCGGTGGTGTCCCGGACGGTCGCCGTCACGGTGGCCGTCCGGCCCGGGGCCAGCTCCAGCCGGGCGGTGTCCAGCCAGGAGTCGTCGGCGGGCTGCGGCGTCACCGGGACGCCGTCCACCGTCCACTCCACCTTCAGCTGCCGCGGGCCGGTCAGCGGCAGCGGCCGGACGTCGAGCCGGGGCCGCCCGGCCACCTCGCCGGGGGCGGGCATCGGGTCGTCGGTCGGCCGGACCTTGCGGTACAGCTCCTCGATGATCGCCTCCCGCGAGGGGAGGTTGTACGCGCTGCCCAGAGTGCGCATCACCGAGTCCTGGGTGGGCCGGTAGAGGCCGTTGACGCTGCGGTACGCCCCGATCACGCCGGCCCCGTCCGGGGACTCGGCGCCGAGCCAGCGCCACCACTTGGTCTGCTTCCTGCGCATGTCGTCGGCGTTGAGGGTGGCGAGGTTCGGGTAGTCGGCGTCGTCAGGAGCGCTGTCGTACTCGTCGCCGAGATCCCCCACGGTGTGCCCGATCTCGTGCTGGATGATCCGCCCGGCGTCCGGGCTGCCGCCCGCGAGGGTGGTCACCCCGGTACCGCCGGCGCCGCCGTACTCGGCGGAGTTGGCCAGCGCTATCAGGTACTGCGGCCCGGCGCCGGCGCCCGCGTACCGCGCGGTGGTGGCCTCGTCGGCGCAGAGCAGCCGGGCGGTGCCCTCGCACCAGAAGTGCATGCCGAGCGGGGTGGCGGTCTTGCGGCCGCGGCTCTCGGACTCGGCGATCCCGGAGACCGGGGAGACCACCTCGACCCGCCTGATGTTGAAGAAGCCCTGGTAGGTGCGGAAGGGCTCGATGTCCATCAGCGCGTGCCAGGCCCTGTCGGCCTGCTGCCGGAAGAGGTCCTGCTCGTCGGCCGTGTAGCCGTCGCCGAGCAGCACCAGGGTGATCCGGTTGGCCGGGTCCCCGGTGCGGCGTATGTCGACGGTCGGGGCGGCCTCGGATGCCTGCCGGTCGGCGCGGAGGGCCGTGTGCGGCGGCACCGCCCGGTCGGCCGGCGCCCCCGGCCCGATCACGCCGAACGGCGAGGGGCCGGCCAGCTCCACGGCGGCAGGGAGGGCGGCGACGGACACCAGCACGAGTGCGGCCACACTCCGGACGAGACGGCCAGGGTTGCCACGCGGCATACGGGTGCGTCCTCCGGGCTCCGGTCACCCGGCGTCGCCCGGGTGGTGGAGCGGAGACGTACCCTGACCGGTGGGGCTCCCCTATCCGGCCGCGTAAAAGTCACCGACCTGGCCCAACGATCCAGACCTTCCGGATCATTCATGTCATACCAACCACCACCTGAGTGGCCCCCCGAAGCCCGCCGAAGAGTCCCGAAAACTTTTCGGAACTCGCCTGCAACCCCCTCCGGGGATGCGCGTCTGTACGGGTGAAGGCACGGAGAGCGAGACCGGCAGAGCCGGGGGGCGCTTCCGCTCGACAGGAGCGGGGCCGGTCGTCTTCACCCACTCACACCATCAGCACGATGACCCTGGGGAGTCACGTCATGCGCATGCCCGTTATCACCCGTTTTGAGAAGAACGACCGCGCACTCTCCCGTCGCCGCATCGCCACCCTCGCCGCCACCGCCGTCCTCGCCGGCGGCGTCCAGCTCCTCGCCACCGACACCGCCTGGGCCTGCGGGGAGAGCGCCACCACCACCCACGCGAAGACCACCGCGAGCGTTGCCGAGGCGCCCGCCGCCGACCACCAGGGCTCCTACCAGGCCGGGTTCATCATGACCCCGGGCAACCAGACCATCACCGCGGGCGGCCCCAAGGTCGAGGTCGGCGTCAGCGTCACCAACTTCACCGGCGCCCCGTACCAGAACATCTCCGCGCTGCTCGGGATCTACAACCCGGCCGCCGGCGGCCTGGAGGCCAAGGACGTCACGGTCGAGGTCGCCTCCGCGGGCGGCTGGAAGCCGGTCAAGCTGGTCCACGGCGGCTGCGACCCGTCGCTGTACTCCGTCGCGTCCCCGGCGACCACCACCCCGCGCCTGGAGAACGGTCGGGCCGCGAACTTCCTGTTCCGGGTGGGGCTCTCCGCGAAGGCGCCCAGGGAGATGACCAGCCTCGTGTTCGTCGCCTCCGCGGGGGCCCCCGGCTTCCCGGAGAAGGGCGGCGAGTCCCGCGACTTCCGCGTGGTGCACACCACCGCCCCCGCTCCCAGCGCGAAGCCGACCACCCCGGCCAAGCCCAAGCCGACGCCCACCAGGACCGCCAAGGCCACCGAGCCCGCCGAGCCCGCCGAGCCCGTCGCCGACAGGACCAAGGACGCCGTCCCGGCCGTCCCGGCCGCCGAGGCCCCGAAGGCCAACGCCCCTGCCCCCGCCACCACGGCGCCCGCCGGCACCCCCGAGCTGGCGCAGACCGGCTCCTCCTCCACCAACACCTTCCTCGCCGTCTCCTCCGCCGCGCTCCTCGCCCTCGGAGCCGGCGTCCTGATCGCCGTGCGCCGACTGCGCCGCCAGCACTGACCGACGGCCGACGGAGCCGAGCAGCCCTCGGCCCCGTCGAGCGAGAAATTCGAGAACTGCCTGCAACCCCCGTCGGGGATGCACGTCCATACGGGTGAAGGCACGGAGAGCGAGACCGGCAGAGCCGGGGGGCGCTTCCGCTCGACAGGAGCGGGGCCGGTCGCCTTCACCCACTCACACCATCAGCACGATGACCCTGGGGAGTCACGTCATGCGCATGCCCGTTATCACCCGTTTTACGAAGAACGACCGCGCGCTCTCCCGCCGCCGCCTCGCCACCGTCGCCGCCGCTGCCGTCCTTGCCGGCGGCGTCCAGCTCCTCGCCACCGACACCGCCTGGGCCTGCGGGGACTACCGGGTCACCGGCGCGTACGAAGCTCCGACCAACGTGCCCGGGCTCTCTCCCGACACCGCCATCACCTCGGCCAAGTCCTCGGTGGTCGCGGACGGAAGCTGGAACGAGGTCTCCCTCAAGGTCACCAACAAGGCCGGTGAGGACGCCCACGGCATGGAGCCCTTCCTCGGCCTCGTCACCCCGGGCTCGGGCGCCGCGGCCCGTCCCAAGGACGTCAAGGTGCAGTTCCAGGACTACACCGGCGCGTGGAAGAACCTCCAGCTGCAGGACGGCTGCTCCCGCGTCATCGACGTCACCGGCTCCCAGCGCCAGCGGATGGCCGCCAACAGCTCGGTGACCTTCAAGTTCCGGTACTCGCTGGCCCCCAGCACCCCCGTCGGCGTGACCACGATCAACCTCCTGGCCTCGACCGAGAGCGCCGGCTCCCAGGGGCCCGGCAACTCGGGCTTCAAGCCGGTCAAGGTGACCCACCCCCAGGACACCGCCGCCGCCGAGCCGACCACCCCGGCCAAGCCGAAGCCGACGCCCACCAAGGCCGCCGAGCCCGCCGAGCCCGTCGCCGACAGGACCAAGGACGCCGTCCCGGCCGTCCCGGCCGCCGAGGCCCCGAAGGCCAACGCCCCTGCCCCCGCCACCACGGCGCCCGCCGGCACCCCCGAACTGGCCCAGACCGGCTCCTCGTCCACCAACACCTTCCTCGCCCTCACCTCCGCCGCGTTCCTCGCCCTCGGAGCCGGCGTCCTGTTCGCCGTCCGTCGACTCCGTCCCCAGCGCTAGTCGGACGGGCGGTCGCAACGAAGGGGCCCTCCTCCGCACGGCGCGGAGGAGGGCCCCTTCTTCGGTCCTGGAGGTCCTACCGGGCCGTCAGCCCCAGGTGATCAGGCGCTTCGGGCGCTCCAGCAGCGCGGCCACGTCGGCCAGCACCTTGGAGCCCAGCTCCCCGTCCACCAGGCGGTGGTCGAAGGAGAGCGCGAGCGTGGTCACCTGACGCGGAACCACCTTGCCCTTGTGCACCCACGGCAGTTCCCGGACCGCGCCGAAGGCCAGGATGGCGGCCTCGCCCGGGTTGAGGATCGGGGTGCCCGTGTCGACGCCGAAGACGCCGACGTTGGTGATGGTGACCGTCCCGCCCTGCATGTCGGCCGGCGAGGTCTTGCCCTGACGGGCGGTCTCGACCAGCTCGCCGAGCGACGTGGCCAGCCCGGTGAGGGTCTTGGACCCGGCGTCCTTGATGTTCGGGACGATCAGTCCGCGCGGGGTGGCCGCGGCGATGCCGAGGTTCACCTGGCCCTTGAGGACGATCTCCTGCGCCGCCTCGTCCCACTGCGCGTTGATCTCGGGGTGCCGCTTGATCGCGGTGAGCAGCGCCTTGGCGACGATCAGCAGCGGGCTGACCCGGACGTCCCGGCCCAGCTCGCCGCTCTCCTTGAGCCGGCGGACGAACTTCATCGTGCGGGTCACGTCGACCTGCACGAACTCGGTGACGTGCGGGGCGGTGAAGGCCGAGGCCACCATCGCCTGCGCGGTCGCCTTGCGGACACCCTTGATCGGCACCCGGACGTCGCCCGCGGTGGGCACCGGCGCCTGCGGCGCGGCCGGCTCCGCCACGGCGGCCTCGACCACCGCGACCGCCGGAGCGGCCTGGGCGGTGGCGTAGGCGTGCACGTCCTCGCGGGTGATCACGCCGTCCCGGCCGGTCGGGGTGACCGCGCGCAGGTCGACGCCGAGGTCCTTGGCCAGCTTGCGCACCGGCGGCTTGGCCAACGGCCGCTCCCCGCCGGGCACTTCCGCGACCGCGACCGGGGCCGGGGCCG
>NZ_JAHSQD010000336.1 GCF_020103755.1 Streptomyces sp. LS1784
GCCCGGCCTGCCGCGCACCGCCCCGGCCGGCCACGCCGGCCCGCCCAAGGCCGACCCGGGCCCGGACGGCGTGGTCCGCCACGCGCTGACCTTCACCGTCAAGCCGGGCAGCGAGCCCGAGGTGGCCCGCATCCTCTCCGGCTACGCCTCCCCCCGGGCCGAGGTGGACGAGCGCACCCGGCTGCGCCGCACCTCGCTGTTCATGCTCGGCAACCGGGTGGTCCGCGCCGTCGAGGTGATCGGTGACCTCGGCGACGCGCTGCGCCACGTGGCGATGCAGCCCGAGGTGCGGGCCGTCGAGGAGGCGCTCAACCCGCACCTGGAGGAGGCCCGCCAGCTGGGCGACCCGCAGGCCGCCCGGGCCTTCTTCGCCAAGGCCGCGCTGCCCGCCCGGCACCAGGCGATCGCCAGCTCCCCCAACACCGCCCGGCTGCACCGGCACGCCGTGCTCTACCCGGTCCGTCCGGGCCACGGGCAGGCCGTTGCCGAACTGCTGGCCGAGCACGACAACCTGGCCACCGCCGACCCGACCGGGCCGGTCGCCGCGGCCACCGTCTTCCACCGCGAGGACGTGGTGGTGCGCCTGGTCGACCTCCGGGTGCCGGCCGAGGCCGACCCGGCGGCCGCCCTGGGCGTGGCCGACGACCGGCAGGCGGCCGCACTCGCGGGGCTGCTCGACCTCGGCCCGCAGGGCGACCTGCGCACCGCCCCCGGGCTCGGCGCCTTCCTCGCCGCCCGCGCCATGAACCCGGTCACCGACCGCCGTTCCGCCGACCCGATCAACAACTGACGTTCCACCACCTCACGGCCACCGGAGGAGCCCACCATGACCACGCAGTACCCACGGATCGTCAGCGTCCACGAAGCGCCGGAGAACCGCCGCCACGGCGCCGAGCTGCGCACCATGCTCACCCCGACCACCTGCGGCGCGACCAGCGGCTTCATGGGCCTGGCGATCGTCAGACCCGGCGAGCGGATCGGCGAGCACTACCACCCGTACTCCGAGGAGTTCGTGTTCGTCGTCTGCGGCGACCTGGAGGTCGACCTGGACGGGGAGCCCCGGCCGCTCAAGCCGGACCAGGGTCTGATGATCCCGATCAACATGCGCCACCGCTTCCGCAACGTCGGCGACACCGAGGCCCGGATGGTCTTCCACCTCGGCCCGCTCGCCCCGCGCCCCGACCTCGGTCACGTGAGCACCGAGGGGACCGCGGCCTCCGGGCCGCCGGAACACGCCAAGGTGCGCTCGTGACCCGGCGCGTCGCCGTCACCGGGATCGGCGTGGTCGCACCCGGCGGGGTCGGTGTCCCGGCGTTCTGGGACCTGCTGACCTCCGGCCGCACCGCGACCCGGGGCATCACGCTCTTCGACCCCACCGGGTTCCGTTCCCGGATCGCCGCCGAGGTCGACTTCGACCCGGCGGCCCACGGGCTGGGCCCGGAGGAGATCCAACGGGCCGACCGCTACGTGCAGTTCGCAATGGTCGCGGCCGACGAGGCGATCGCCGACGCCGGCCTGGACCTGGCCGCCGAGGACCCGTGGCGGATCGCCGTCTCGCTCGGCACCGCCGTCGGCGGCACCACCCGGCTGGAGCACGACTACGCCCTGGTGAGCTCGGCCGGCGCCCGCTGGGACGTGGACCACCGGCAGGCCGAGCCGCAGCTGCACCGGGCCTTCGCGCCCAGCACGCTGGCCTCCGCGGTCGCGGAGCGGACCGGCGCGCACGGCCCGGTGCAGACCGTCTCCACCGGCTGCACCTCCGGCCTGGACGCGATCGGCTACGGCTTCCAGGCGGTCGAGGAGGGGCGCGCCGACATCTGCGTCGCCGGCGCCTCCGACTCCCCGATCTCGCCGATCACCGTCGCCTGCTTCGACGCCATCAAGGCCACCAGCGAACGCAACGACGACCCGCAGCACGCCTCCCGCCCCTTCGACGCCGGCCGGGACGGCTTCGTGCTCGGCGAGGGCGGCGCCGTCCTGGTGCTGGAGGAGCTGGAGCACGCCCGCCGCCGCGGCGCCCGGATCTACGGCGAGATCGGCGGCTTCGCCACCTTCGGCAACGCCTACCACATGACCGGCCTCACCAAGGAGGGGCTGGAGATGTCCCGGGCGATCGACCACGCGCTCGCCCACGCCCGGGTGGACCGCACCGAGGTGGACTACGTCAACGCGCACGGCTCGGGCACCAAGCAGAACGACCGGCACGAGACCGCCGCGGTCAAGCGATCGCTCGGCGGGCACGCCTTCGGCACTCCGATGAGCTCGATCAAGTCGATGGTCGGGCACTCGCTCGGCGCCATCGGCGCCATCGAGGTCGTCGCCTGCACCCTGGCGCTCGCCCACGGCGTGGTGCCGCCGACCGCCAACTACGAGACTCCCGACCCGGAGTGCGACCTCGACTACGTGCCGCGCACCGCGCGCGAGCTGCCGCTGAGCCACATCCTCTCGGTCGGTAGCGGATTCGGCGGATTCCAGTCCGCCGTCGTGCTCAACAGAACGGGGTGAGTTCCATGACGTCACGTCAGCAGGGCCGCCGGGCCGCGGTCACCGGCCTCGGCGTGGTGGCTCCGAACGGGGTCGGGGCCGACGCCTTCTGGAAGGCCACCAGGCAGGGCGTGAGCGTCCTCGACCGGATATCCCGCGAGGGCTGCACGGGGCTGCCGCTCAGGATCGCAGGCCAGGTGAACGGGTTCGACCCGCAGTCGGCGATCGACAACCGCTTCCTGGTGCAGACCGACCGGTTCACGCACTACGCGATGGCCGCCGCCGACCTGGCCGTCGCGGACGCCGGGTTCCGGCCCGACCCGGAAGAGCCCTTCGCGGTCGGCGTGGTGACCGCGGCCGGCTCCGGCGGCGGCGAGTTCGGCCAGCGCGAGCTCCAACAACTCTGGGGCCAGGGGCCGAAGTTCGTCGGCCCGTACCAGTCCATCGCCTGGTTCTACGCGGCCAGCACCGGCCAGATCTCGATCCGGGGCGGCTACAAGGGACCGTGCGGGGTGGTCGCCAGCGACGAGGCCGGCGGGCTGGACGCCCTCGCCCACGCCGCCCGGTCGATCGAGCGCGGCACCGACGCGGTGGTGGTCGGCGCCGCCGAGGCCCCGCTGGCGCCGTACTCGATGGTCTGCCAGCTCGGCTACCCCGAGCTCAGCCTGGCCGAGCACGCCGAGCGCGCGTACCTGCCGTTCACCGAGCAGGCCTGCGGGTTCTCCCCCGCCGAGGGCGGCGCGATGCTGATGCTGGAGGACGAACGGACGGCCCGCCTGCGCGGCGCCAACGTCCGGGCGCTGCTGGCCGGGCACGCCGCCACCTTCACCGGGGCCTCCCGCTGGGCGGAGTCCCGGGAGGGACTGGCGGCCGCGATCCGGATCGCGCTGGACGAGGCCCGCGTCGTGCCCGAGGAGATCGACGTGGTCTTCGCGGACGCCCTCGGGGTGCCGGACGCCGACCGGGCCGAGGCCCTGGCGCTGGCCGACGCGCTCGGCCCGACCGCCGAGCAGGTCCCGGTCACCGCACCCAAGACCGGTACGGGACGGGCCTATTGCGGCGCCCCGATGCTCGACGTGGCAGCCGCCGTACTGGCCATGGAGGACGGCCTGGTGCCGCCCACCCCCAACGTCACCAAGGTCTGCCACGACCTCTCCCTGGTGACCGACCGTGCCCGCCCGGCCGAGCTGAACACCGCGCTGGTGCTCAGCCGCGGGCTGATGGGCTCCAACTCCGCGCTGGTGCTCCGCCGCGCGCAACCCTGAACCACCCGTCACACCTTCGAAGGGACACCCTGTGAACAACACCCTCAACTATCCCGAGCTCGCCGCCCTGCTCCAGGCCCGGGCCGGGGTCGCCGTCGACCCGGGCGACCTGGCGCGGCCGGGCGCGGAGTTCGAGGCGTTCGGCATCGACTCGCTCGGCCTGCTCGGCGTGGTCGGCGAGCTGGAGAACCGGCACGGCCTCAAGGTCACCTCGGGCGCCGAGTCGGCCAAGACCCCGGTCGAGTTCCTGCAACTGGTCAACTCCTCCCTCACCGCGAAGGCTGGTGCCTGAGATGCCCGGACACACCGACAACGAGATCGTCATCGCCGCCCCGCTCGACCTGGCCTGGGAGATCACCAACGACCTGGAGAACTGGCCACAGCTGTTCAGCGAGTACGCCTCGGTGGAGGTGCTGGACCGGCAGGGCGACCTCGTCCGGTTCCGGCTCACCATGCACCCGGACGAGAACGGCCAGGTGTGGAGCTGGGTCTCCGAGCGGGAGACCGACCGGGACGCGCTCTCGGTGCGCGCCCGCCGGGTCGAGCCCGGCCCGTTCGAGTTCATGGAGATCCGCTGGGAGTACACGGAGGTGCCGGCCGGCACGAAGATGCGCTGGATCCAGGACTTCGCGATGAAGCCGACCGCCCCGGTCGACACTGCCGGCATGGTCAAGCACATCAACCGGAACTCGAAGGTCCAGATGCAGCTGATCCGGGAGAAGGTCGAGAAGCGGGCGGCGGAGCTGTGACCGGCGTCCACCGGGCGCTGATCGTCGCCCGGATGAAGCCCGAGGCCGCGCCGGACATCGCCGAGGTGTTCGCCGAGTCGGACCAGGGCGAGCTGCCGCACCTGATCGGTGTCACCGGCCGCAGCCTCTTCCAGTTCGGCGACGTCTACCTGCATCTGATCGAGGCCGACCGCCCGCCGGGCCCGGCCGTCGCCAAGGTCGTCGGGCACCCCGAGTTCCGGACCGTCAGCGACCGTCTGACCGCCTACGTGCAGGCGTACGACCCGGCCACCTGGCGGGAGCCGAAGGACGCGATGGCGCGGGAGTTCTACCGCTGGGACCGCTGAATCCGGCGGCTCCCCGATGGGCCCGCCCCCGGCAGTGCGCCGGGGGCGGGCCCATGTGTGCGCTCCGGCCCGTGGACGCCCCGCGACCAGCCGCGGAGCGGATCGGATTCACCCGGATCGCGCCCGGCACCCGAGTGAACACGCCCAGGACTCCACCCAACTGGCGCACGCTCCGTGCCGCCACAGCCACGCTCCGGTGGCAGGCGGCCGCGCAGTGGGTGACGGTAAATCAGGCGCCTCCTCCGCGGGTCCCTTTGTCCGGCATCGTGCCGGCGGTCGCGGTCCTGCGCGCCGGAAGGATCATCCTCATGCGTCCTACACGCACGCTGCTCACCGGGGCGGCCGTCGCCGCCGTCCTGGCCGTCGGTACCCCCATGGCATTCGCCGACGGCGCCCCAACCCAGGACAAGAACCTCACCTGGCAGGAGAAGTCCGAAAACTCCGGGGGCGACGACGAGCACAAGGGCGGCAACGAGCACAAGGGCTCCGACGAGGGCCGGGGCAACGAGGGCCGAGGCAATGAAGGCCGAGGCAACGAAGGCCGAGGGAACGAAGGCCGGGGCAACGAAGGCCGGGGCAACGAAGGCCGGGGCAACGAAGGCCGAGGGAACGAAGGCCGAGGGAACGAAGGCCGGGGCAACGAAGGCCGGGGCAACGAAGGCCGAGGCGACGAAGGCCGGGGCAACGAAGGCCGGGGCAACGAAGGCCGAGGGAACGAAGGCCGGGGCAACGAAGGCCGGGGCGAGGACAACAAGTCCCCGCACGGCGGCGTGCACGCCGGTGGCGGCGGTACGGCGTCGACCGGCGGCGGCCTCGCCTCCGGCGCGGTGCTGCTGCTCGGTGGCCTCGGAGTCGGCGCGTACGCCCTTCGCCGCGGCCGCCGCACCTCCGGCGCGGTCGTCTGACGCCTGACGTCCTGCTCCCGCCGCCTCCGGGCGCCACCCCAGACGGGGCGGGCGAGCCGGGGGCGGCGGGCCCGTCGTGGAACCGGTTGAGCGGAGGACAGGAATGACGGACGGTTCCGCCACTGGAATTCCCCGGCTGCTGCGCGCGGGGATGGGCGCGACAGCGGTCGGACTACTGCTGATCTTCAACTCGGTGGACACCGGGCCGGGCACCAACCGGGCGGAGAGCCAGCCGGTTCCCCCGGCTGTCGCCGCACCGGTCGTCCCCGGGCCGCCGGATGCCGCGCACCCGGTCCCGGCTGCCCCGGCTGCCCCGGCAGCACCAGCAGCACCAGCAGCACCGGCAGCACCGGCAGCCGTGCCGCAGGTGCCGGTGCTGGGGCGCGCCCAGCCGACCCGGCTGCGGATCCCGCAGATCGCCGTGGACGCGCCGTTCACCGAGCTGACCCTGGACCCGGCCGGTCGGCTCAACGCGCCGCCACCGGACGACAAGAACCTGGTCGGCTGGTACCGGGACGGCGTCACCCCGGGCGAGCGCGGCAGCGCGATCGTCGCCGGGCACGTGGACACCGCCAAGGGCCCGGCAGTGTTCCTGCTGCTGAAGCTGCTGCGGCCGGGCAACAAGGTCGAGGTCAACCGTATGGACGGCACGGTCGCGGTGTTCTCGGTGGACTCGGTGGAGACTTTCGCCAAGGACGCCTTCCCCGACCAGAAGGTGTACGGCAAGGTGCCGGACGCCCAGCTGCGGCTGATCACCTGCGGCGGCGCCTACGACAAGAAGCGCCGGGACTACCTGGACAACGTGGTGGTCTTCGCGCACCTGGAGTCCTCGCACAAGGCCTGACCCGGCTGACGCGGACGACCGCCGGCCCCCGTGAATCGGGGGACCGGCGGTCGTCCGTGCGTACGGCGGCGGTTCAGCCGTTCACGGTGGCCTCGAAGGCGTGCAGGTAGGGGTTGACAGGGCGGACCGCGACGACCGTCAGCCCGGCCTCCGCCATCAGCCCGACCATGCTCTCCTCGGAGTGCTTGGCGCCCCCCACGTTGAGCATCAGCATCAGATCCATGGCCGTGGTGAAGCGCATCGAGGGGCTGTTGTCGACCAGGTTCTCCACCACCACGACGCGGGCGCCGGAGCCGCCCGCCTTCACCACGTTGGTGAGGGTGCGGCGGGTGCTGTCGTCGTCCCACTCCAGGATGTTCTTGATGATGTAGAGGTCGGCACGGACCGGGATCTCCACCCGGCAGTCTCCCGGCACCAGTCGGGCCCGGGCGGAGAAGGCGCCGCCCTTCTGGAGCCGGGGGTCGGCCCCGGCCACCACCTTGGGCAGGTCGAGCAGGGTGCCGTGCAGCGCGGGATGCTTCTCCAGCAGGCTTGCCAGCACGTGGCCCTGGCCGCCGCCGATGTCGGCCACCGAGTCGATGCCGGTGAGGTCCAGGTACTCGGCGAAGTCCTCGGCGGACTGCCGGCTGGAGGTGGTCATCGCCTTGTCGAAGACCTTCGCCGAGTCACCCGCGTCGCTGTGCAGGTAGTCGAAGAACTCCTTGCCGAACAGCTCGGGGAAGACGTTGCGGCCGGAGCGGACCGCCTCGTCCAGTCTCGGCCAGGCCTCCCAGGTCCACGGCTCGGTGCACCAGAGGGAGATGTAGCGCAGCGAGTTGGGGGCGTCCTCCCTCAGCAGCCGGGACATCTCGGTGTGCTCGAAGCGGTCGTCGCCGCTCTCCACGAAGATCCCGTAGCAGGTGAGCGCGCGCAGCAGGCGGCGCAGCTGTCGGGGCTCGGTGTCGAGTACGGCGGCGAGGTCGGTGACGGTCGCCGGGGTGTCGCCGAGCGCGTCGGCGACGCCGAGCCGGGCGGCCGCGCGGACGGCGGCGGCGCAGGCGGCTCCGAAGACGAGCTCGCGCAGGCGCATCGCGGCCTGGGGACTGGTGTGGGCGGGTGCGGTGGTCATGGCTGGATTCCTCGGGTCCTTGGGAGTTCCTGGGGCGGCGGGGGCGAGGGGGCCGGGGATCAGCAGCGACCGGCCGGCTCGGAGCGCTCGCAGGTGTTGCGGGCGAAGGTGTTGCCGGCGCCGCTGTCGCGGTCGGCGAGGTCGGCCGGGCCGTTGCCGCTCAGGCGGTTGTCGGTGATCACGGCGCGGGCGTTGGGGGCGCCGACGACACTCTTGAAGAGCACGATGCCGCCGGAGAAGTCCGAGGTGCCCGTGTTGTCGCGGACCTCGTTGTCGGTCACCCGGGTGTCCTCGGTACCGGTGAGCACGATCCCGGCGCCCTGCATGGCGCCCAGGCGCGGGTTGGCCGGACAGAACTTGTTGTTGGCGACGACGGTGTTGTGCCGGACGTCGAGGTCCCCGGCGCGGGGTACGCCTTCGTCGCCGACCACGACGACACCGGCGCAGTTGCCGCTGATCCCGTTGTCCTGGACGGCCAGCCCGCGCAGCCGGCGGACGGTGACGCCGATCCGGTTGCCGGTCAGCTGGTTGCCCTCGACCACGGTGCCGCCGGTGTCGGGAGAGCCGCCCTCGCGGTAGGCGTAGTTGGCGAGGAAGACGCCGGACTGGCCGTTGTCGGTCGAGTGGTTGCCGCGGATGACGGCCCGGGTGGACATCTCCTGGCTGATGCCCTGTTGGGCGTTGCCGTGGACGTAGGTACCGCTGACGGTCAGGCCGGTGGTGCCGCTGGCGTCGATGCCGTTCTTGCGGAAGCCGGTGACGGCGAGGCTGTCGACGGTGATGCCGGACAGCGGGTGCTCCTCGGTGCCGACCACGCAGATGCCGTGCCCGGCGGTGGCGCAGGCGTTCTCGGTGTCGGCCCCGGGGGTGATCACACTGTCCGCGCCGGAGCCGCGCAGGGTGAGGCCGGGGGTGGTGATGCGGACGCTGCCCCGGTAGGTGCCGGGGAGCAGCTGGAGGATGTCGCCGGGCCGGGCGGCGTCGACGGCCCGCTGAATCGATTGGCCGGGCCGGACGAAGTGCAGCCGGTCGCCGATGTCGGCGCGGGCCGCCGGGGCGGCGGCCAGCGCGGCAAGGGCGGTGGTCAGGGCGGTGGCGGCGGCAGTGGCCGCGGCCAGGTGGTGGACCCGTCGCGTGGGCATGAGCGGTGACCTGTTTTCTTTCGGCGCGCACGGAATACGTGCTGGTGTCGTGGTCTCCCGCACGGTCCAGCGGTGTGGGCTGACGCGCTGTGCGCGGGCGGTGACGGCTGGTGGGTGCGGCCGTGTCGACCGTACGGGCGGCCGGGTGGGCCCGCCACCAGAGCTGGGCTGCGGGACTGACGGCGCGTCGACCGGAGGCGAGTCGCTCGGCGTGGCGCGGTGGTGGATGGTCGGGCGTGGCGTGCGACGGGTGGCCGGGACGGCGCGGGGCGGGTGGTCGGGCGCGGCTCGGGGCGGGCGT
>NZ_JAHSQD010000337.1 GCF_020103755.1 Streptomyces sp. LS1784
TCACCCGGACGCCGGAGCCGGGCCCGCAGCGGGTCCGGCGGGCGGCCCGGGTGCTCGGCTCCCGGCTGCGCTCGGCGCCGCTGACGCTGACCCTGCTGGCCGGGCTCTGGCTGCTCGGCGCGGCCACCGACAGCCTGGGCCACGGCCCGTCCGACCGGCTGCTGGAGAGGGCCGGGATCGGCCTGTCCACGCTGGCCGAGGGCCACTGGTGGACGCCGGTCACCTCGATGTTCTGGTGCTCGGGCAGCGGCTCGTACGTGTTCACCAGCCTGCTGCTGCTCCTGGTCGGCCCCGCCGCCGAGCACCGGCTCGGGTGGCCGCGCACCCTCGCGGTGCTGGTCGGCGGGCAGGTCGTCGGCACGCTGCTGGGCACCGCGCTGGTCGCGTTCGGCTCCTCGGCGGGGGAGCAGTGGACCGCCTCGGTGGCCGACCAGATCTCGGTCGGCCCCGGCGTCGGCGTGTTCGCGCTGGCCGGGGTGCTCGGGTACCGGCTCACCGTGCTCTGGCGCCGCCGGCTGCACCTGCTGGTGCTGCTCGGTCCGCTGGTGATGACGTTGTACGTGGGCCACCTGCAGAGCGTCCAGCGGTGCGCCGCCGCGCTGGTCGGGCTCGGCCTGGGCGCGCTGGTCAGCCGGGGCCGCCCGCACCTGCGCACGCACCGCTCCTCGCACTCCGAGACCCGGGTGCTGGTCGCGCTCTGCCTGGTCGCCGCCGCCTTCGGGCCCCTGCTCGCCTCGCTGTACGACAACGCCACCGGGCCGTTCAACACCTTCTCCGAGCTGTACTTCTCCCACCGGCTCAGCCCGGACGAGGTGGCCGACTTCTGCGCGCTGTCGGCGCACGACTGCGCCCGCGCGCACGCCGTCGTCCGGATCTTCGACACCCCGGGCCGGATGATGGCCGCGCTGTTCCCGGCGCTGCTGCTGGTGCTCGCCGAGGGGCTGCGCCGGGGACTGCGGTTCGCCTGGCTGGTCACCGTGGCCACCGAGCTGCTCTGGGCGGCGCTGCTGTGCTGGCTGTACCTGGACGCCGGGCCGGTCAGCCGGGACGTGGTGCAGTACTTCGTCGAGGCGCTGCTGCTGCCCCTGCTGACCACCGTCCTGCTGGTGGCCACCCGCAAGCGGTTCCTGCTGCGGCTGTCCGGCCGCTCGGTGCGCCGGCTGGCCCTGGTGCTCGGCGGCGCGGCGCTCGCCTCCGCGGCCGCCTACGTGGGGCTCGGGCGGCTGGTGGCCGGGCAGTTCGAGCCGGGGGCGACCGCCCGCCGGCTGGTGGCCGGGCTGCCGGCCCAGTTCCTGCCGCCCGCGTACAACGACCTGCTGCCGGACTACCCGATCGCGGTCGGGCCGGTGGCGCGCTTCCTGGAGACGTACTGCGGGCTGGCGTTCTGGGCGGTCGCGCTGGCCGTGCTGCTGTCGGTCTTCCGGCGTCCGGTGCTGCACACCGACGCGGCGGCGGCCGGCCGGGCGCGGGCGCTGCTGACCGAGCACGGCGGCGGGACGCTCTCGTTCATCGCCACCTGGGACGGCAACCACTACTGGTTCGACGAGCAGGGCCGGACGGCCGTCGCCTACCGGGTGGTGGGCACCGTCGCGCTGACCACCGGCGACCCGTTCGGCGCGCCGGAGGACCGGGCCCGGGCCGTGGCCGGCTTCGCCCGGTACTGCGACGCGCGCGGCTGGACGCCGTGCTTCTACAGCGTCTGCGGCGAGACCAGGGCCGCCGCCGCGCAGCTCGGCTGGCGCTCGGTGCAGGTCGCCGAGGACACCGTGGTGCCGCTGCCCGAGCTGGCCTTCACCGGCCGCAAGTGGCAGGACATCCGCACCGCCCTCAACAAGGCCGGCAAGCAGGGCATCTCCGCGGAGTGGTGGTCGTACCACGAGGCGCCGCTCGCGCTGCGGGAGCAGATCCGGGCGATCTCCGAGGAGTGGGTCTCCGAGAAGGGCCTGCCGGAGATGGGCTTCACGCTCGGCGGGCTGGAGGAGCTGGACGACCCGGACGTGCGGGTGCTGGTCGCGGTGGACGAGCAGCGGACGGTGCACGGGCTGACCAGCTGGATGCCGGTGTACGAGGACGGCGTGCCGGTCGGCTGGACGCTGGACTTCATGCGCCGGCGCTCGGACGGGTTCCGCGGCGTCAGCGAGTTCCTGATCGCCTCGGCCGCGCTCGGTTTCAAGGAGGAGGGCGCGCGCTTCCTGTCGCTGTCGGGCGCGCCGCTGGCCCGCACCGGGCAGGGCGAGGAGCCCACCGGGCTGCAGCGGATGCTGGACTGGATGGGCAAGGTGCTGGAGCCGGTGTACGGCTTCCGGTCGCTGCTGGCGTTCAAGGCGAAGTTCCAGCCGGAGTACCGGCCGATGTACATGGCGTACCCCGACCCGGCCGCGCTG
Source organism: Streptomyces sp. LS1784 (assembly GCF_020103755.1). Classification (GTDB taxonomy): domain Bacteria; phylum Actinomycetota; class Actinomycetes; order Streptomycetales; family Streptomycetaceae; genus Kitasatospora. The sequence goes on from NZ_JAHSQD010000337.1 coordinate 2,385, forward strand.
CCCGGCATCACCAGGGCGATCGGCAAGGCGTACCTGCCGCACCTGACGGCGGCACAGGGCGTGCGGCTGATGCGCAAGCTCTCGGGCTGAACCGCCCGGGGCGGGCGGGCGACCGTACGGGCTTCCCGGGCCCCGGACCCGGGTTGCCGAGGAGTCACCGAGTGGGCGAACGGCAGCCCGGAAGCGCGGGGGCGCTCCCGGACGCCTGCGCCCGTCAGCCGAGCAGCTGGGCGAGCGCGCGGTCGGCGTCCAGGTGCAGGTGCTCCTCGCCCTCGGGGACGAGCAGCCGGCTGCGCCACAGGAAGCGGCGCAGGTCGGCGGTGTCGAACTGGAGCAGCGCGGTGCCCTCGGGGGCCCGCAGCTCGATCATGGTCCGCCGGCCGACCGCGGGTCGGACGTGGACGTCGCCGACGCCGGCCGGCAGCTCGATGCCGGCCGAGAGCAGCTGGCGCGCGAAGATCCAGACGATGTCCTCGCTGTCCCGGTGCTCGGCGGCGTCGTCCAGGGAGAACTCGGCGGGGAAGGCCATCCGGACGGCCAGCGGGTCCTCCGTCAGGTAGGACAGCACCACCCGCAGCCGGACGGAGCGGTGGGCGGAGAGGATCAGGCGGGCCTGGACGGTCTCTTCGGCGGTGCGCACGGGCGGGTCCCTTCGGTTCGGTGCGAGGCCGCGCTAGGGCAGGTGGGGGTTGGTGCGGCCTCACCCTGGTGAGAGTCCCGGGGCCCGCGGTGATTACCCGGTTCCACGAGGTATTCGACGTGATCCGGGTCACATCGATTTCCGGCCGTGCGGGCCCGGCTCGGAGGCTCGCCTGGAGGCCCGAGCGGCGCCGGGCCGGTACGCTGGGCGGGTTGCCCGATCGCCGCCCGACCGCGGGGCGAGGCCGAAAAACCGCCTCTGACCTGCGATGATCCCCCTCGGAGACCGTGAGTACTGCCGCCGCCTCCTCGATGCCGCTGTTCTCCGACGTATCGGAGCCGCAGGCGCCCGTCCGGTCCGTCGGCCACGCCGCGCCCGCCGGCTCGCACCACCTCTCCCCGGCCTTCCCCGGCCGCGCCCCCTGGGGCACCGCGGGCAAGCTGCGGGCCTGGCAGCAGGGTGCGCTGGACAAGTACATCGAGACGCAGCCGCGCGACTTCCTCGCGGTCGCCACCCCGGGCGCAGGCAAGACCACCTTCGCGCTCACCCTGGCCTCGTACCTGCTGCACAACCACCTGGTGCAGCAGGTGACCGTGGTCGCGCCGACCGAGCACCTGAAGAAGCAGTGGGCCGAGGCCGCCGCGCGGATAGGCATCCGGCTGGACCCGGCGTACTCCTCCGGGCCGCTGTCCCGGGACTACCACGGCATCGTGGTCACCTACGCGGGCGTCGGGGTCAACCCGATGCTGCACCGCAACCGGACCGAGGCCCGCAAGACCCTCGTGATCATGGACGAGATCCACCACGCCGGTGACTCCAAGTCCTGGGGCGAGGCCTGCTTCGAGGCCTTCGAGCCGGCCACCCGCCGGCTGGCGCTGACCGGGACGCCGTTCCGCTCGGACACCAACCCGATCCCGTTCGTGGCCTACGAGGCGGGCGGCGACGGCATCCGCAAGTCCGTCGCCGACTACACCTACGGGTACGGGCACGCGCTGGCCGACCACGTCGTCCGCCCGGTGATCTTCCTCAGCTACAGCGGCAACATGCGCTGGCGCACCAAGTCCGGCGACGAGCTGGAGGCCCGGCTCGGCGAGCCGATGACCAAGGACCTGATCGCCCAGGCCTGGCGCACCGCGCTGTCCCCGCAGGGCGAGTGGATCCCGGCCGTGCTCCAGGCCGCCGACCGGCGCCTCACCGAGGTCCGCAAGGCGATCCCGGACGCCGGGGGCCTGGTCATCGCCACCGACCAGAACGTGGCCCGCGCGTACGCCAAGATGCTGCGCGAGATCAGCGGCGAGAAGGTCACCCTGGTGCTCTCGGACGAGGCCGAGGCGTCCAAGCGGATCTCCGACTACGCGGAGGGGACCTCGCGCTGGATGGTCGCGGTCCGCATGGTGTCCGAGGGCGTCGACGTGCCCCGGCTCTGCGTCGGGGTGTACGCGACCTCGATCTCCACCCCGCTGTTCTTCGCCCAGGCCGTCGGCCGCTTCGTGCGTGCCCGCAAGCGCGGCGAGACCGCCTCGGTGTTCCTGCCGACCATCCCGCTGCTGCTGGGCTTCGCCAACGAGATGGAGCTCCAGCGCGACCACGTGCTGGACCGGCCGAAGAAGGAGGGCGAGGGCCTCTTCGACGAGGAGGACCGGCTGCTCGCCGAGGCCGAGCGCGCCAACGACGGGCCGGACGGCGCGGGCGGCGAGGAGTTCTCCTACGAGGCGCTGGGCTCCGACGCGGTCTTCGACCGGGTGCTGTACAACGCCATGGAGTTCGGCATGCAGGCCCACCCGGGGAGCGAGGAGGAGGAGGACTACCTCGGCATCCCGGGCCTGCTGGAGCCGGACCAGGTGCAGATGCTGCTCCAGAAGCGCCAGCACCGGCAGATCCAGCGCAGCAAGACCAAGCCCGCCGAGGAGGCCGACCTGCTGGAGCTGCCGGCCGAACAGCGGCCGGTGGTCACCCACCAGGAGCTGCGGGAGCTGCGCAAGGAGCTGAACGCGCTGGTGGCCGCCTGGCACCACCGCACCAGCCAGCCGCACGGCACCATCCACAACGAGCTGCGCCGCCAGTGCGGCGGGCCGCTCACCGCGCAGGCCACCGCGAACCAGCTCAAGGCGCGGATCGCGAAGATCCGGGAGTGGGCCAAGTAGCGGAGCCGGAAGCGGGCGAAGGGGCGCCCGGCGGAGCCGGAAGGCGGCGAAGGGACGCTCCGGCGGACGGCGCGCCCCCGGTCGTGTCCGGACGCCCCGTCCGCTCCGGCGCGTCCGGACATCGGACCGAGGGCGCGCCCGCGCCCTGACGCACCCGGTGGATCGCGGGGGTTTGTCCGGAATCCGAGGCGGCGTTGAAGCCGATCACGCCCGAATTTTGGACAACCACTTCCGTCGCGTCATTTCCTTCACTAGCTTTCCCCCACGCTCTTCCGCCGGGTAACCCCCGCGGGACGGCGCCGCAGGGCCGTGCGCGTCAAGGGCGACGCAGTGCGGCCCGAGCGCGGCCACCCCCACCTGCGCGCGACACCGGCCTTGGAACGGCGCCGCCCGCCGCGAGCGCCGCGGAAAGGATTGCCCGTCGTGACTGCCGAGACCTCCCAGACCCTGGACCGCGGCGTCCGGGTCCTCAAGCTCCTCGCCGACTCCGAGCGGGGGCTCACCGTGACCGAGCTGGCCGCCCGGCTGGCCGTCAACCGGACCGTGGTCTACCGGCTGCTGGCCACCCTGGAGCAGCACGGCCTGGTCCGCCGGGACATCGGCGGACGCGCCCGGGTGGGCCTCGGCGTGCTGCGGCTGGCGCACCGGGTGCACCCGCTGCTGCGCGAGGCCGCGCTGCCGGCCCTGCGCAGCCTCGCCGAGGACCTCGGCGCCACCGCCCACCTGACCCTGGTGGACGGCAACGAGGCGCTGGCCGTCGCCGTGGTCGAGCCCAGCTGGACGGACTTCCACGTCGCCTACCGGACCGGCCTGCGCCACCCGCTCACCGAGAGCGCGGCCGGCCGGGCGATCCTGGAGGCGCGCACCTTCCCCAGCCAGCGCCGGCCCGAGCAGGGCTTCGTCATCACCCGCGCGGAGGAGCAGTCCGGAGCGAGTGGGGCGGCCGCCGCGCTGGTCGGACTGAGCGGCATCGAGGGCAGTGTCGGCGTGGTGATGCTGAACGGCATGGTGCCCGAGCGGGTCGGCCCCCGCGTGGTGGAGGCGGCGACCGAGGTGGCCGACGCCCTGAGGTAGCGCCCGCGCACGGTGTCGGGTGTGTTTGGATTCCCCTTGTGTCCGACACCAAGCTCCCCAAGGCCCTCACCTCCCCGCGGACCCGCGCGCTCACGCTGTGCGGCGCGCTGGTCGCCGCGCTGTTCGGCGTGGCCGCCTTCGTCCCGCTGCCGTACACCATCACCTGGCCGGGCCTGACCGCGGACACCCTGGGCACGTTCGAGGACAGGCCGGTGATCACCATCACCGGGGCGCCGCTGCGTACCACCGAGGGCGAGCTGCGGATGGTCACCATCACGGCGACCAACGCGGGGCAGAAGAACTCCTTCTGGCGCTCGATGCAGGCGTGGTTCGACCCGAAGGAGGCGGTGCGCCCGACCGAGACGGTCTACCCGGAGAGCAACCCGGTGAAGGCCGACGAGGCGACCGCCCTGCAGATGGCCGAGTCGCAGGACGCCGCCACCGCGGCCGCGCTGAACTACCTCCACCTGTCGCCGGACCAGGTGAAGGTCAAGATCGACCTGGGCGCGGTCGGCGGCCCGAGCGCCGGCCAGATGCTGGCGCTGGGCATCGTCGACAAGCTGGCCGGCGACGGCAAGGGCGGCGACCTCACCGGTGGGCGCACCGTCGCCGGCACCGGCACCATCGACCCGGACGGCACCGTCGGCCCGGTCGGCGGCGTCCCCCTGAAGACGCAGGCGGCCGCCCGGGACGGTGCGACGGTGTTCCTGCTGCCCAAGGACGAGTGCACGGACGCCAGGGTGAACACCCCGAAGTCGCTGCAGCTGGTGCCGGTCGGCACCCTGAGCGAGGCGGTCTCCGCCCTCCAGGCGCTCAACAGCGGCGGCAGCGTCCCCTCCTGCTGACCGGGCCTCCCCCCGCACGAGGTCGGCCCGGCCGGCGGGGTCGGATCCCGAAGGCCGCCGCGGCGAAGTCGTCGCCCGTCCGGGTGCGCAGCTGGGCGGCGATCCCGGCCGGCCGGTGGGCCTGGGCCATCGGCAGGGAGACCGAGATCGCGCCGATGCCGTTGCCCTCGACGATCGGCACCGCCGCCCCCGCCGTGCCGAGCGCGTACTCTCCCCCGGCCTTCGGCCGGGAGGTGCCCCCGGGAACCGGGTGATCGGGACGGCCCGCCGCGGGCCCTGGCGCGGCAGCAGCGGCAGGCGTGCCGGGTCCCGCAGGGCGTACGGGGTGAACGGCACCATCGGGTAGCGGGCCAGGTGGGCCCGGCGCTCCCCGGCGGTCATCAGGGCCGGCAGGGTCTTGCCGGCCGCCCGGATCCTGCTACTCGGCGGCGGCCTGGTCCACCAGCGGCAGGATCCGGTACGGCACCGGGTTCTCCAGCACGATCGCGGTGGACGAGCGGACGATCCCGTCGAAGCCCAGCACCCGGTCGATCACCCGCTGCAGATCGGCGTTGGACCGGGCCACGATCCGCACCAGCATGTCCCCGATCCCGGTGATGGTGTGCAGCTCCAGCACCTCCGGCACGCTCGCCAGGTGCGCCCGTACGTCCGCGCCCTGGCCCTGGGAGATCTCCAGGGTGGCGAAGGCCGTCACCGGGTAACCGATCGCCGCCGGGTCCACCTCCGGGCCGAAGCCGCCGATCACACCCTTGGCCTGGAGCCGGTCCAGCCGGGCCTGCACGGTGCCCCGGGCGACCTGCAGCCGGCGCGAGCACTCCAGCACCCCGATCCGGGGCTCCTCGGCGAGCAGCCGGATCAGCCGGCCGTCGAGGGCGTCGATGGCGTCGTTGGTGCTGCCCGCCGGGGAGGTGGAGGCGCCTTGCGGGGTGGCGGAGTTGGGCGAGCCGGGGGAGCTCGGAACGTGGGCGGGGGGCATCGCGGCACCGTCCTGTGGTGGGCATTCTGTACAGCGGCGCGGCCGATTCTTCCGCTCCGGGGCACAGCTTGACCAGGAGGAAACGGAACAGTTGCGCGCAGGTCGGCCCGGCGCCACCCTCCAGCCACACCCCCGTGCGCAGGGCCCCGTCCCGGGTGCCCGGGGGCGGCCACGATGGTCCGTACGCCTACCGGGAGGGCAGTCATGACCGACACCGCCGCCGAAGTCACCCTGTTCGGGGCAGGCCTCGTACCGGACCCGGCGGAGGCGGGGCCGCTGCCGATGGGCCGCGCCGACGCGGTGGTCTTCGCGGTCGCCGACGCCGAGCGGGCGGCCCGCCGCTACTGCGCCGCGCTCGGGCTGCGCTGCACCGCGTACGCCGGGCCGGAGACCGGTGAGCCGGAGACGCTCTCGTACGTGCTCGCCGCGCCGGGGACGCGGATCGTGCTCACCTCCCCGGTGCGGACCACCGGCCCGCGCGGCCGGGAACTGGCCGCGTACCTGGACCGGTACGGGGACGGGGTGCTGGACCTCGCGGTGAGCGTGCCGGACGCCTACTACGCCTACGACTACGCGGTGGACCGGGGCGCGCTGTCGCTGGCCGAGCCGCACGAGGTGCGGGACGACTACGGCGCGGTGGTGCTGGCCACCATCGGGGTGCCGGGCGGGACCCGGCACACGCTGGTGGACCGGGCGGGGTACGTGGGGCCGTACCTGCCGGGATACGTCCCGTGCGACGGCCTCTGACGGATCGCCTGGGGGCGGGACGGCCCGCTAACGGATCGCCGTCTCCACGATCGGCGGGTGGCCGTTCCAGGAGGCGAAGACCGAGTTGGCCTCGTCGCCCCGGGTGAAGTCGACCCGCAGCCACTGGCCGTCGGTCCACACCTGCATCTGCCAGCCCGGGTCCGGGGTGGCGGAGACCAGGGTGGCCCGGTCCGGCTTCAGGTCCAGCGCGACCTTGCCGCCCGGGATCGGGTAACTCCTCACCGTGGACGTCGCGGTGGCGGTGGGGGCGGGCCGGCGGGTGGGCGGCGCGGCGGTGGTGACGGGCGCC
>NZ_JAHSQD010000338.1 GCF_020103755.1 Streptomyces sp. LS1784
CGGAGCCGGCGCAGCCGGTGGCGGCGGCGGTGCTGGAGGAGCAGCGGGAGGCGCTCGCCGGGCTGGCCGCCCGCACGCCCCGGGCGCTGCCCGAGCGGGAGAGCGGGCGGGCGTACCTGCGGGTGGTGGACGGCGTACTGTACGTCTGCCCGTGGGCGACCAGACTGCGCAGCTGGCAGGCGCTGGAGGAGCTGCGGGCCGGGGCGCCGGTGGCGCTGCTGGACACCGCGCTGCCGCCGGTGACCCGGGAGGCCGCCGAGGCGGACCGGGAGCGCTGGCGGTCCGCGCACCCGGACGCCCGGCCGTGGATCCTGACCAGCAGGTGGGAGGTGCCGGTCCACTGGTTCCTGCCGTTCGGGGACGAGGACCGCTGCTTCGTGCCGGGCGGGGCCGGGCCGACGGACGGGCGGGGAGGGGAAGAGGAAGGGGAGGAGCGGGGGGACCGGCCGGCGGCGCTGTTCTACCTGGTGCCGATGGCGCAGGCGCGCCGGCGGGTGGCACGGGCCTTCCGGGCGCTGCGCGAGGCGGTGCCGGACGGGGAGTTGGTGCCGGACGGGGAGTTGGTGCAGGGGGCGGAGCTGGTCGGGCGCTGGCTGGAGGAGTTCCACCCGCGCTCGCTGGTGGAACTGGACTACGGGGGCCTGGTGCATCTGCTGGGCCCGGAGCGGTTGCTGGCGGACCGTTCGGCGGGGGAGCTGGAGGAGGGGCTGCGCGCGCTGCGGGCGGGGGACACCGCCGAGGCGCTGCGCGTGTACGGGGAACTGACGGTGCGGTGGCGCCGGGTGCTGGCGCTGCGGCACGCGAACTGATGTCGGACCGCGCGTGTATGACTGTAAGAGTCCTAAGGACTGCGGGTCCGATGACCAAGGTCCTGGTTCGGGTCAATAGCTGTCGAACGTGACACTACTCACCGTTGACGCGAACTTACCCCTATGTGCAAAAATGGGACAACCAGCCCAACTTCACGTGAGCGTGCCCACTTTTGGGTGGTTCTGGAGTCGATGCGTGCTTTGCGGGGAAACGGAGGGTCTGGTCCCCTCGTAACCGGATGTCATCACTTTGTGACTGTCCGCTATGGGGTGGTCCATCGCCATCCGTCGGCCTTGAGCCCGTGAGGGGTCAATTTTGGCGGTTTGGTCGATAGGGCTGGACGGATGGTGTAGTTGTAGACACCAGGACAAGCCGTTCGTCCTATAACCGACTCGGCCCGTCTATGCCATTTCGGGCATCGCGGGCCAAGGTGCAGAATTTGAAGGATAGAACCGCCCTGGTTCGGTTCTCCCGAGGAGGCCGCTCATGACCGCTCGTACCCCTGATGCTGAGCCGCTGCTGACGCCGGCAGAGGTTGCCACCATGTTCCGCGTGGACCCGAAGACGGTCACCCGTTGGGCCAAGGCAGGCAAGCTGACGTCGATTCGCACGCTCGGCGGTCACCGCCGTTACCGTGAGGCGGAGGTGCGCGCTCTGCTGGCCGGGATTCCCGCCCAGCGCACTGAGGCCTGATAGGCCAAAGGCTCTTTAAAGGGGCCGCTTACCGGACTCCGCCGGGTCCGGTAAGCGGCCCCTTTGTCGTGCTCGCCCGAGGGTGTTCAGTACCGGCCGGCCGGTCGGAATGTTGAACTCCGGATAACGATTTGATGCGCGTGGGGCGGGGGGGATTTACAGTGAATACCTGTACAATTTTACATATTAAATTAGCGGGGTTCTGGAGGGGGGTTCCGAGGGGCCCGCTCCGGAGGAGGTCGCGTGACGACCGTCACGCGACCTGTCGCTTGTGGTCTAGACCTAGCCGGGGTATGGGGCCAACGGTCAAAAGCGAGAGGCCCGGAACCTGACGGTTCCGGGCCTCTCGCACTGCGGCGATCCCGACGGGACTTGAACCCGCGACCTCCACCTTGACAGGGTGGCGAGCTAACCAACTGCTCCACGGGACCAGATTCTTCTGATCTCGTTCACTCGCTTGCCGCGCTGCGAACAAGACAGATCGTAGCCCATGGTGGGCCCCCAGGTCGAACTGGCTCCTGAAGGCCCATCCGCAGCTCAGGGCGCCGCCCGGTCAGAGGGTCGCCCGCGCCGCCTCCATCGCCTTCACGATCCGCTTCTCCGAGACCGGGCTCGGCGTGCCCAGCGACTGGGCGAAGAAGCTGACCCGCAGCTCCTCGATCATCCAGCGGATCGCCCGCACCTCCGCGGACGGCTGGTGCCCGGCCGGCACCGCCGCCAGCAGCTCCCCGTACGCCTGCTGCACCTGCTGCACCTTCAGCAGCTGCTGGGCGTCCCGCTGCGGGTGGTTGGGCAGCGCCTCCAGGCGGCGGTCCACCGCCAGCAGGTAGCGCTTGAGATCCGGCAGCCGCTGCCAGCCGGCGGCCGTCACGAAGCCCGGGTGCACCAGCGAGGCCAGGTGCAGCCGGATGTCGTTCACCGCGTTCAGCAGCACCGGGCTGCTCACCGTCTTCAGCCGGGTCGAGGCCTTGTGGAAGGCGATCAGCGCGGTGGCCGTCTTCAACGTGGTGTCCGCGGACAGGTCGTAGAGGTCCGCGCGCACCTTGTCGTGCAGCTTGCCGAAGGCCGCCTCGTCCCAGGCCGGGCCGCCGGCCAGGGTCATCAGTCGGTCCGTCGCGGCGGCCACGACGTCCTCGAACAGGGCGCCGATCGAGCCGTGCGGGCTGTGCGAGAGCGCCAGCTTCGCCTGGTTGCCCAGCCGGCCCTGGATCGACTTGGCCGGGGAGTTGGTGGTCAGCATCAGCAGCCGCCGCGTCCCCTCCCACATCGACTGGGCCTGTGCCTCCGGGGTGTCGAACAGCTTGACGCCGACCGACTGGCCCTCGTCCACCAGGGCCGGGTAGGCGCGCATCGAGTGGCCGCGCGAGCGCTGCTCGAAGGTGCGCTGGAGCACCGGCAGCGAGGCCGGCCAGGCGGTCAGCCCGCTCTGCTCGATGCCCTGGCCGGAGGCGGCCGAGGAGAGCGTCTCCTTGAGCTTGGGCTTGAGCTTCAGCCGCAGCTCCTCCAGGTCCTTGGACTCGGCGAGCCTGCGGCGCCCGTCCACCACCCGGAAGGTCACCTTGAGGTGGTCCGGCACCCGCTCGTCGTCCCAGGCCTCCGGCGGCACGGTGACCGCCGTCAGGCGCTTCAGGGCGTGCTCCAGGGCCGGGAGCAGCGGCTCCTGGCGGTCCTTCACCGCGCGCAGCGCCGCCCGGGCGAAGTCCGGCGCCGGAACGAAGTTGCGCCGGATCGCCTTCGGCAGCGACTTGATGTACGCGGTGACCAGCTCCTCCCGCAGACCGGGGATCTGCCAGTCGAAGCCCTCCGCGGTGACCTGGTTGAGCACCGGCAGCGGGATGTGCACGGTCACGCCGTCCGCGTCGCTGCCCGGCTCGAACTGGTAGGTCAGCTTGAAGCTGAGCTTGCCCTGCTGCCAGTGGTCCGGGTAGTCGGCCTCCGTGACGCCGTCCGCGGAGTCGTTGATCAGCATCGACTTCTCGAAGTTCAGCAGGTCCGGCTGCTCGTGCCGGGCCTTCTTCCACCAGGAGTCGAAGTGCCGGGTGGAGACGATCTCGTCGGGCAGCCGGGCGTCGTAGAAGTCGAACAGGGTCTGGTCGTCCACCAGGATGTCCCGGCGGCGGGCCCGGTTCTCCAGCTCCTCGACCTCGCCGAGCAGCTTGCGGTTCTCCGCGAAGAACCTGTGGTGGGTCTCCCAGTCGCCCTCGACCAGCGCGTTGCGGATGAACAGCTCGCGGCAGAGCTCCGGGTCGATCCTCCCGTAGTTGACCTTGCGCTGGGCGACGACCGGCATCCCGTAGAGGGTCACCTTCTCGTACGCCAGCACCGCGCCGGCCTTCTTCTCCCAGTGCGGCTCGCTGTAGCTGCGCTTGATCAGGTGGCCGGCCAGCGGCTCGACCCACTCCGGCTCGATCCTGGCGTTGATCCGCGCCCAGAGCCGGGAGGTCTCCACCAGCTCTGCCGACATCACCCAGCGCGGCGGCTTCTTGAACAGGCCGGAGCCGGGGAAGACGGCGAACCGGGCGCCGCGTGCGCCGCCGTACTCACGCTTCTCCACGTCGTACAGGCCGATGTGGGAGAGCAGGCCGGCCAGCAGCGACTGGTGGATCCGGTCGGCGTCCGGTTCGGCGTCGGGGTGCGGCTCCTCGATCGTCACGCCCAACTGCTTCGCGACGGTGCGCAGCTGGGTGTAGATGTCCTGCCACTCCCGTATCCGCAGGTAGTTGAGGAACTCCGACTTGCACATCCGGCGGAAGGCCGAGGAGGAGAGCTCCCGCTGCTGCTCCCGGACGTAGCGCCACATCGCCAGGTAGGAGAGGAAGTCGGAGGTCTCCGAGGTGAACCGGCGGTGCCGGTCGTCGGCGGCCTGGCGCTTCTCGGCCGGGCGTTCGCGCGGGTCCTGGATGGAGAGCGCGGCGGCGATCACCATGACGTCGCGGACGCAGCCGTTGCGGTCCGCCTCCAGCACCATGCGCGCCATCCGCGGGTCCACCGGGAGCTGGGCGAGCTTGCGGCCGAGCTGGGTCAGGCGCTTGCGCGGGTCCTTCTCGTCCGGGTCGAGCGCGCCCAGCTCGTGCAGCAGGTGGATGCCGTCCTTGATGTTGCGCGAGTCCGGCGGGTCCAGGAACGGGAAGGCGGCGATGTCGCCGAGGCCGGCCGCGGTCATCTGGAGGATCACCGAGGCCAGGTTGGTGCGCAGGATCTCGGCGTCGGTGAACTCGGGGCGGGAGAGGAAGTCCTCCTCCGAGTAGAGCCGGATGCAGATGCCGTCCGAGGTGCGGCCGCAGCGGCCCTTGCGCTGGTTGGCGCTGGCCTGGCTGATCGCCTCGATCGGCAGCCGCTGCACCTTGGTGCGGTGGCTGTAGCGGGAGATCCGGGCGGTGCCCGGGTCGATCACGTACTTGATGCCGGGGACGGTGAGCGAGGTCTCGGCCACGTTGGTGGCCAGCACGATCCGACGGCTGCGCGAGCGCTGGAAGACCTTGTGCTGTTCGGCCGAGCTGAGCCGCGCGTACAGCGGCAGGATCTCGGTGTTCTTCAGCTTCAGCCGGCCGAGGGCGTCGGCGGTGTCGCGGATCTCGCGCTCGCCGGAGAGGAAGACCAGGATGTCGCCCGGGCCCTCGGCCTGGAGCTCCTCGGCGGCGTCGCAGATCGCCTGGATCTGGTCCCGGTCGCGGTCGGCCTCGTCCGCCTCGTCGTCGTCGACGTCGTCGACGACCGGCCGGTAGCGGACCTCCACCGGGTAGGTGCGGCCGGAGACCTCGACGATCGGGGCGTCGCCGAAGTGCCGGGCGAAGCGCTCCGGGTCGATGGTCGCGGAGGTGATCACGACCTTGAGGTCCGGGCGGCGGGGGAGCAGCTGCTTGACGTAGCCGAGGATGAAGTCGATGTTGAGGCTGCGCTCGTGCGCCTCGTCGATGATCAGGGTGTCGTACTGGTGCAGGTCGCGGTCGGTCTGGATCTCCGCGAGCAGGATGCCGTCCGTCATCAGCTTGACCAGGGTGTCCTGGCCGACCTGGTCGGTGAACCGGACCTTCCAGCCGACCGCCTCGCCGAGCGGGCTGTCCAGCTCCTCGGCGACCCGCTCGGCCACCGTGCGGGCGGCGATCCGGCGCGGCTGGGTGTGGCCGACCAGGCCGCGCACGCCACGGCCGAGCTCCAGGCAGATCTTCGGGATCTGGGTGGTCTTGCCGGAGCCGGTCTCGCCCGCGACGATCACCACCTGGTGGTCCCGGATCGCCGCCAGGATCTCGTCCTTCTTCTGGCTGACCGGGAGCTCGGCCGGATAGCCGATCCTCGGGACGGACTGCCGGCGCCGCTCGACGGCCAGCTCGGCGCGGTCGATGTCGGCGGCGATGTCGGCGGCGATCTTCTGCCGGGCCTCGGGCTTGCGGACCCGACGGGCCCCCTCCAGCCGGCGCCCGATCCGCACCCGGTCGCGCAGGGTCAGCTCGGGCAGGCGGGCGGCCAGCTCACCGATTCCGGGCCCCTCGGTGGGTGCGGTGGCGGACTGGACTGCGGGAGAACTCACTGCGGGCATCCCTCTAGGTTCGCAAGGAGGCACGGCGGAGCGCACCTCGGTTTTCGAGCCCCTCCAGTGTCACAGCCGTCGGCGGCGAATCGCGAACGACGGGCAACGGTTCGCGGCCGTCCCGGGCTCCGGGAGGTTGAGGAGGTGCTCATGGGAGCCCACAAGACCGCCCGGGACGAGGAGTTCCGGACGTTCGTCGGCAGCGCGTGGTCACGGCTGCTCAGGACGGCGTACCTGCTCGCGGGTGACCGGTACGGCGCCGAGGACCTGGTCCAGCAGGCGCTGGAGCGGGCGTACGCGGCCTGGAGCAGGGTGCGTACGGCGGACGATCCGTACGCCTACGTGCGCCGGATCGTGATCAACGAGCACGCCAGACGGTTCCGGCGGCGGGTGGTCGAGTACCCGGTCACCGCGTTCCCGGACCGGCCCGCGCCGCACGGCGCCGACCCGGACGACCGGGCCGTGCTGCTCGCCGCGCTCGCCACCCTGCCGCCGCGCCAGCGCCAGGCCGTGGTGCTGCGGTACTGGGAGGACCTCAGCGAGACCCAGACCGCGGCGGCGATGGGCTGCTCGGTCGGCACGGTGAAGAGCCAGGCGGCCAGAGGGCTGGCCAAACTCCGCGGGGTCTCCTCACTCATCGGACTGACGAGCATCGAAGGGGCGAGATGAACAACGAGTTCCTGCCTGGGGGCACGGCGACCGGCGACGAGTCGGCGGCCGTGCGGGCCCTGGGAGAACTGGCCGGGAGCGTCGACACCGGAGCGGTCCCGTACGACCGGCTGGTCGCCGGAGGCCGGCGGCGGCTGCGTCGCCGGAGGCTGCTGACCGCCGGGGTGGCGGCGGTGCTGGTCGCCGGAGTCGCCGGCGGTACGGCGGTGCTCGGCGAGCGCGGCCGGGCGGCTGTCTCGACCGTGGTGGTGGCGGCCTCGACCCCGGCCTCCGCGCCGGCCGCCACCCCGAGCGCACCCGTCGCCCGGGACCCGTTCACTCCCACCCGGGTCAAGGTCGCCGAAGGTACGGCGAACGGCCACACCTGGCAGGCCTGGGCCGCGCTGTGGCCGGTCGCCCCCACCAAGGAGGACGCCCTCAAGCAGGCCCGACTGATCCGGGCGGAGCGGTACGCCGCCAACCCGGAGGTGAAGCCGGTCGTCCCGAAGGACGCCGAGAGCAACTGGGACCCGCGCATCGACGAGGTGAACTACTACTTCACCGTGGACGGCAAGCGGCAGGTCGACGACTCCCTGCACGCGGTCTCCGCCCCGGGCGGGTTCCCGGGCGCCGTCGGCGGCGCCTCGCTCGGCCTCCACCACGACTCGGGCGTCCCCGCGGTGGTGATCGAGGGGGTCCAGGCCGAGGTCGCGAAGGTCGTGGTCACCTGGAAGACCGGCGGCACCACCGAGGCGGTGCCGGTCGCGGTCGGGGACTCCCCGTTCCGCTACTACGCCCTCGTGGCGAAGCCGGGCACCGACGCCGCGACCGTCACCTACTACAAGGCGGACGGTTCGGTGGAGCGCACCACCGACTCCTGGCTCCGGACCTCCTGAGCCGGCGGCGGCCGGCGCGGCCGCTTCGGCCGTCGTGGGCGGTCGTCACGGGTGGAGCGCGGCCTGGTCGGCGTCCGGGAGCCAGTCGCGGGCCGGGTCGTACTCCAGCCACCGGTTGCGGGCCGCCTCGGTGGTGAACGCCCGCAGCAGATCGTCGAGTCGGGGGTGCTGGTCGGTGGCCGGGCCGGTGCGCCAGAGGAGCGACCAGGCGTAGAGCGGGGTCGGGTCCGCCAGCGGGACGGTGCGGACGCCCGGGCGCCCGGGGAGCGGGCCGTCGGCGGGGACGAGGGAGAAGCAGGCCGGGTCGGTGCGGACCTGCTCCACGAAGTGCTCCAGGCCCAGGTTGGTCGAGCCGACCCGGTGGGAGATCCCGAACCGGGCGGCGAAGCGGGTGAGGAAGTCCAGCCGGTCCACCGCGGCCGGGTAGCGCAGCACACTGCCCCGCAGTTCGTCCGGGCGCAGGGCGTCCCGGCCGGCCAGCGGATGGTCGGTGCTCAGCAGCGCGTCCACGGGCTCCAGCCGGACCAGCCGGTGCGTCAACTCGCCCTCGTTGCCGGGGAGCCGGTGCACCCGGCCGAATCCGGCGTCCGCCTCCCCGCGCAGCACGGCCGCCGCGACGGACGGCAGGTCCCGGCCCGGCACCGGCTCCACCTGGAGTCCCGGCGCCGCGTCCACCGCCTGCGCGAGCGTACGCATCGGGGCGTACAGGTGCCCCCACACGTCGATCCGCAGCGGACGGGCGGCGCACCCCACGGCGGCGACCGCCCGCTCCCCCTGCGCCAGCACCCGGCGGGCCGGCTCCAGGAACCGCCGCCCGGCCTCGGTCAGCCCCACCCCGCGCGCGTCCCGGTCCAGCAGCCGGACCCCCAGCGCCGCCTCCAGCCGCGCCACCCGCTTCGACAGCCCCTGCTGGCTGATCCCCAACCGCCCGGCCGCCCGCCCGAAGTGCAACTCCTCGGCCGCGACGACGAAGGCCCGCACCTGCGCCAGATCCAGATCCACCCCGGCACCCTAGGGGCCTGGCTTCGGCCTCCCGTCGGCGGGGCGCTTCGGGCACGCAGGCCGCCGCGTCGCCCGCAGCCGCCTCCGGCGCATCGCTTCTCGCCGCACAACCGGTGGTTGTCGTCGCGCTCCTCCGGTTGTTGGACCGGGTGGTGCGGCGCGGGGTGAGGTGAGCGGGTGTCCGACGGAGGAGTGGGGATGAAGGCGCTGGTGGCGACGGGGCGGGCAGCGGAGCCGGTGCGATTCGCAGAGGTGGAGCAGCCGCGGCCGGGGCCGGGGGAGGCGCTGGTGAAGGTGGAGGCGTTCTCGGTGAACCGGGGCGAGACCTTCCAGCTGGAGGCGCCCCGGGCCGGGTGGCGGCCGGGGAAGGACGTGGCCGGGCTGGTGGTGCAGGCCGCCGCCGACGGGTCGGGGCCCGCCGTGTGCCGCCGGGTGGTGGGGCATCCGCCGGCCGGAGGGTGGGCCGAGTACGTGTGCGTCCCGACGTCCTCCCTCGCCGAGCTGCCCGACGGCCTGGACGCCGTGCGGGCGGCCGCGCTG
>NZ_JAHSQD010000339.1 GCF_020103755.1 Streptomyces sp. LS1784
TCCGGCGGGCGGGCCACGACCCGGGCGGACGACCGCCGGTGCGGGAGCGGGCGGTCGAGGCGGCGGCCTGGCTGGTGGCCGAGCGGGGCCTGGGCGCGGTCACCCTGGACGCCGTCGCGGACCGTGCCGAGTGCTCGGTGCCCAGCCTGCACACCGTCTTCGAGGGCCGGGACGGCCTGCTCGCCGCCGTCTTCGAGCAGTACGGCCCGCTGCCGGACCTGGAGGTGCTCGCGGCCGACCCGCCGGAGCGACTGGAGGACACCGTCCGGGCGCTCTACCGGACCTTCGTGGCGAGCTTCACCTGCGAACCGCGGATCGTTCCGGCGGTCTTCGGGGACCTGTTCAGCCGGCCGGACGGCCCCGCCGCCCGGGTGATGACGGCCAGCCTCCCGAGGCTGTTGGACTGTCTGGGCCGGCTGCTGCTGCCGCACGTCGAGGCCGGCCGCCTGCGGCCGCTGCCGTTCCCGGTGCTGGTCCAGCTGCTGTTCGGGCCGGTGGTCACCCACCTGCTGCTGCGGCCCGTGCTGAGCCCGGTGCTGGGTGCCGCGCTGCCCGCGGTGGAGGAGGCCACGGCGCTGTTCGCCGACTCCTACCTGCGGGCGGTCGCCCTCCCCGGGGCAGACTGTGCGGACCGGACCCCGACCCGAGGAGAACCGTGATCGGCACACTGCAGTGCCTCGTGCTCGACTGCCCCGACCCGGCAGTGCTGGCCCGCTTCTACGCCGACCTGCTCGGCGGCGAGGTGGACCGCCCGGACCGGCGCTGGTCGCTGGGCGCGGACTGGTCCACGCTGCACCTCGACGACGGCGCGGTGCTCTGCTTCCAGGGCGTCGCCGACCACCGGCCGCCGCGCTGGTCCGAGCCGGAGCACCCGCAGCAGGCGCACCTGGACGTCGAGGTGGCGGACCTCGACGACGCCGAGCGGCAGGTGCTCGCCCTCGGCGCCGTCCGGCTGCACGATGCCGGCGGGTGGCGGATCTACGCCGACCCGGCCGGGCACTTCTTCTGCCTGGTCCGCGCCCACCGGGCCTGACTCACGAGATCCGCCGGATCCGCCGTACCGCGAGGAACACCAGCAGCGCGGTCAGGGCCAGGAACAGGCCCGACTCGATCGCCTGGAAGGTCCAGAACCGGTCGGCGGGCTGGTACTCCAGCGCGTTGGTGTACGGCCCGGCGCCGAAGCCGTGTTCGGCCATGTTCCTGGCGCAGTCGGCGGCCCCCGGGTCCCCGGGAGGCGGGCAGCCGATCTGCCCGTCGTGCAGCACGACCTCGCCGGAGCCGTTGCGCACCACCTGGTCGTAGACCCAGTCCCCGGCGTAGCGGTTGGGGAGCAGCCCGCTCTCCGCCGCGTACGTCGCGGTCTTCGCCGGGAGGAAGGACGGGCGGGCCACCGTCTCGACCAGGACGCGCACCGCGGCGAACGAGGCCAGCGAGATCCCCATGGCGGGCAGCACCTTGCGGGCCGCCGTGCCGGTGTACACGCCGAGTGCCACCGCGAACAGGGTGTACGCGATCGGGGCGACGCCCTGGACGTCGAAGCTCAGGTAGCCCAGCCGCCCCAGGCCGGAGGCGACCAGGGGCCCCAGCCACCAGGCCACGCCCAGCGCGTACGTGACCGCGAGCAGCACCGAAGCGCCGCCGACCAGGCCGAACTTGGCGAGCGCCCAGTGCCGCCGACTGATCCCCTGGGTCCACACCAGGCGGTGGGTGCCGTTCTCCACCTCGCGGGCGACCAGCGGTGCGCCGAAGAACAGCCCGACCAGCACCGGCAGCAGGACGAACAGGATGGCGACGTAGGCGAACCCGCCGTACTGGTTCTGGAAGCGCTGGTTCAGGCCCTCGCAGCCGCCGGCCCCGGTCAGCATGGTCTCGTGGCCGAGTCCGGCGAGGCAGGCGCCGAGGCCGCTGTGGTCGTAGGCGCCGCGCATGGCGAGGCCGGTGGGCACCATGACGGCGGTCAGCGCGGCCAGGGCGACGAGCGTCCAGAGCAGCTGCTTGCGGTGCTGGCGCCAGATCAGCCAGGTCATGCCGCCACCTCCGGGGAGAGCCGGGTGTCGCCCGCGCCCAGGTAGGCGAGGACGAGGTTTTCGAGGGTGACCGGGTGGACGGTCCAGACGCTCTCGTCCACCGGCCGGTCGGTGCGCACCAGCAGGGTGGACTGGCGCTCGGTGTGGCTGGCCTGGACGACCGCGGCAACGCCGGGGACCGGACCGGGGCCCACCCGGGGGCCGACCAGGGTGCAGTGCTCGGCGAGCAGGTCGTCGACCGCGCCGGTCAGCTGGACCTGCGCGGTGTTCAGCACGACCAGGTGGTCGCAGACCCGCTCCAGATCGGCGAGCAGGTGCGAGGAGAGCAGGACGGTGGTGCCGCTCTCGGCGACGGCGCCCATCAGCTCCTGCATGAACGCGTGTCGGGCGAGCGGGTCGAGCGCGGCCACCGGCTCGTCCAGCAGCAGCAGGCGGGGCTGTTTGGCGAGCGCCAACGCCAGTGCCACCTGGGCGCGTTGGCCGCCGGACAGCCGGCCGACCGGCTTGTCGAGGGGGATGCCGAGGCGGACCAGCCGGTCCCGGGCGGTGGCGGCCTCCCAGCGGCGGTTGAGTTTGCCGCCCATGGTGATCAGGTCGTCGCCGGTGAAGTCCGGGTAGAGCGGGGTGTCCTGGGCGACGAACCCGATCCCGGCCAGCGCCTCGACGCCCTGCCGGGGATCGCGGCCGAACACCCGGACCTCGCCGGCGTCCGGTTCCAGCAGGCCCACGGCCAGGTGCAGCAGGGTGGACTTGCCCGCCCCGTTCGGGCCGACCAGCGCGGCGATCCGCCCGGCCGGCAGCTGGAACGAACAGCCCTCCAGTGCCCAGGCCTTGCCGTACCGCTTGCCCAACCCTCGTGTTTCCAGCGCGACTTCCGTCATGTCTTCCCCCAATTGAGCGTGGCCCGCATCGTGGTGTCGATCAGCGCGGCGATGTCCTCGTGGGCGAGCCCGGCAGCCTCGGCCCTGCGCAGCCAGACCACCAGGTCCTCGCGCAGCTCGGCCTGGTTGGCCAGCGCGGGACCGGCCAGCGTGCCGACCAGGAAGGTCCCCACGCCGGGCCGTCCCTCGGCGAGCCCCTCCAACTCCAGTTCCCGGTAGGCCTTCAGGACGGTGTTGGGGTTGATCGCCAGGGCGCGTGCCACCTCGCGGACCTTCGGCAGCTGGTCACCCGGCCGGGCCAGTCCGACCCGCAGGGCCTGCTTCACCTGGAGCACGAGCTGCATGTAGGTGGCGACCCGCGAGCGGCCGTCGAGGACGAACTCGATCACTACTTGTTCTCCTGTCTTATGACAGTAAGACAGGATGGGCGCACGAAGGTCAAGTCGTCAACCGGAAAGAGGTGTTGACGAATGGTCGCGGAGAGTCGGTCAGTCCAGGACCAGCCGGTCGCCGACCCGCAGGCGGCCAGGGGTGGCGACCTCGGCGAGGGCGTCGAGCCGGCCGTCGTGGGCGTGCACCACGGCCTTGAGGATCGCGGGCGCGTGCGGCAGTCCGGGCTGCGGGGCGCCGGTCATCGCGCAGCGCTCGCTGGAGGCGACGAAGGCGAGCCGGGCGCTGCCGGGGGCTTCGCCGGACGCCTGGCGGCCGAGCCAGGCGTCCTCGACGAACGGCGGGGTGCCGGGCGGGGTGCGCAGCACGATGTTGGGGCGGAACCGGCGCTCGTCGACCACGGCGAAGGGGACGGCCTCGCGGACCCAGTCCAGGGTGGCGGTGCTGAGCACGCTGACCGGCAGCCGGTCGAAGTGCGAGACGCCGTCCTCGCGGGCGAGTTCGACGTCCTCGCGCTGGAGGTAGGCGCGCAGGAAGGCGTTCGGCCGCTCGACCGGGCGGCCGAGCGGGTCGAACAGTTCGGGGCCGTCGATCCGGTGGCCGAGCCGGGCGGAGAGGCGGAGCAGGCCGTCCATCCGGCGGAAGCGGCGGGTGTTCTTGCCCGAGCCGAGCTTCCCGGCCGCGTCGCGGACGGCGTAGAGGCGGTCTCCGGCCAGGCCGCGCTCGTCCACCTCGACGGAGTCGAGCCGCTCGCCGCCGGTGGATTTCACGGGGTAGCGCCAGAGTCGCTCGACCACTCCGATGATCTCAGCCATGGCCGGAAAGCGTACTGGCGTTGACGGGGGATGGTCTAGACCAAGTGTCGGGGGGCGTACCGTCCGCTCAGCCCAGCCGGGCCACCGCCCGTACCGGTGCGCCGTCCGCCGCGACCAGCCGCAGCGGGAACAGCGAGACCTCCACCGGCAGCCCGGCCTCCTGGGCGGCCAGCAGCGGCCGCAGGTCGGTCAGGTTCTCGGCGATCACCCCGCCGCCGGACGCCCCCAGCAGCACCCGGTGCGCGGCGAGCGAGGGCTCGTCGGCGGTGCCGTGGTCGTGCTCGTCGGTGAGGTCGGCGAGCAGGGCGGCCACGGCCGGGTCACCCGGGCCCGGGTCGGGGGTCGGGTCGACGCTGAGCGCGTCCACCCCGACCGTCCGCACCCCGGCGGCGACGATCGCCTCGGCGGCGGCCGGGGTCAGGCTGGGGTGGGCGAGGTAGGCGTCGGTGCCCCAGTGCCGGGCCCAGCCGGTGGCCAGCAGCAGGACGGTGCCCTCGGCAGCCCGCTCCAGCGCGGGCGCCAGCAGCTCGGGAGTGACGGCCGCCCGGGGCTCCAGCCCGCGCAGGTCGGCGACCACGGCCGGGCCGGTGAACCGCTCCAGCGGCAGCCCGTCCAGGGTCGGCCAGGTGACGTCCACGTGGTACGGCGCGTCCACGTGCGTCCCGGACTGTGAGCCGAGGTGCAGGGCCAGCACGTTCACCCCGGCGGCGGCCGTGGTGAGCGCGGGCTCCAGCAGGACGGCCGGATCGCCGGGGTAGACCGGCATCGCGGTGGTCACCTGATGGGTGAGGTCGACGAGGGTCGCTGCCATGCGCCCATCCTTCCAGGGGCGGGGGGCTTCCGGGCCCCTCCCGGCACGCCCGGGCCGAACGCACACGTGGAGCGGGGACAGAATTGCCCCATGGGAACTGCGAAGCGTCAGCCATGGGTGGTCGGGGTCTCGGGTGCGTCGGGGACGCCGTACGCGGCCTCGGTGATCCGTGCGCTGCTGGCCGCCGGCGAGGCGGTGGACCTGATCGTCAGCCGCGCCGCCCGGCTCACCATCCTGGACGAGACCGGAATCTCCTTCCGGGACGCCCACTGGCGCGCCGACCTCGCCGCCTGGCTCGGTACCGAGGGCCCGGACGACGGCCTGGACGGCGTCCGCTACTGGCCCGCCGGGGACTTCGCGGCCGGCCCGTCCAGCGGCTCCTACCCCGCCAAGGGCATGCTGGTGGTGCCCGCGACCACCGGCGCGGTGGCCGGGATCGCACTCGGCCTGAGCAAGGACCTGCTGCAGCGCGTCGCCAGCGTCACCCTCAAGGAGCGCCGCCCGCTCGTCGTCTGCGTGCGCGAGACACCACTCAACGGGGTGACGTTGAAGCACTTGGTGGAGCTCGACGCACAGGGGGCGGTCGTCCTGCCCGCCTCGCCCGGTTTCTACGCCGGCGGCTCCACCGCGCGCGAGCTCGTGGATTTCGTGGCCGGACGGGTGCTGGACGCCGTCGACGTGCCGCATTCCCTGTACCTGCGCTGGGAAGGGGAGTTGGGGGCGGCGGCCCGACGGGCGGACGGCAGCGGAGGCGTTCGGCCTGAGGGGGAGTAGGGAGACCGAGGGCGGGAGAGTATCTTCTCTGCGATATCCGGGTCGGTCGGCGCGCAGCGCCTTTGAATCCGGATAATGATCTGTGGGTCTGGAGAGGTTCGGAAGGACGCGGACGGTATATGGACACGGTGGACAGACAGCTCATCCAGGCGCTCCGGGAGAACGGCCGTGCGTCCTACGCCGAGTTGGGCCGCCTGGTCGGGCTCTCCGGCCCGAGCGTGACGGACCGGATCAACCGCCTGGAGCAGGCCGGTGTCATCACCGGCTACCGGGCGACGGTCAACCCGGCCTCGCTCGGCTTCGGCGTCACGGCCCTGATCGGCCTTCAGCTCACCGACGCCGCGGACCACGAGGACGTCGCGTTCCGGCTGAAGGACCTCAACGAGGTCGAGGACTGCTGGTTCATCGCCGGCGACGACTCCTACATGCTGAAGGTCCGGGTGGCCGACGTGGCCGGCCTGGAGTCGGTGGTCAAGCGGATCTCGGGCACGAAGGGTGTGGCCCGGACACGCACCACCGTCGTACTCTCCACGAAGTGGGAAAACCGGGTGAGTGAACTTCCTCCCGTAGGAGAGTGACGCATGGCACTGGTCGGCCTGGAGGAACTGCGCGCGGCCCGGCAGCGGATCGCGGGGGTCGCCGTGCGCACCCCGTTGGTTCCCGCCCCCTGGGCGGCCGAGGGGGAGCGGCGGCTCTGGCTGAAGCCCGAGAACCTCCAGCCGACCGGCGCCTTCAAGACCCGTGGCGCCTACAACCGGCTGGCCGCGCTCACCGAGGACGAGCGGTCCCGGGGCGTGGTCGCCCAGTCCAGCGGCAACCACGCGCAGGCGGTGGCGTACGCGGCCCGGACGCTCGGCATCAAGGCCGTGATCGTGATGCCGGACACCTCGCCCGCGGTGAAGGTGGAGGCCACCCGCTCGTTCGGCGCCGAGGTGATCCTGGTCGCACCGGAGGAGCGGGACACCCTGCCCGGCGAGCTGGCCGAGAAGCACGGCTATGTCTGGGTGCCCCCGTACGACGACCCGTTCATCATCGCGGGCCAGGGCACGGTCGGCCTGGAGATCGCCGAGGACGCCCCGGCCGGGCTGGACACCGTCCTGGTGCCGGTCAGCGGCGGCGGCCTGATCGGCGGGACGGCGGCCGCGCTCAAGCTCACCCGCCCGGGCATCCGGGTGATCGGCGTGGAGCCCGAGCTGGCCGCCGACGCCCGGGCCAGCCTGCGGGCCGGCCGCCGGGTCGAGTGGCCGGTCGCCGACACCTACCGGACCATCGCGGACGGGCTGCGCACCCCGTCGCTCGGCGTGCTGCCGTTCGAGCACGTCACCGCCTACGTGGACGACATCGTCACCGTCACCGAGGACGAGATCCGGGCCACCGTGGCCCTGCTGGCCCGCCGCGGCCGGCTGGTCGCCGAGCCCTCCGGGGCGGTCGCCCCGGCCGCCTACTTCCACCGTGCCGCCGAGACCGGGGGCCAGGCGGTGGCGGCCGTGGTCAGCGGTGGCAACATCGACCCCGCACTGCTCGCCGAGCTGCTCTCGGCATAGGCGTACGCTCGTTCCGGCAAGGAATCGAACGTCGGAGGAGGCGGGGCACCGCATGGACGCAGGGCTCAAGCGCGAGCTGGAGGCGAAGGTCTACGCGGGTGAGCGGCTGACCCGCGAGGACGGGATCGCGCTCTACGCGAGCGACGACCTGGCCTGGCTGGGCGGGCTGGCCCACCACGTGCGGACGCGGAAGAACGGCGACGTCGTCCACTTCAACGTCAACCGCCACCTCAACATGACCAACGTGTGCAACGCGTCCTGCGCGTACTGCTCGTTCCAGCGCAAGCCGGGCGAGAAGGACGCGTACACGATGCGCATCGAGGAGGCCGTCCGCCTCGCCAAGGCGATGGAGAGCGAGTCCCTCACCGAGCTGCACATCGTGAACGGCCTGCACCCGACCCTGCCGTGGCGCTACTACCCGCGCTCGCTGCGGGAGCTGAAGGCGGCTCTGCCGAACGTCTCGCTGAAGGCCTTCACCGCCACCGAGATCCACTGGTTCGAGAAGATCAGCGGCCTGTCCGCCGACGAGATCATGGACGAGCTGATCGACGCCGGCCTGGAGTCGCTGACCGGCGGCGGCGCGGAGATCTTCGACTGGGAGGTCCGCCGGCACATCGTCGACCACGACACCCACTGGGAGGACTGGTCGCGGATCCACCGCCTCGCGCACAGCAAGGGCCTCAAGACGCCGGCCACCATGCTGTACGGCCACATCGAGGAGCCCCGCCACCGGGTGGACCACGTGCTGCGGCTGCGCGAGCTCCAGGACGAGACCGGCGGCTTCCAGGTCTTCATCCCGCTGCGCTACCAGCACGACTTCCACGACTCCAAGGACGGCGTCGTGCGCAACAAGCTGATGGCCCGCACCGAGATGGCCACCGGCGCCGAGGCGCTGAAGACCTTCGCGGTCTCCCGGCTGCTCTTCGACAACGTCCCGCACGTCAAGGTCTTCTGGGTGATGCACGGCGTCACCACCGCCCAGCTGGCGCTCAGCCACGGCGCGGACGACATGGACGGCTCGGTGGTCGAGTACAAGATCACCCACGACGCGGACAACTTCGGCACCCCGAACAAGCTCGGCCGCGACGACCTGCTCGGGCTGATCCGGGACGCCGGCTTCCGCCCGGTGGAGCGCAACACCCGCTACGAGGTCATCCGCGAGTACGACGGCCCGGACCCGATGCGCCGTGAGTCCCCGCAGGCGATGCGCCTCTGACCTGCGAAGATCCCTGCCGCCCGGGCCGCTCTCCGGCCCGGGCGGCGGTGGTCTTCACGGCCTCCGCACGAGGCCCGGGTTTACCAACGGGTACGGCGTTTGGCAGGATCGAAGGCATGTCCGGTTCTGATCGTGCCACCGCCTACCCGCCGCACCAGCCGATGCAGGGGCCGGTCGACCTGATGCCGCAGCAGCAGTACCAGAGCGGCCAGGCGTACCAGCAGCCGGTTCAGCAGGGCTACTACCAGGGCTACTACCAGGGCGAGTACCAGCCGTACGCGCAGAGCCCTGACGGGTACTTCGAGACGTACGACCAGCCGTTCGAGCCGTACGGGGCCGAGCCGGTCCCCGAGTCCGTCCACTACGAGGCGGAGCCCGCTCCCGAGCCCGTGTACTTCGAGCCCGAGCCCGTCGTGCTCGCCGCGCCTGCCGTGCCCGCCGCGCCCGTGGCGGGTGCCCGGACGGCTGCCCGGGGACGGCGTCGCAAGGCCAAGCAGAAACGTCACGGCAAGGCCGTGATGGCCGGTACCGCGCTGCTGGTCGCCGCCACCGCCGGCTGGTACGCCGTCGGCCAGGACGACGCCAAGCCCGGCATCGCCGCCGCCGACGGCCCCGGCCCGGAGGGCGTCAGCAAGCCCGAC
>NZ_JAHSQD010000034.1 GCF_020103755.1 Streptomyces sp. LS1784
CCGGACGCCGGGGGCGCCAGCGTCGCCGGCGTGCCGGGGGCGGCGGGCGAAGCCGACGGGTCGGGCGACGCGGTCGGGGTGGCTGCCGCGGTCGCGGCCGGTGTGGTGGTCGCAGCGGCCGGTGATGCCGCTGCTCCGTTCAGGATGGCGCCGCAGAGGATGAGCACGGTGGTTGTCGCGGCGGCTGACAACGTCAGCTTGCGCACGGTCACGTGGAGGGTCCCTTCGGGTCAACGGTGCTGGAACGGTGGTGACTTGTGGTGGGGCACACTGCCCGGAGCAGTCGCACTGGCCCTGACCGACGGGTAACTTAGCAGCCACCGGCAGCCTTGTTGACAGTTTTGTCAGGTTCGCGGACCGCGATCACGAGATTTCATGGCCCGGGAGCCGGGCTTTTCCCTTGGGTTCATGCGGAGCTCGGCAGTCCGGTGCGAGGTGATTCGGTGAGTCGGATCCGGATCCGGGAATGAGACGATCGACTGTCATATGTGCCCAGGACCAGGCGAATCGGCTCCGGGTGCGAGGCGTCGCACGGCCGTCGTTCGCGAAATGGCCGGCCGGGCCGATCCGGCCGGTGTCATCGGGTGCGCATTTTCCGGAACCCGTCGGTCCCTACCGTTCTTCGTCCGTGGCTCGCTGGATCGCCGAGCACCCGAATGCGCCGACGGGCTCGGGCCCTGGGCGGGGATTCCGCCCAGGGCCCGAGCCCGTTCCGTCGCGGCTGCCTCAGCTGCGGTGCAGGGCGAGGCGGGTGACCAGCCCGCCGCCCACGCCGGCGACGACGGCCGCGGGCAGCCACCACAGCGGCCACTGCGCCAGGCCGAGCGCCCCGTCGACCGACCACTGTCCCGGGCCGGTGGCGGTCAGCGCCGCGCCGATGACGATCAGGACGAACGGGAACTCGTACCCGTCGTGCTGCACCCACAGCCCGTGGGGCCACTTGACCGTCAGGGCGACGGTCATCACCCCCATGACGCCCGCGCCGGCCAGCGGGGTGAGCAGGCCGAGGGCCAGCATCAGCCCGGCCCCGAGCTGGGTGCCGCCGGCGGTGATCGCGGTGAGCTTGCCGCCGCGGAAGCCGTCGCCCCGGAACTCGGCGCTGCCGCCCTCCAGTCCACCCCCTCCGAGGTGGAAGCTGACCTTCTGGACGCCGTGGCCCGCGATCAGCAGGCCGGCGACCAGGCGCAGCAGGAGTAGACCCGTGTTCATGTCGGACTCCGTCAGGGTCGGTGGCGGGCCGTCAGCCGGCGGCGTGCGGGTTGATCATGGACTGGGCGTAGACGATGCCCATGCCGTAGGCGCCGCCGTGCTCCTTGACCAGGTCCGTGACCGCGACGTAGGTCTCGGTGCGGGCCCAGTCGCGCTGGAGCTCCAGCAGGACCTGCACCCAGGTGACGGGCACGGCGCCGGCGGCGGTCATCCGCTGCAGGGCGTGCTCGTGGGCCAGCGGGCTGACGCCGCCGGAGGCGTCGGCGACGACGTAGACCTCGTAGCCCTGGTCCAGCGCGGAGAGGGCGGGCAGGACCAGGCAGACCTCGGTCCACAGGCCGGACAGGATGATCTTGGTGCGGCCGGTCGCCTTGACGGCCGCGACCAGGGCCTCGTCCTCCCAGGCGTTCATGCTGGTCCGGTCGATGACCTCCTGGTCGGGGAAGACCTCCCGCAGCTGCGGCAGGAGCGGGCCGGAGAAGGACTCGGCCGCGACGGTGGACAGCACCACCGGCACGTCGAAGATCTTCGCGGCCTTCGCCAGGCCGACGGTGGAGTTGATGATGGCGGTGCGGTCGCCGCTGCCGGTGCCGAAGAACATCTGCGGCTGGTGGTCAACGAACAGCATCATCGCGTTGTCCGGGGTGAGCAGGTCCGGGCTCGGGGCGGCGTGGACGTTGGCGAAGTCGACCATGGTTCTTCTCTTTCCTTGGGAATGCAGGGAATTGACACTACGTCAGACGACGCTGCCGGATCGGCTCGGCGTCACGTTCGACGACACTAGTCCGCGATGGTCCGACCGTTCTGCTCGCTCTGCGCCCGGGACTGTTCCGACAACGCACGACCACGGGCACCGGCCCGGCCGGCCGCCGAAGTGCGCTGCTGGGCAACTGCCGATGCGCTGCGGAGAACCTCGCCCGCCGTCGGCTGCCTAGGTTCGCTGGGCGGCCCCGCGCCGAAGCGCCACCGAACGAAGGGAACCCCGTTGTCCACCATGCCCGTCGCCGGAATCCGTCCCGGCACCCCCGACCAGCCCGCCGACCTGGTCGTGCGCAACGCCAAGGTGTTCACCAACGACCCGCGCCGCCCGCAGGCCACCGCGGTGGCCGTCCGGGACGGTCTGGTCCAGGCGGTCGGCGACGACGCGGACGTCGCCCCGCTGGTCGGCCCCCGCACCCGGGTGGTCGACGCGCTCGGCCGCCGGGCCGTCCCGGGACTCAACGACGCGCACCTGCACGTCATCCGCGGCGGCCTCAACTACGTGCTGGAGCTGCGCTGGGACGGCGTCCCGACGCTGCGCGAGGCCCTGGCCATGCTCCGGTTGCAGGCCGAGCGCACCCCGCCCGGCCAGTGGGTGCGGGTGGTCGGCGGCTGGTCCGCCGACCAGTTCGCCGAACGGCGCCTGCCCACCCTGGAGGAGCTCAACGCCGCGGCGCCCGACACCCCCGTCTTCGTGCTGCACCTCTACCAGTCGGCGCTGCTCAACCGGGCCGCGCTGCGCGCCGCGGGCTTCACCCGGGACACCCCCGACCCGGCCGGCGGCCAGATCGTGCGCGGGCGCGACGGCGAACCGACCGGACTGCTGATCGCCGCCCCGGGCGCCCTGCTGCTCTACTCCACGCTGGCCAAGGCGCCGACGCTGGACGAGGCCGACCGGATCGGCTCCACCCGGCACTTCCTGCGCGAGCTGAACCGCTTCGGCCTCACCTCCGCGATCGACGCCGCCGGCGGTTTCCAGAGCTTCCCCGAGAACTACGGCACCGTCATGGAGCTCGCCCGGCAGGGCGAGTTGACCCTGCGCATCGCCTACCACCTCTTCCCGCAGACCGCGGGCCAGGAGCTGGACGACCTCACCCGCTGGGTCAACACCGTGCGCCCCGGGGAAGGAGACGAATGGCTGCGGCTCAACGGCGCGGGGGAGAACCTCACCTGGGCCGCCGCCGACTTCGAGAACTTCACCGAACCCCGGCCGCAACTGGGCTCCTACGAGAGCGAGTTCGAGAAGGCCGTCCGCCTGCTGATGGAGAACGGCTGGGGCTTCCGGCTGCACGCCACCTACGACGAGACCATCCGCCGCGACCTCGCCGTCTTCGAGAAGCTCGCCGCCGAGGGCCTCTTCCCGCAGGGCAACCGCTGGCTCTTCGACCACGCGGAGACGGTGAGCCCGGACAGCCTCGACCGGATCGCGGCCCTGGGCGGCGCCGTCTCCGTGCAGAACCGCCTCTCCTTCCAGGGCGAGGCCTTCGTCTCCCGCTACGGCGCCCCGGCCGCCGCCGAGGCTCCGCCGCTGCGCGCGATGCTGGACCGCGGCCTGACCGTCGCGGCGGGCACCGACGCCACCCGGGTCTCCTCCTACAACCCCTGGGTCGCCCTGCACTGGCTGGTCTCCGGCCGTGCGGTCAGCGGGCGGCGCCTCGCGGCCGACCACAACCGGCTCAGCCGCGAGCAGGCCCTGGAGCTCTACACCCTGGGCGGCGCGCGCCTCACCGGCGAGCAGGACGTCAAGGGGCGCCTGGCCGTCGGCAGTTACGCGGACCTCGCGCTGCTCAGCGCCGACTACTTCACCGTCCCCGAGGCCGACATCCCGCACATCGAGTCCGTCCTCACCGTCGTCGGCGGACGCATCGTCCACGCCACCGCGGAGCACCAGGGGCTGGCGCCCGAGCTGCCCGAGGTGTCGCCGTCCTGGAGCCCGGTCACCCGCTTCGGCGGCTACCACGCCACCCCCGCCCCCAGCCTGGCCGGCGTCCGTCAGGCCGAAGGCGTACTGGAGGCCGTGGCGGCCTCCGGCGAGCAGCACGCCTGGCGCGCGGCCCGCGGCCTCGCCCTCCCGGGGCAGCCGCAGGTTCCGATGGATCCCTGCTTCTTCTGAGGAGCAGCCAAGTCCACTCGGGGGCATCGCCGGAACGAGGCGGTGCCCCCGCCCGTATTCCCCTACCGCACGAGGAGCCGTCGTGACGAATCCCGCAGCCGAATCCCGCACCGCACCCCCGCCGCAGCTGCCCGGACCGCAGATCCACGACCGCCACCCGCTGGCCCTGGCCCTGTTCGGCCTCACCCTGGTCAGCGGCCTGATCGACGCCGTGAGCTACCTCGGGCTCGGCCACGTCTTCACCGCGAACATGACCGGCAACGTCGTCGTCATCGCCTTCGCCCTCGCCGGCGCGCCCGGATTCTCCGTCGCCGGCTCGCTGACCTCCCTCGCCGCCTTCCTCCTCGGCGCGCTGCTGGCCGGCCGGCTCGCCACCCGACAGGCCGGTACCCGGCAGCCCCGGCGGCTGCGGGCGGCCTTCGTCCTGGAGGCCGCGCTGTACGGCGTGGCCGCTGTCGTGGCGTTCGTCCGGAGCGTCGACGGGCCCGCCCAGTACGGCGTGATCGCGCTGCTCGCCCTCGCGATGGGCATCCGCAACGGCACCGTCCGCGGCCTCGGCGTGCCGGACCTCACCACCACCGTGCTCACCCTGACCCTGACCGGCCTGGCCGCCGACTCCCGCCTTGCCGGCGGCACCGCCCTCCGCCAGCGCCGGAAGGTGTTCTCCGTCGCCACCATGCTCGCCGGCGCCGCCCCCGGCGCGGTCCTCGTGCTGCACGGGCAGACCGCCTGGGCCCTGGTCGCCAGCGCTGTCCTGGCCGGTGTCACCGTCCTGCTCTACCGCGAGTGAGCCGACGGTCCGGCCTCGTCGCCCGCCCGCGGGCGGGGCCGTGGACCCGGCATCGAACCGGCGGATCGGGCGGGCGATAACCTGGGGTGCCCGGGGAGCGGGCCGACCGACCCGAGGAAGAGGAACAGTGGCGGAGGACAGGCGGTTTCCGGTCCTGGTCGGGCGGCAGCGGGAGACGGAGCTGCTGACCGCGGCGCTGGTCCAGGCCGAGGACGGCGCGAGCGGTTCCACCGTGCTGCTGCGCGGCGACGCCGGTGTCGGCAAGAGCACCCTGGTGGCCCGGGTGGAGCGGGTGGCGTGCGGGCGCGGGTTCACCGTGCTGCGCGCGGTCGGTACGGAGGCGGAGACGGACTTCGCGTTCGGGGCCCTCCACCAGGCCTTCTGGTCGCTGCTCCAGCGCTCCGACGCGCTGTCCGCGCACCAGCGGGAGGCCCTGGAGAGCGCGTTCGGCGTCCGCTCCGGGACCCCGAGCGGCTTCGCCGTCGGCGCCGCCGCGCTGGCCCTGCTGGAGGAGGCGGTGTGGACCGCCCCCGTCCTGCTGCTCCTGGACGACCTGCACTGGATGGATTCGTCGAGCGCGACCGTCTTCGCCTTCCTGCACCGGCGGTGCGCCGAGCTGCCGGTGGCGATCGTCGGCGCCACCCGCCCGGACGGACCGGCCGCCCAGACCTGGTCGGCCGAGGCCGTCGACGTCCCGGCCCTGCCCCGGGAGGACGCGGCCCTGCTGCTGGGCACCTGCTACCCCGAACTCGCGGCGCCCGCCAAGGAGCGCGTCCTGACCGAGGCGGCCGGGAACCCGCTGGCGCTGGTGGAGCTGCCGCGTCAACTGGCGGCCGCCCAGCAGTGGGGTGCCGCTCCGCTGCCCGAACGGCTGCCGCTGGGGCGGAAGCTGGAACGGATGTTCGCGGAACGGCTGGGGACGGTGACGCCGGAGGTCGGCCGTCTCCTGCTGCTCGGCGCCCTGGCCACCGGCCCGGACTCCGGCAGCGCCGAGTGGCTCCGTGCCCTCGCGGACGAGAACGCGCGGGAGATCCTGGACCGGATCGAGGCGGAGGGCCTGGCCCGGCTCGACCCGGCCGGGCACCTCGTGTTCCGGCACCCCCTGGTCCGTACCGCCGTCGTCTCCACCGCCTCCGACACCGCGCGCCGGGAGGCGCACCGCGCGCTGTCCGAGACCCTCGCACCGGACGACCCGCGACGGCTCGTCCACGAGGCGGCCGCCGCGCTGCTGCCCGACGAGGACCTCGCGCACCGCCTCCAGGAGGCCGGCCGCGACCTCGCCCACCGGGGCGGCGAGGCGGAGGGGGCGCTCCTGCTCGAACGCGCCGCCGTCCTCAGCCCCAGCTCCTGCGACCGCGTCCGCAGGCTCACCTGGGCCGCCGTGATGGCCGCCCGCGGCGGGCAGCTGCGCCACACCGTGGCCCTGGTGGAGGAACTGAAGAGCAGTACCGTTCCGCAGGACACCGCCCCGCTGTTCTCGTACGCGGTGGTCTACGCCGACCAGAGCCACCACGTCGACTTCGAGTCCTCGGCCGCGTTGCTGCCCGCCGCCCTCGACACGCTGACCGCGCCGGGCGCCGACACCTTCGGCGGGCTGGTCGAACAGGTCTACTTCAAACTCCTCCTGGCCGCCACCTACACGGACGACCCCTGGGCCTGGCGCGCCCTGGAACGGCACCGGGAGAACGTCTCCGAGGTGGGCCGGCTGTGCCTGCGGGCCTGGACCGCCCCGGGCCCGGACGCGGCCGCCGCCCTGATGGCGACGGCCGAGGGCATGACCCAGGAGCAGGAGGCCGGCGCGGCCTGGCTCCTGCTGTGGACCGCCTCGGCACTCGACTGCCCCGAGGGCGACCTGTGGCAGCGCTTCTCCGGGCTGCACGGCTACGCCACCCAGGGCTCGGTCGCGAAGGCCAAGGCCCACCAGGACTACCTGCTCGGACACTGGGACCGGGCGGCCGTCTGCCTGCGCGAGGCCGAGATGGCGGACGAGCTCGGCTACCACACCAACGGCCTGATGTTCCGCCTGTACCACGCCCACTTCCTGGCCGGCCGGGGCGACGAGGCCGGACTGCGGGAGATCGAGCGGACCATCGGGCCGATCGCCACCCGCGCCCGGATGCGGTACGTCCTCGACCGGCTGAGCCATCTGCGTGGCCTGGCCGCGCTCGCCCACCGGCGCTACGAGGAAGCGTACGCGCACTTCTGCGAGCTCACCCCGCCCGGGCGACTGCCCGGCGGCCGGCCCTGGCACCACACGCTCGTCCTCGACCTGGTGACGGCCGCCGTCCACACCGGACGGCAGGAGGAGGCCCGGGCGCACCTCGCGGCCGGAGCCGGGGCGGGCTCGGCGGAGATCTCCGGACGCCACGCCCTCCTGTGCGCGGCCGCCACCGCCCTGGCCGCGGACGACGACGAGGCCGAGGCCGCCTACCGTGCGGCGTACGCCGTGCCGGGCGCCGAACAGTGGGTGTTCGACCTCGCGCGACTGCGGCTCGCCCACGGCGCCTGGCTGCGCCGCCGCCACCGGCCCGGGGCCAGGGAGGCACTGCGCGCGGCCCACCACGTGTTCCGCCGCCTCCGGGCCACCCCCTGGGCGGCGCAGTGCGAGGAGGAGCTCCGTGCCGCGGGCGACTCCGTGGCCCCGACGCAGAACGGACCGGTCACGGGGGCGGCCGGGCTGACCGGTCAGGAGCTGCGCATCGCCCGGCTGGCCGCGACCGGTCTGACCAACAAGCAGATCGGCCGGCAGCTCCAGCTGTCGCCCCGCACCGTCGGGGCCCACCTCTACAAGATCTTCCCGAAGCTCGGCATCACCACGCGGGCCGCCCTCGCCCACGCTCTCGACGGCGGCTGACCTGCCCGAACGCCCGCCGTCCCGAGCCCGGCGGCCGACCGTGCCGACACGACAGTCAGATGACCTAACGACCCGCGCCGCCCGAGCCCCAGGCTGAGAGTGCAGGACCTCGGCGGAAGGACGGTCAGATGGGCGTGCGGGTGACGACCGCGTCGGTCGCGGACGACGAGAAGGCGGCCTTCTGGAGCGGGGCGGTGTCGCGGTCGCTGGTGCCCCTGGAGGTGCGCCCGCTCACCGGGCGGCCGTTCGACGGACTCCTGGAGTCGCACCGCCTCGGGTACGTGCGGATCTCCACGCTGGAGGCCGACGCGGCCCGGCTCTCCCGCACGGCGGCGCTGATCGCGCGGACGCCACGGAGCGAACCGCAGGTCGGGGTCGGCGTGCAGGTGACGGGCCGGGCCGTCCTGGAGCAGGACGGGCGCCGCGCGGAGGTGCCGCCGGGCGGGCTCGTCCTGTACGACACGGCGCGCCCGTACGCGGTGGACTACCCGCAGCGGTTCCGCACCCACCTGTTCCACGTGCCGCGCCGG
This sequence comes from Streptomyces sp. LS1784, assembly GCF_020103755.1. Classification (GTDB taxonomy): domain Bacteria; phylum Actinomycetota; class Actinomycetes; order Streptomycetales; family Streptomycetaceae; genus Kitasatospora. The sequence continues at coordinate 8,256 of NZ_JAHSQD010000034.1, forward strand.
CTTCTGGGGGTGCCCGAGCGCGACCTGCGGAACGCGTCGGCGACGGCCGTCGGCCCGACGGAGGGGTGCGGACCGGTGCTGCTGCCCTTCCTTGGCGTCCTCGCCGCCTCCGCGCACTCCTACCCCGCCCCGGTCGGGGACCGGCTCGCCGGCAGCGTCGCGGACCTCTTCGGCACACTCATCGCCCAGCTGGCACCGGCCCGGGCGGTGGACGAGCAGGGAGCCCAGAACGCCCACCTGGTCCGGCGGGTGCGGGAGTACATCGACCGCCACCTGGGCGACCCGGACCTGTCCCCCGAAGGGATCGCCGATGCGCACCACATCTCCGTGCGGTACCTGCACCGGCTCTTCGAGGGCGAGGGCGTGACGGTGAGCCGGCTCATCCAGCGGCTCCGCCTGGACGCCTGCGCCCGCGAGCTGGCCCGGCGGGGCCGCACCGCGCCCACGGTCTCGGCCGTCGCCCAGCGGTGGGGCTTCGTCAACCCGGCACACTTCAGCCGGACCTTCCGCGCCGCATACGGCGTCTCGCCGCGCGAGTGGCGCTCACGCCCGCACGGCGAACCCGGCTGAGGAGCCGCCGGCCCGCCCGCCGAAGGGCACGAACAGGCCACCACGGCCGGGGCACACACGGAGCCACCGTGCCCGTCGACCGAAGCCAGGAGCAGAGAGTTGTCCGACCCCACCCCCCTGCCCGAGCGGCGCCCGGTGCTCGACCGGGCGGTCCAGGAGTTCCTGGACGCCCGAGCCGGCCGGTCCGCGACGGAACCGCCGGACCTCTCCTGCCTCACCTGCGACGATGCTCCGGACGGTGCGGACGCTCCGGACGGCGGGCCGGTCGGCGGCGCGTTCGGGGCCGAGGACGATCCGTACGGCACGACGTCGGAATGGCTCGCCCTGCCCTGCGGACCGACCGGACGGGTGCACGTCCAGGTGACCAGACCCGTCGGCGCCGCCCAGCCCAGCCCCGTCGTGCTGTTCCTGCCCGGCCTCGGCTGGTCGCTCGGCGACGCCGACTGCTACGCCCGGCTGATCCGGGAGTTCGCCCTGGGCACCGACGCCGCCGTCGTCTACGTGGACTACGCCCGAGCGCCCGCGGCCCGCTACCCGGTGGCCGTCGAACAGTGCCACGCCGTGGCCCGCTGGATCCACGAGCACGGCCACGAGATCGGACTGGACGGGGCCCGGATCGCCGCCGTCGGCGACTCCGCGGGGGCCAACCTGGTGGCGGCCCTGACCCTGCTGGCCCGCCGGCGCGACGACGTACCGCTGCTCCACCAGGTGCTGCTGTACCCGGTCACCGACGCCGACTTCGACACCCCCTCCTACCGCCGGTTCGCGACGGGGTACTTCCTGCACCGCGACCACATGCGCCGCTTCTGGGACGACTACCTGCCCGACCCTCAGCGACGGACCGAGGCCACCGCCGCGCCGCTGCGTGCCTCCCTCGACCAGCTCGCCGGGCTGCCGCCGGCCCTGGTGGTCACCGCCGAGGCCGACGTGCTGCGGGACGAGGGCGAGGCCTACGCGGCCAGGCTCCGCGCGGCCGGGGTCCCGGTGGTGGCGACGCGCTACCAGGGCGCCGTCCACGGCTTCCTGCTGCTCGGCGCGAGCTTCCCCACGAGCACCGCCCGCGCCGCGCTGATCCAGGCCGTCGACACCGTGCACGTCGCCCTGCACGGCCGTTCCTGGTGACCCCCGACCACCGCCCCGACGAGAGCCCGCGCCCACCCGACACCGCGACACCGGACCGGCCGGTCCGGTCGACAGCTGTTCGAGGAGTACCGATGTCCGTCGTTCTCGACACCGCCCTGGTACCGCCCGCAGACCGCGCCGAGTACTGGCACGAGGCCGTCTCCCGCACCTTCATCCCGCTGGACGTGGCCCTGCTCGAAAGCGAGCCCGCCCCCGCGACGATCACCAGTCACAGCCTGGGTGCCACCCAGGTCTCCCTGGTGCAGGCCGGCCCGCAGCGGGTCGAGCGCGGCGCGGGGCTGATCGCCCGCGGCGGGGAGGACCACCTCACCCTGGCGCTCCAGCACCGCGGTACCGCCCGGCTCGACCAGGACGGCCGCCAAGTGGAGCTGCGCCCGGGCACGTTCGCGATCTCCGATGCCGGGAGGCCGTTCGCCAAGGAGCTTCCGGAGCCCTTCCTCTTCACGGCCTTCCACTGGCCGCGGTCGGTCGGGGGCGTCTCCGAGGAGGATCTGCGGGTGCTCACCGCGACGGCCTTCGACACCGGCGACGGCACCGCCCGGCTGGTGGCGGCCTACCTGGAGTGCCTCTCGCGGTCGGCCGGTGCGATGGAGCCGCAGCCGGCCGCCTGGCTCGCCGCCACGGCGTTCGACCTGCTCGCGGTGCTCGCCCACGAGCGGCGCGGCCGGTCCGTCCCCGAGGCGCCCGAGGCGGCGCTCGCCACTCTTGCGCGGGTGAAGGACCACATCCTGCGTCATCTGGGTGACCCGGGCCTCTCGCCGGAGCGGATCGCGGCGGCCCATCACGTGTCGGTGCGGTACCTGCACAAGCTGTTCCGCTTCGAGGGGGTGACGGTGGCCCGCTGGATCCAGCGCCGGCGGCTGGAGATGTCCCGCCGGGACCTCGCCCGTCCGGGGGCGGGGCGGGCGAGCGTGGCCGCGGTCGCGGGCCGCTGGGGCTTCGTGAGCGCGAGTCACTTCAGCCGGGCGTTCCGCGCCGCCTACGGCGTCTCCCCGCGCGAGTGGCAGGCATGCGCCGGAACGGGCCTCACCCCGGCCGCCGTCCGGCTGCCCCCGCCGGGCGGCGAGCCGGGGGCGACGGGCCTGCCGTCCGGATACGGCGTCGCGGTGTGAGGCCTCCGGCGGTTGGCAGCCGCCGCTCGGAGCGGCCGGATCGGCCGTCACCTCTGATCGCGCGCGAGGGCGTCACTGGCTTGACTGGTGACGCATTGGATTGCCATCATTGCATCACCGCCTGGACCGGTGATGCAGAAGAGGGTTCGGACGCATCGCCGGGAGGCGGTCGGACATCGAGTCGATCCAGATGGGGAGCACCAGTCATGGCAGTCAGCTACACCGCCGTTGTCGACGTCGACGGTGAGGGCCGCAACGGCGGCCGGGTCCGCTCCTCCGACGGTCTGCTGGAGACCGGTCTCGCCATTCCGAAGGAGCTCGGCGGCGCAGGCACCGCGACCAACCCGGAGCAGCTCCTCGCGGCCGGCTGGGCCGCCTGCTTCCTCGGAGCCCTCCGCCGGGCGGCCGGGGACCGTGGGACCCGGCTCACCAGCACCACCATCACCGCCGAGATCACGCTGACCCACGGCGACGACGACGAGTTCTCGCTCTCCGCGGTCCTGCGCCCCGTGCTCGGCGGCGTGGACCAGGCCACCGCCGAGGAGCTCGCGCGCGCCGCGCACCGGATCTGCCCGTACTCCAAGGCCACGCGCGACAACATCCCGGTCGTCATCCACGCCGGCGTCGCGGCCTGACCCACCCCCCGACCGGCGGGTCCCGTGCCTGTTCCCCCGTCCCGCACGGGACCCGCCCGCACAGGCACACCCACACCACCGGCCGGAGGACCGGCGCGGCACATGGCCTTCGTCGGCGCACACGTGTTCACCGGTGGTCGGACGTCCTCGTCATGCCCCTGACCGGTGTTCCACCGTCTCCGAGGGGAGACGGCCCCCGGGGGAGCGGCCGCGGCCGGTCGGTGGGTCAGCCGGCGTCGCCCGGGGTGGCCGGGCCCGGCCGCAGCAGGGTGTACATGACGGAGCGCTGCTGCTTGTGGCGCCGGACGCGCCCCTTGGCGACGAGGGATTCCAGGGTGTTCCGTACGACCTGGGGCGTCGGGTTGCGCTTCGGGTACTTCGCCATGAGCTCGACCCGCAGGTCCTTCGCCGGGCACGGCTCGTCGTGCCGGCCCAGGAGTTCCACGAGCAGGTCACCGAGCAGAGGCCGGTGCGAGGCCGCCTTCGCACCGGTCCTCGTCGTGCCGGTCTTCGTCGTGCGGGCCGCCGGGGCGGTGGACTCCTCCCGTGGCCGCTCGGGAGGAAGTGCCTGGCCGGCGGGGCCCTCGTACCGCTCGGCGAGACTCAGGATGTCGGCCAGGAGGGCCTCCTCCTGCTTCAGCATCCTGAGCTCCTCCGCCAGCTCCCGCTGTCGCTGGTGGTTCTTCTCCAGGTCCGACGCGGCTTGTTCCACGTACCGGGACCGGAGCGTGGAGGCTGGATGGCGGGTCACAACCGTTCACTCCCTAGGCATGGTGGTGTTGCATGGTACCCATGCCGGGGCCGCGCGCCGACGCGTGCGGTTGTGGAGGGGTTACCGAGGGCCCGTGGCGGACGGCGTCTTCTTCCGCGCGCGGTAGGCGGCGGCCTTGATCCTGTTGCCGCAGGACTCCATGCCGCACCACTGGCGGCGCATGCCCCGGGAGCGGTCGATGTAGACCCGGGTGCACTCCGGGTTGCCGCACTCCTTCATCAGGGGGACGTCCGGGCCGCTGAGGAGTTCGACCGCCTGGCGCGCGACGGTCGCCAGCGCCTGCTCGGGGGTCGCCTCGTTGTGCCGCCCGGTCATGGTGAGCTGCGGTGTCACGGGCGGCTTGCGTGCGGCGCCGTTGAGCACGGCGAGCGCCTCGCGGTCGAACGCCTCGCCGAGCCGTCGGTTGGTGACGAGCCGGTAGACGGCCTCGCGGACGGTCGTCGCCTCGCGGACGTCCTGTTCGTCACCGGGCGTGATCGTGTCCACCAGCCCGCAGTCCAGGTACCAGGCGTTCAACCGCTCCGGCGTCACGAACATCTCGAACCGGATCGTGCGCCGTGCACGGAGCGTGGCCGCGAAGTCCAGGGCCGGGTGCCCGCAGACGAAGACATGGTCAAGGTTCACATCACCATGCTGACAGGTGACTACGCAGGCGGGCAATAACGCCCGGCCCCGGCAGGGTCGAGCCGCAGCTCGCGGCCCTGCCAGCGCCGGCGCAGCCAGCGGTCGTGGCTCGCGAGGACGATCGCGCCGGGACCGGTGCCGAGGGCCTCCTCCAGTTCGTCGCACAGGCGGGGGGAGAGGTGGTTGGTGGGTTCGTCGAGCAGCAGCAGCTGGGGCGGTTCGGCCACCAGGAGCGCCAGCGCGAGCCGTCGGCGCTGTCCGACGGACAGCCGGCCGACCGGCTTGTCCAGGTCCGCCGTGTGCAGCAGACCGAGCGACCCCAGCGGCACCTCCTCGGCCCGAGACGGGCCCAGTGCCAGCGCGTAGGTGTCGCGGACGGTGCGGTCGGGCCGGTCGAACGCGGTGTCCTGGGTGAGCAGCCCCACCGTCAGCCCGGGGCGCCGGCGCACCGTGCCCCCGGCGGCGAGGTGCCCGGCGAGCACGGCGAGCAGCGTCGACTTGCCCGTCCCGTTGCCGCCCGTGACCAGCAGCCGGTCGGCCGCCGGCACCTCCAGAGCGTCCAGCGCGAGCCGGCCGGGCACCCGGACGTCCCGGAGTGCGACCAGGGGCCGCCGGTCCTCCCCGGCGTCCGCGGCCAGAGCGACGGTGCCCGAGGCCACAGCCCCGACATCCGAGGCCACAGCCCCGACGGCCGAGGCCACGGCCTCGGCTTCCGTGCCCAGAGCGCCGGCGTCCGCGGCCAGGGCGGCGACGGCGAACCGCAGCGGGCGCGGCGGCTCGGGGACCTGCGCGCGCTCCAGTTCCGCCAGCCGGCGGGCGGCGTTGCGCACCCGGCGGGAGACCTGGTTCTGCACCCGGCCCGCCCGGTGGCCGTAACCCATCTTCTCGTTGTCCCGCGGACCCCGGTCCGGTGCGACCAGGTGCGCGGTCACGCCGGCCGAGTGGCGCAGCTGTGCCAGCTCCTGCTGCTCCTCGGTGTACCGCCGCTCCCAGCGCTCCCGCTCGGCGCGCCGCTCGCCCAGGTAGGCGCTGTAGTTGCCGCCGTAGCGGACCGGTCCGTCCACCGCCGGGTCGAGGTCGACCAGATGGGTGCAGACGGCGTCCAGGAACGCCCGGTCGTGGGCGGCGACGACCACGGTGCCGGGCAGTTCGCGGATCTGCTCCTCCAGGAAGGCCGCGGCGCCGTCGTCGAGGTGGTTGGTCGGCTCGTCCAGCAGCAGCGCGGACGGCCGTCGGACGAGCAGTGCGGCGAGGGCCAGCCGGCCGCGCTGCCCGCCGGACAGCGAGCCGAGCGTGCGGTCGTGCCCGAGTGCGCCGAGGCCCAGCCCGTCGAGGACCAGGGCGGCGCGGCGGTCGGCGTCCCAGGACTCCCGGTACCGGGCCTGTTCCAGCCGCCTGCCGTAGGCGTCCAGGAGTTCCGCGTGGCCGGGGGCGGTCTCCGGGACACGGGCGATCTCCGCGCCGAGCCGGTCCAGTTCCGCGAGGTCCTCGCGGGCCTCGCGCAGCGCGTCGTCCAGGACGGCGGCGACGGTCGCGTCGGTCTCGAAGGGCATCTCCTGGTGCAGGAAGCCGAGGTCCGCGGGACGCGAGACGCTTCCGGCGTCGGGTTCGTCCACGCCGGCGAGCACCCGCAGAAGGGTGGACTTGCCGGCGCCGTTCTCCCCGATCAGGCCGATCCGGTGGCCGGGGGCGGCGCTCAGGCCGACACCGTCGAGGACGCGCCGGCCGCCGAGGTTGCGGACGACGTCGTGGGCGAGCAGGGCGTGCTGGGCGTGCTGGAGCACGGGGATCCTTGGTCCTTCCGACGTGAGGGGTGGTGGGCCCGCCGGGCACGGAGCCTCGGGCGCGGGCCCGGTCACACGTCGGCGGCTCACACCGCGGGCGCCCCGGTCTCCTTCAGCGTGCCGTCGGCCAGCCGGAGCCAGCGGTTGACCCCGATCTCGGCGAGGAACCGCTCGTCGTGACTGACCACCAGGAAGGCTCCCTGGTAGGCGTTCAGGGCGCTCTCCAGCTGGCCGGCGCTGACCAGGTCGAGGTTGTTGGTCGGCTCGTCGAGCAGCAGCAGGTGCGGGGCCGGCTCCGCGCACAGCACGCAGGCCAGGGTGGCGCGCAGCCGCTCGCCTCCGGAGAGCACCCCGACCGGCAGGTGGGCCCGGGCGCCGCGGAAGAGGAAGCGGGCGAGCAGGTTCATCCGTTCCGTCTCGGGCCGCTCGGGGGCGAACGCGGCGAAGTTCTCCGCCACGGTGCGGCCGAGGTCGAGCAGGTCCAGGCGCTGCGAGAGGTAGGCGATCCGCCCGTCGTTGCGCTTGATCTCCCCGCTGTCCGGGGTGAGTTCGCCGGTGACCAGACGCAGCAGGGTGCTCTTCCCCGCGCCGTTGGGGCCGGTCAGCGCGATGCGCTCGGGGCCGCGGACGCTCAGGTCGACGCCGCCGTCAGCGAACACCGGCCGGCCGGCGTGGTGGACCTGCAGGCCCTCGCCGAGGAAGAGGTTGCGTCCGGCGGGCACCTGGGTGTCCGGCAGCTCCAGGGAGAGGCGCTGTTCCTCGCGCAGGGCGCGTCCGGCCTCGTCGAGCCGGGCCTTGGCCTCGCTGACCCGGGCCGCGTGCATCTGGCCGGCCCGGCCCGCGGACTCCTGGGCGCCGCGCTTCATGTTCCCGGCGAAGATGCGGGGCAGGCCGGCGTTCTTGAGGTTGCGGGCGGCGTTGCTCTGGCGGCGCTCGGCGCGTTCGCGGGCCTGCTGCATCTCCCGCTTCTCCCGCTTGAGTTCCTGCTCGGCGTTGCGGACGTTCTTCTCGGCGACCTCCTGCTCGGCCCGGACGGTTTCCTCGTACGCGGTGAAGTTTCCGCCGTAGAAGCGCAGTTCGCCGTTGCCGAGTTCGGCGATGTGCTGCATCCGGTCGAGCAGCGCGCGGTCGTGGCTGACCAGCAGCAGGCAGCCGTTGAAGTCCGCCAGCACGTCGTAGAGCTTGTGCCGGGCCTGCGCGTCGAGGTTGTTGGTCGGCTCGTCGAGCAGCAGCACGTCGGGGCGCTTGAGCAGCTGGGCGGCGAGGCCGAGGGAGACGATCTGGCCGCCGCTGAGCGTGCTCAGACTGCGGTCCAGGGTGAGGTCGGTCAGGCCGAGGCGGTCGAGCTGGGCGCGGGTGCGCTCCTCGATGTCCCAGTCGTCGCCGATGGTGGTGAAGTGCCGCTCGTCGACGTCCCCGGACTCCACGGCGTCGATGGCCCGGATGATCTCGGCGATGTCGAGCACCTGGGCGACGGTGAGGCCGGAGGTCAGGGGGAGGCTCTGGCGGAGGTAGCCGAGCCGTCCGGTGACCGACACCGAGCCGGTGGCGGGCTTGAGTTCGCCGGCGATCAGCTTGAGCAGGGTGCTCTTGCCGGCACCGTTGGGAGCGACCAGTCCGGTCCGGCCGGCAGGCACGGTGAAGGACAGGTCGTGGAAGACCGGGGTGTCGTCGGGCCAGGCGAAGGAGACATTCGAGCAGACGACGGCAGCGTCGGACATGGAGATGACCTCGGAGAAGAGCGAGGGCAGGAGGGTAGACCTCTGCCCTGGGCAGATGTGGGAAAAGAGGCACGACGATGCGGACCACCTCGGCTGCGGCGCTCCTGAAGCACCGGCCGGTGGCCGTCAGATCCGGATCTCACCCGGAGATGTCGTCGTCACCCGCCACGTCTGTCACTCCTCGATCACACGACTACAGGTCGCGCCCACTGTAGCAGGCGCCGCCGGCGGTCGGGAGGCCGCACATGTGTGTGCCCCGGCGGGTGTCGACCGGCAACTGTCGTTCGCCGCAGTCCCTTTCACCCCGGCCCCCGCTCGGTGTGGCGCCCCGGTCGTCTCGTTGACAGGTCGGTCGCGGCCGTGCCAGCATCGTCACCAGTTGAACCGGTGACGATGTCGGGAAGGCTCGACCGTGTTCACACGTGTGGACCCGCCCGCGACCGGGCCGGCCGGAGGGCGGCCGCCCTCCGGGATCGCCGCCACCTCGAAGGAGCACACTGACCATGGCGGGAAAGTCGGAGCGGAGGGCCGAGGGCGCACCCGTGGGGCGGCGCGCGGTGCTCGGCATGCTCGGCGCGGGCGCCGCGGGGATCGCCGCGGCGCCGTACCTCCAGCGCGGCTGGGAGCGGGTCCTGGCCGCGGCCTCCGAGGGGGACGCGACCGGCCTGACCGGCCTGCTGCCCAACCCGGGCGGCTTCCGGTACTACAGCGTCGTCGGCTCGGTGCCGCACAAGGACGAGACCGACTACGAGCTGAGAGTCGACGGACTGGTGGAGCGTCAGAAGGCCTACACCCTGGGGGAACTGCGCATGATGCCGCAGTCCAGGGTCGTCCACGACGTGCTGTGCACGGACGGCTGGCGGGTGGACAGGACGCCCTTCGAGGGGGTGCGACTGGCGGACATCCTCGATGCCGCCGGAGTGCGTTCCCCGGGCACGGCGGTCCGGTTCACCTGCTTCGACGGCGAGTACTCCGAGAGCCTCACCCTGGAGCAGGCCCGCCGCCCGGACGTCCTGGTGGCGCTGAACATGCAGGACAAGCCCATCACCCACGCGCACGGCGGACCGGTCCGCCTCTACGTGGCCCCCATGTACTTCTACAAGTCGGCCAAGTGGCTGTCCGGCATCTCGGTCACCGACAAGGTCGTCCCCGGCTACTGGGAGGAGCGCGGCTATGCCGTCGACGGCTGGCTCGACGACGCCGACCGGCGCGGCGGCGCGGCCTGAACAGCCGGACCGGGTCCGGCGCTTCAGTCCCGCCGAGCGCCTGGTCCACCGGGCCACCGGCGTCCTGATGCTGCTGTGCCTGGCCTCCGCGGCCTGCCTGTACCTGGGGCCGCTGGCCCAACTCGTCGGGCGGCGATACCTGGTGGCCACGGTCCACGAGTGGTCGGGCATCCTGCTGCCACTGCCCTTCCTGCTCGGGCTGTTCTCCGCCGCGTTCCGCGCGGACCTGCGCCGGCTCAACCGCTTCGCGCCGTACGACCGGGAGTGGCTGCGGGCCGTCCGCAGGCGCCGGACGTGGCCCGAGGCACGCCCGGCCGGCAAGTTCAACGCCGGCCAGAAGCTCTACGCGGGCTGGATCGCCGGCGCCGTGCTGGTGATGGCGTCCACCGGTCTGCTGATGTGGTTCACGGGCCTGCTGCCGTCGGTCTCCCGCACCAGTGCGATCTTCGTCCACGACCTCCTGGCCTGGGCGATCGCCTTCGTGGTCTCCGGCCACCTGCGCAAGGCGCTCCGGGACCCGGAGTCGAGGCGCGGAATGCGCACCGGGTACGTCAGCCGCGCCTGGGCGGAGCGGCACCACTCCCGGTGGCTGCCCGAGGACCGGGCGGACGCCTGAGTGTGCCGACCTTCCGTCACCTCCTCGACCGGTGGCATCTTTTCGGCCGCCGCTGTTTCACCCTCCTGTTTTCGACCCACCCCTGCCCGGACACCGGACACGTGTTCCTCCGCTGCCGGGCGTACACCCACGTACTTGGACGGGATACCCATGAAGAAATTCCTGATCGTGCTCGCGACCGGCGCGGCGCTGGCCGCGGTGAACCTGCCGACGGCGGCAGCGGAGACCCCGTACGGCTCCGTGTCCGCGGCGTTCGGCTGTTCGGCGCCGGCCGTACAGGCTCCCCCCGGCACGAGGGTGGAGTCCGTGACGGCCGTCCACCGGGACGGCGGCACCATCGACGGAACCGGGGTGGTGGGCGGCACCGTCACCGGGGTCCCCGCCTTCTGCGAGGTGACGGTCACCCTGACCCACCCGGGCGACAACGACCACGCCAAGGTCTCGACCTGGCTCCCCGTCAACGAATGGAACGGCCGCTTCCAGGCGCTCGGCGGGAGCGCCTTCGCGGCCGGGGACAACGGCGTCGGGATGGGCACCGCGGTCAGGAACGGGTACGCCGCGACCACCACCGACGGCGGGCTCGCCGATGCCGTCGACGTCACCTGGGCGCTGAACGCCGAGGGGCGGGTCGACACCGCGCTGCTGAAGAACCTCGCGTCCCGCTCCCAGCACGAGGCGTCGATCGTCGGCAAGCAGGTGGTCGCCGCGCACTTCGGCAGGCAGGCCTCCTACTCCTACTTCAACGGGTGCTCCACCGGCGGACGCCAGGGCTACATGGAGGCCCAGCGCCACCCCGACGACTTCGACGGCATCCTCGCCAACGCGCCCGCCGTCAACTGGGACGAGTTCGAGGTCGCCACCCTGTGGCCGCAGGTGGTCATGAACAACGAGAAGACCTACCCGTCCGCCTGCGAGTTCAAGGCCTTCACCGACGCCGCCGTCGCGGCCTGCGACCCGCTCGACGGTGCCAGGGACAACCTGGTGAACGACGCGTCGCGGTGCGACTTCGACCCGCGCCGGCTGATCGGCACCAAGGTGCTCTGCGGCGGCGAGGAGCTGACCATCACGGCGGCCGACGCCGCCGTGGTGCGCAAGATCTGGGACGGTCCGCGCACCGCGTCCGGCCGGAAGCTGTGGTCCGGCGTCCCGGTCGGTGCCGACCTGGCGGGGCTGGCCGGCACCGCGCCCGACGCGAGCGGCCAGGTGAAGGGCGCGCCGTTCCCGGTGCCCCGGCTCTGGGTCACGACCTGGCTGAAGAAGCAGCCGTCGTTCGACGTCTCGACGATCACCTACGACCAGTTCACCCGGCTGTTCGAGCAGTCCCGGACCGAGTATGACCGGATCATCGGCACCGACGACCCCGACCTGTCCGCCTTCCGCGGCTCCGGCGGCAAGCTCCTGACCTGGCACGGCCAGGCCGACCAGTTCATCCCCGCCCAGGGCACCGTCGAGTACCGCCGGCAGGTCGAGCGGAAGATGGGCGGCACCAAGCGGGTCGACGACTTCTACCGCCTCTTCCTCGCCCCGGGCACGGTCCACTGCGGCCTCAACAAGGGCGACGGCACGACCGACGACCTCGCCGCCCTGACGGCCTGGGTCGAGCAGGGCAAGGCGCCGCAGACGTTGCCCGCCACCCTGGTCGACGCGTCCGGGCAGAGCGTCGACCGGGACCTGTGCCGCTACCCCGAGGTGTCCCGCTACCAGGGCCACGGCGACCCGACCGCCGCCTCCGGCTTCCGCTGCGTCCTCCCCTCCCGGCACTGATCCCCCCGGTGCCGTCCCGGCCCGGCCCGCGCCCGATGGCGCGGGCCGGGCCTTTTCGTGTCGGCCGATTTGCGTCGGCCTTTTCGTGTCGGCCGACGGGGGTGGGTTCGCCGGACAAACGGTCCTCCAGCCGCCCCTCCAGTCGGCACCGGCGTCCGCACCGGCCGGGCCCGGGAGCATGACGAAGGGGCCGACAGTCGGTGCTGTCGGCCCCTTCGGGAATCGCCTCCTGCGGTGGATCACCTCGCCCGCAGGGGCCCTGCGAACGACTTGCGCAGGGCCGGGGGAGCGGCGACGGGGAGCAGCGCGGCGAGCATCCTGCCCTTGAGGGTGTCCGGCTGCCGCGTCAGCCGGACGTCGACCCGGGTGCCGTCGCTTTCAGGGGTCATCCGGAAGACCCAGCCGCCGCCGGGGCCGAACAGCTTGGAGTCGAGGGTGGTGACGGTGACGGTGTCGCCGCCTGGCTCCCACTCGTAGCGTGCGCGCTCCCAGGCGGCGGCGGTCCCCTCGGTGACCTCGGCCCAGGTGTCGCCGAGCGCGTGGACCTCGAAGTGCTCGGCGTCGATCGTCGACCAGACCTCGGCGCGGGAGGGGCTGAAGTCGGTCAGCACCGAAACGATGTCCTCGGTGCCGAGCGTGGAGACGAGATGGAACCGTACGACTGCCACAGTGGATGTCCTCATCGGGAAGTAACTGCTCTGACCGGTGACGGTAGATTTCCATGGGCGCGCGTCACCTGTCAAGGTGGTGACGGATCGCGAGTGTGCCCATCGATCGGGGAGCGGTCGTGAGGCATGTGTGTCCGGTGCGGCCGCCGTGCGGTGGGTCACGCGTCCGTCGCGCCGGCCATCGGCCCGAGGGCGTCGCGCGGGGTGGCCCGGGAGGTGTCGCTACGCCGGGACCACCCGGTAACTCAGGGCCGCCAGCGGAAGGTCGGACTGCGCCAGTGAGCCGGTGGCCCGCGCATGGGTGCCAGTGCAGTCGGTGCCGGGGTAATGCAACCCACCTTTTCGTGCGTGGCGGAACTGCTGGAGGAATCGGCGCGTCACTCATCGATCGAGTCCGGGTCGGGGCAGATCCTTGCATCTTCAACAATGCGCCCGGGAGTGCAGATTCGGCCGAACACGTGTGAGTTGCGAACGGGCGTATGTGTTGTCGCCACCTTCCATCACCACCTTGACGGGTGATGACTCGGAGTGCACCCTGAAAGTCGTCTCCGGCGCCACGAAGGCGCCGTCCGTGTTCGCCGATCCGGAGAGTGGCCATGACCGAGCAGCCCGCGGGCGACCCCGCCGCCGATTCGCGACACGCGCGCTACGGCACGCTCCCCGAGCGCATCCGCTTCGAGGACATGACCGAGGGCACGGCCACCGGCCCGGGCGGCGCGGCCAACGCCTCCTACAACCCCGAAAGCGCCTGGAACTTCTACTCGTGCCTGGCCGTCGACCTGGGCCTGTAGCCCCGGCACCCGCCGCGCCGGCGGCTCCTTGTGAGACCTCGCGGGGAGCTGACAGTATCTCAGGTCACGCACCCGGGCCGATGCGGACGTGGCATCTCCGGGGCGCCGCGTACGAGGAGGCGGGATGGCACGGGTGAACCTGCGGGCCGCGTTCATGAGCGGCCTGTCGTCCACCGTCACGGCACAACAGGTCTTCACCAACCGGGTCGACGAAGTCGCGGCTTTCAACCGGTCGGTGGAGGGCCTGCGCCGGACCTTGGACGAGACCGAGGTCTCGCCGGTGGTGGACCGGGCGCAGGGGCGCCGCAACGTCCTGACGCTGTACGGCGTCGGCGGCATAGGCAAGTCGACCCTCTCGCACGAGCTGGAGCGCCGGCTGCTCGCGGACGCGGCGGCCGAGGAACGCGAGGACGTGGTGGCCGTCCGCGTCGACCTCGCCGAGGACGGCGCCTGTGACATCGAGGGCCTGCTGCTGCGCCTGCGGGCAGGCCTGGGGCGGTTGGGCAGCCGGTGGCAGGCCTTCGACCTGGCGCTCGCCTCGTACTGGGCCCGTGCGCATCCCGGCGAGGCCCTCCAGGACTTCCTCGACGCCTCGCCGGCCCTGCGCCGGGCCTCCCGGAGCATCGGCCTCGGCGACCAGATCACCCAGACCGTGCAGGAGGTCGACCCCGCCGGCCTCGGCGGTCTGGCCGGACTGGCGCACCGGGCGGCCCTCGCCACCTACCGCACCGTCCGCGACCGGGTCCGCGAGGGGCGCCTGCTGACCGACTGCGAGCTGTTCGCCGAACTGGTCGAGGCCGACGCCGACTACGAGACGCTCTCCTACTTCCCGTACCTGCTGGCCTGGGACCTGGAGCGGCTGCCGCCCCGGGGCCGGCCGGCCCGGCGGCCCACCGTGTGCGTGTTCCTCGATACCTTCGAGGTGGTCAACGGCCGTGCCGACCGGACGGTGGAGCGCCTGATCCAGCGGTGCGCGTACCTGATGCCCAACGTGTTGTTCGTGATCACCGGCCGCAACCGGGTCGACTGGGCCGATGCGGGTGCGGGCGGCGAGCTGGACTTCACCGGCCCGCAGTGCTGGCCCAACCTGCACTACAGCAACGACACCGTCGAACCCCGCCAGCACCTCGTGGGCTACCTCTCGGATTCCGACGCCGACAGCTACCTCAGCGAGGCGCTCACCCGGGACGGCGAGCCCGTCATGCCCGCCGAGGTCCGCCGGCGCATCATCACGGGCGGCCAGGGGCTGCCGCTGTACCTGGACCTCTCGGTGTCCCACTTCGCCGCCCTCCTCGCCCGCGGCGGGCAGCCGTCGCCGGCGGACTTCGGCGGCACGTTCACGGCGGTGGCTACCCGGTCGATCCGTGACCTGCCCCGGGAGGAGCGCGACCTCGTCCGCACCGCGGCGCTCACCGACCGGGTCGCGGCGGATCTGCTGCGGGCCGGACAGCCCCACGGCTCCGACGGCAGCGTGGCACGGTTCCTGCGCAGGCCGTTCCTGACCCACGACGACGCCTACGCCCTGCCGTACGCCCTGCACGCGGCGCTGCGCCACGCCATCCGGGAGGCGGACCGGACGCTCCCGGACGGCTGGTCCGACCGGGACCGCAGCGAGGTCGCGGCCCGGTTGCTCACCTGGCTGGGCCGGCGCATCGGGCCGTCCGCCGGGCGGGCCGCCATCGCCCAGACACTCGAATCCGGCCTCAAGCTCTCGGCGTCGTACGGGGTCTTCGAGGACTGGATGGCCCGTGCCACCCAGCGCCTCGTCGAGGCGGGCCAGTGGACGGAGCTGGGTACCGGGCTCGCCACCGAACGGGCCGGGACGCCGGAGTGCCGGGCCGTGCTCGCCGCCATACGGGGCGTCCAGCTGCGTCGCACGGGCCGTGCGGCGGAGGCGGTCGAGCTGCTCGGCGGCGCCTGGGAGGACGTGCGGCAGGGCAGTCCGACGGCGCAGCTGTTGCAGATCCACCTCGCCCACGCGCTGCGCAACCACGGAGACTACACCGAGGCCGCGGAGATCTACCGAGCCCTGGTGGGCGGCGAGTTCGACGCGGCGGCCCGGTACTGGCTCTGCGACTTCGACTACCTCAACGGACGTTTCGGCACGGCACTGAGCTCACTCCGGGAGCAGTGCAGTCGGGGCCCGGAGGACGAGGGTGAACGGCTGCGGCTGATGGGGCACATCTGGCGGGTGAACGCCCGCTTCGACGAGGCGACCGCCGTGTACACCGAGGCGATCGACCTGGCCCGGCGCGAGGGCCTCGCCGCCGCCGAGGCGAAGGCGCTGGCCAATCTGGCGCAGACCGCCTGCTGGGCCGGCGACACGGCGGCGGTCTCGGACGCGGCGGCCCGGGCCAGGGACCTGCTCGACCTGGTGCCCAACCCCGTCGAGCTGGTCAAGATCCGCTCGGCCGAGGCGGTCGCGCACGCGGTGTCCGGGGACACCGAGGCCGCCGTGGAGGCGGTCAGGAGCACGCGGCAGCTCGCGGACGGCATCGGCTACCGCGGAGGCCACAACCTCGCCGACGTGGCCCAGATCCTGATCGGGGTCCTCGGCGACAACCGGGACGGCGCCCGCCGCACCCGCGCCGAGCTCGATGCGCGCACCCGCAGGTCGGGCGGCAACACCTACTGGGTCCCCATCGTGACCAGCTGGATCGAGGGCGTCCCGAAGGCCGCAGAGCACGACCCGCGGGTCGAGTGGGTGGACGGGCCGGCCGAGTCGTTGGGCCGCTGGGCGGAGGTGGCTGCGCGAGGATGAGACGTCGGAGCCCCGGCGCGCGGGGCCGGTACGGACGAGGGGAAGAGAGACCATGACCCAGCAGGAGCGCGTCGATCCGGTACGCGTCGGGCTGGTGGGTCTCGGCGTCATCGCCGAGACCCACCTCGCCGTCCTCGCCGAACGGCCTGACGTGGAAGTGGAGTTCACGGTCGACCCCAGGGCGGTGGGGCCGGTCGTGTTCCGGGGCGCGACGCCGCCGCACTACGGCGAGCTGGACGAGGCGCTCGACGGACACCAGCCGGACCTGCTGGTCCTCGCCACCCCGACGGAGACGCACGCCGAGCTGGTGACCGTGGCCCTGCTGCGCTCCACGGCCAGGGTCCTGGTGGAGAAACCGCTGGTCCATGACCGCGCGTCCCTCGCCGCGCTGCGCGAGCTGGACGGGAAGGCCGATGTGCGGGGCCGGGTGTTCATTGCACACCACTTCGCCTTCTCCCCGGAGGTCGACTGGGCGGCGGAACTGCTCGCCGCACACCCGGAGTGGGGGCCGGTCACGACCATCACCTCGGCGTTCTACGACCCGTACGTCCTTCGAGGGGCGGAGGCCTTCGCCTCGTACGTCTCCAGTTGGACGGACTCGGGGGTGAACCAGCTCAGCATGGTCACCCGCTTCGTCGACCTCGTCGGTCTCAGGTCCGTCCGGCAGACGGACGGTGGTGCGAGCGCGTGGTGCGCGGTGGACTTCCGCTCCCGGGGCGAGGCGGGTACGGCCCGCCTGCGCAGCAGCTGGCTGACCGGCTCCAGCAGCAAGGAGAGCAGCCTGGTGTTCGGCCGCTCCGGCGTGGAGGTGTGGATCGACCACACCGCCATGACGGGATTCGCCGCCCGGGACGGTGAGTTGCTGGCGGCCTTCGGGAACGACGGCAGGACCGGGCGGAAAGTCGCCCACTACCGTCCGCTCTACGCCAGCCTGCTCTCCGTGCGGCCCGATCCGGTGCTCGGCTTCGACGCCGCGGAGAGGATCACCGCGATCCACCGGGCGGTACCCGACACGGAGTAGTCAGCGGTGGGTGGCCGGTGAGGTGGGCGAAGACGTCGTCGAGGGTGGTGGCAAGGCTGCTGACGCCCGGATGATCGCCGGATGACAGGCGGCCGCAGGGGTCAGGCCTGCTTGACCGAGATGCGTCCGTTGCTGGTGCTCAGGTCGAGCTGGTACTGGCCGGACGGGTCGTCCGGGACGGCGATGTCCTTGTGGCCGTTGCCGGTCTTCGCGGACACCTTGTACTTGGCGGGCGGCACGGCCAGGGTGATGGCGCCGTTGGAGGTCGACGCGCTGATGTCCTGCGGCTTGGTCGAGGTGATGTCGATCGCACCGTTGTGGGCCTCGGCCCGGATGTGGTCGCCGTTCAGCCCGCGCCCGGTGATGGCGCCGTTGGTGGTGTTCACCTCCGTGGAGCCGTTCACCCCGTCGAGGTTGACCGCCCCGGAGTTGGTGGTGACCTGCACGTTGCCCACGTGGGAGAGGCTGACCGCGCCGGAGGAGGTCTGGCCGCTGATCGGCAGCCCCGCGGGGACGTCGACGGTGTAGGTGACCGCGCAGTGCTGACCGCAGCCGCCGAGCACCAGGACGCCGTTCTCGACCCGGCTCGTCGCGCCCGGCTTGTTGTCCTGGTAGCTGACCGACCGGTGCAGGGAGACCTTGTCGAGGCCCTCCTTGCCGCGCAGGGTCACGCCGCCGGCGGTGGTGTCGAGCCTCACCGCGGTGATCTTCTCGCCCACCGTGGTGTCGTCGTCGAACTTGTTGTCGGAAGCCAGCCCGCAGGCGCTGAGACCGCCCACGGCCGCCACGAGGGCGACGAAGGACGCGAGACGGCCGGACTGCTTGCGCATGTCTTTCCCCAAATCTGAAAGGCGTTCCTGGACGAGCCCCACCGCGGGGCGGACTTCATGAAGCTATCGCGGCGGAGAAGTCGTGGACCATGGGGCTAACCCCCCTGTAGGGGTGAAGAGTTCTTCAGGTGGTGGACGTCAGGGGAGGACGCGGGGGCGACGTCGGCGTCCTCCGGCTTCGCCCCGGGGTTCCGTTGGGCCGGTCGGTGCAGGTGGCGGGGCCGTCCTGGTCCGGTGCCGCCGGGTGAGGGTGGTGGGTGCGACGGATGACGATCCGGATCCGAGAGGTCTTCTCGGTCGTGCTGACGGGCAACTGGCATGGAATCGGCGGTCGTTGATCGTCTTGACAGTGTCTGTTCACGCCTGTCAGTCTCACCTTTCAGGCAGGAGGAAGAGGGTGGGGGTGCCGACGAGCGCGGAACTGCTGGCCCTGCTGGCCGCCGTCGGGCACGCCCAGCGCCTGCGGATCATCGGCGAACTCGCGCAGGGCCGGGTCCACGTCAGCGAACTGGCCCGACGGCTCGGCATGTCCAGGCCGCTGCTCTACATGCACCTGGAGCGGCTCGAACACGCCGGCCTGGTCGCCGGCGCGCTGGAGCTCTCCGAGGGTGGCAAGGCCATGAAGTTCTTCGAACTCGCTCCGTTCGACATCCGCGTCACGGTCGACACCGTCATCGCAGCCCTCCGGGAGGATCGGGCGCAGGCCGAGCGGGTGGAGCACGACGCCTGACGCAAGCGCGATGCTCGAACGAGCGGAAGAGACCATCCGGGCGACTACCCTGTGCATGACAACCGGAGGGGGCGCCGGATCGACGGGGGAGCGATCCGGCGCCCGGCTCGGAGGCGGGGGCGCGGCCCTGCCGTGCCACCCGGTGTGGGTCGAGCGGGGATGCGCCGTCGCGGCGGTCCTGAGCTGTCGACCTGTCAGAAGGAGGCTACAGGTGGCAAGTTGATATGTCCATGGGGAGTCGGGGGTGCCGCTGCTGGGCCCGCCCCGGATCCGGCCGCTGGTGCGCGGCATCCTCGACGCGGGTCCGTGGTCGGCGCCGCAGCCGTGCGTGAGAAGTCGGCCCCACCGACTTCTCACGCGAGATCCGGCAGGACCATGCCCTACCATGGCCCCGTGTTCCTCTCCCGTGACTAGGACCCCGAACAACGACCGCACCCGAGTGGTGCGGCCCTTCGGCGTCCCGGTACACCGGCGCGCGGCGCGCGCCTGCTCTTGAGGAACCCCTCCATGTCTTCGTCCTATGCGACGGTCCTGCGCACCCCCGGCGCGGTCCGGCTCTTCGGTGCGGCCCTGATCGGCCGCCTCTCCTACGGCATCGTCCCGCTCGCGCTCCTGCTGGCCGTCACCGGTACGACCGGCTCGTACGCCCGGGCCGGCTGGTTGACGGCCCTGTTCGCCGCCTCCAACGTGCTGCTCTCACCCTTCCGGGCCGGGCTGGTAGACCGCCACGGCCCACGCCGGGCGCTGCCGCCGATGGCGGCCGGGTACGCGCTGGTGCTGCTCGGCCTGGCCGCTGCCACCTGGCGGCCCGGCGTCCCGTTCCCGGCTCTGCTCGCTCTCGCCATGGCGGCCGGGGTGCTCGCGCCACCCCTCGGGCCCGTCACCCGGGCGCGGTGGAGCGCCCTGCTGCCCGATCCCGAGCTGCGCCGGCGGGCCTACAGCCTGGACACCGTCGCCGAGGAACTCCTGCACGTCACCGGCCCGTTGCTGGCCGGCCTGATCGCGGCGGCGACGGACCGCCCGGCGCTCGGACTGGTGCTGGGCGCCGCGCTCGTCCTCACCGGCGCCCTCGCCCTGGCCGCCTCGGTGCGCGGCGAGCCGACCCCCGCTCGCATGAACTCCCGTGTGGTCGACGACCGTTCGCGCTCCTGGCGGCTGCTGGCCCGGACCCGCCAGCCGCTCGCCGCTGCCGCCGGGGCCGGGGCCGGGCTCGGCGCGTTCGTCCTGCTGGCGGTGGTCTTCGCCCAGCGGCACGGGCAGGCGGCCGACGCCGCGTGGGTGGAGGGGGCGCTCGCGGTAGGGAGCGCGGTCGGCGGTCTCGCCCTCGGCGCCCTTGACTGGCGGGCTCCGGCCCGGGTCCGGCTCGCCGTCCTCACCGCGGCCTTCGGCGGCACGCTGGCCCTGACCGCCCTCGCCCCGACACTCCCGCTCCTGGCGGCCGTCGCCGCCCTGGCCGGCCTGACCGTGGCCCCGACCCTCACCACCGCCTACCTGTTCACCGACGAACTCGCCGGGCCCGGGCGGCGCACCCGAGCCGGCGCCTGGGTCAACGCCGCTTTCAATGCGGGCAGTTCGGCCGGTACCGCGCTGGCCGGTCTCCTCGCCGACCACCTGCCACTACCGCTGTGCCTCGCGCTCGCCGCCACCCCGGCCCTGGCCGCCCTTACCTCCGCCCGGCCCCGGACGGCCACCCCACCCGCCGGCGGGCCGCCCGAGAACCTGACCACCCGCACGGCCGCCTGGACGAACGAGCCCGAGGGGGATCGTTCCTAGGCGGTCGGCGAGCGGCGCCGGGCGACTTCGCGGTGCGGACCGCGCAGTGGACGGCGGTGGGTGACTCCGCCGAGGCGGTCGCACAGGCCACTCGCCCGGCCCGGCTGCCGCGCTCGGTCCGGCGGAAGGTGCGGCCCCCGGCGGGGGCTACTCGGTGTCCGGAGCGGCGGCGGCCGGGGTGGCCTCCAGCGCGGTCATCCGCGGGAGCAGGAACAGCACCGCGACCAGCAGGACCAGCAGCAGGCCGCCGCCGAGGAGGAGCGGGGTGCGGATGCTGACGACGGAGGCGATCCAGCCGCTGAGGGCGGCGCCGGCCATGATGCCGAGGCGGCTCAGCAGCATGTAGCAGCTGTTGACCCGGCCGAGCAGTTCCTTCGGTACGGCCTGCTGGCGCAGCGAGATCGCCTGGATGTTCCAGGTGACGATCCCGAAACCGACCACGCCGTACAGCGCGGCGACCTCGGCCACCGAGGTGCTCAGGCCCATCAGGATCAGCGAGACGCCCATCAGCAGGAAGGCGAGGGCGATCCGGGTGCCGCGGCCGAGCAGGCGGCTGAGCCGGCCGGCCAGGGTGCTGGCGGCAGTGCCGCCGATGGCGCCGGCCGCGAGCACGATGCCGTAGGAGGCGGCGGGCGCGTGGATGACCTTGGTGACCATCAGGACCATCATGGTGGTGCCCATGAAGCATGCCAGCGCACCCAGGGTGGAGAGCACGGCGAGCATCCGCACGTCGCGGTGGTGGACCAGCCAGTCGACGCCCTCGCGGATCTCGGTGAGCACCGGGCGGCGGTCGGCCTGGGCGCGCGGGGCGGTGGAGCGGCCGGTGGCGGCGACCAGGACGGCGGCGAGCGCGAAGGAGACGCCGTCCACCGTGAACGGGTAGGCGGCGGCCACGGCGAACAGCGCCGAGCCGAGCAGCGGGCCGATCAGGTTGCCGCCGACCAGCATGTTGGCCTGCATCCGGCCGTTGGCGGCGTCGAGTTGGTCGGGGCGGACCAGCTCGGGGACGGCCGAGGTGGCTGCGTTGGAGAAGACCGTCTCGCCGCAGCCGAGCAGGAAGGCCAGCGCGGCGAGCGCGACCAGCGGCGGGTCGGCGAGGAAGACCCAGGCGGCGAAGCCCAGGACGACGACGGCGCGCGCGCCGTCGATCGTCCACATCAGCCGCCGCCGGTCGGCCCGGTCGGCGAGCACTCCGCCGTACAGCGACATCACCAGGAAGGGCAGTGACGCGGCGACGGAGACCACGGAGACCGCGCTGGGCGAGTCGGAGACGGCCACCGCCAGCAGCGGCAGGGCGGAGTCCCGCATGCCGTCGCCGACCGAGGAGATCGCCGACGCGGACCACAGCAGGTTGAACTTCCGGCCCAGTTGGGGACGGCTTTTGGACGGCTTTGCGGCCAGGTCAGCTGAGGTCACCGACGCAGTATGTCATGTCCGCGGAGGGCTGTTCGGGTGGTTTCCGAACTGCCGGGGGTATCCCGAACTGTCCGTGTCGGTAAGGGTGTCGGGCTGATCCTGAGTTGTCCGGGTATCCGGTTCGGCCGTTCCGGCCGGGCCCCCGGACGGTGATGCCCGGCCGGGCGCGCTCAGCCGAGGCCCCAGACGCCCTTGGCGAGGGTGGTCAGCCCACCCGCCAGGGCCAGGCCCAGCACCACCATCCGGGCGCGGCCCTCCGGCACCCGCCCGGCGAGCAGCCGGCCGATCGCCGCGCCGCCCGCGAGCGCGGCGGCGACCAGCCACCAGGCGGGCCCGGACAGTGCGGGCACGCCCTTGCCGGCCAGCGAGAAGGCGTTCACCACCACGCCGTAGAACTGGGCGTTGGGCAGGAACTCCCGGGCCGTCCAGCCGGTGTTGACGGCGTACAGGGAGACGGCCGGGCCGCCCACCCCGGCGGCCGAGTTCATGAACCCGCTGGTGGCGCCCGCGACCAGGGCGCCACCGACCCCGCGCAGCGCGGCCGCCCGTACTCCGCGCAGCACCAGAAGGGCGGCCAGGGTGACCAGCGCCCCGATGCCGATGAGCAGTCCTGGTGCCGGGATCTCCGCCGCGGCCCAGGCCCCGGCCGGCACCGTGCAGGCTGCGGCGAGGATCAGCGGCAGCATCGCCGGCAGCCGGACCTGCCGCCAGCTGCCCAGCAGACCGACGGCGCTGATGGCGCCGGCGGCGAGGTTCGACAGCGTGACGCCGTCGCGCGGGCCGAGCAGCAGGACCAGGACGGGCGCGGCGACCAGGGCGAAGCCGATGCCGGCCAGCCGCTGGACGGAGGCGCCCAGCAGGACGGCGCAGCCCAGGACGAGGTCGGCGGTCCAGCCGTCGGGCATCGGGTGGGCCCCCTCTCGGCGCCGGACGTCGGATCGTCCGACGGTCGCACCGATCATGCCGCACAGTCGAGTTGCCGCGCCCGGCCGCTCCGCCCGGCCGGGGCGGGCGGGGCGGGGCACCGGTGACACCCGTCGGGCGGGCGCGGGCGCGGTCGGGGGTCAGTGCTTCAGGACGGCGTCCGCGGACTCCGGCAGCGGGTAGGCGCCCGGGTCGACCGGGCCCGGGAGATCGACCGCCG
>NZ_JAHSQD010000340.1 GCF_020103755.1 Streptomyces sp. LS1784
GGCCGCGCGCAGGGCGGGCAGGGCGGCGCGGCCGCGGGCGCCGATCGCGAGCACGAGTTCGCCGGGGGCGGCGGTCGGCGGATCCTCCGGGTCGAGGATGGCGACGTCGCGCACCGGGACGTCCAGGCCCAGCGGGGCGGCCTGGAGTTCGACCAGCGGTTCGCCGAGGGACATCAGGAGTTGACGGAGCGGCAGGCCGGGGGTGGTCACGCCGGTCCTCCTTCATCCGCTCGGACAACGTTTTGTGGTTGATTTTAGCCGGGCGGACAGAGTTCAGGCCCGTCGATCCTGAATAGTTGATTCTGACTATCTGGGAATGGATAGTCAGTACTGACCAATTGATGAGGAACGCTCTCATGGCGAAGCGACGCAAGGTGTCGAACCCGCTGGCCCTCGCGGTCCTGGCCGAGCTCACGATCGAGCCGATGCATCCGTACGAGATGGGGCGCCGGCTCAAGGAGCAGGGCAAGGACCGCAACATCAAGTACAACCGCAGCTCGCTCTACATGGTCGTCGAGCAGCTGCGGAAGGCCGGGTTCGTCGCCGAGCAGGAGACCGTCCGCGACACCCAGCGCCCGGAGCGCACCGTCTACGCCCTCACCGAGGAGGGCAGGACGGAGCTCGACGACTGGATGTGTGAACTGGTCGCCGAACCGCAGTACGAGTACCCGGCGTTCGGGGTCGCCCTGTGCCTGCTGGCGGCCCTGCCGGTCGAGGAGTCGGCGGACCTGCTCGGCCGGCGGCTGGAGGCCCTGGACGAGCGGATCGACGCCACCCGCGCGCAGTTGCACAAGGTGGCCGGGATGGACATCCATCCGATGTTCGTCATCGAGGACGACTACGCCCTCGCGCTGCTGGAGGCCGAACGACGCTACACCGAGAACCTCATCGGACAGCTCAGGGATCCGGAATTCGGCCGGACCCTGGAGGAATACCTGGGGAGGATGGAATGAGCGAGACCCGCACCGCGAACAAGGCCCTGGTCATCGGCGGCGGCATCGCCGGACCGGTGGCCGCGCTGGCGCTGCACGAGGCCGGCATCGAGGCCGTCGTGTACGAGGCCTACGCGAGCTCCGCCGAGGGCGTGGGCGGAACTTTTATGACTGCGTCCAACGGGTTGGCGGCGCTCGCGGCCGTCGGCCTGGAGGCGGAGGTCGCCGCGATCGGCCAGCCCGTCGGCCGGATGGTCATCGAGGACGCCAAGGGCGGCGTCCTCGCCGAGATCCCCGAGGTGACCGGCCGGGTGATGCGGCGTGCCGAGCTGTACGCCGTGCTCCAGCGGCGGCTGCGGCAGGAGGGCGTCCCGGTCCGGTACGCCAAGCGGCTGGTCGGCGTCGAGGAGCGCGCGACCGGCATCACCGCCCGGTTCGCCGACGGCACCACCGCGGACGGGGACCTGCTGATCGGCGCCGACGGAACCCGCTCCGTCGTCCGCGGACTGATCGATGCGGCCGCACCCGGCCCGCAGTACACCGGCCTGATCGGGGTCGGCGGGTACAGCGCGCACCGGCTGGACGGCCCGCGCGCGGCCGGGGAGTCCATCCACTTCGCCCAGGGGCCCCGGGCGTTCTTCGGGTACTGGGCGCTGCGGGACGGTGCCGGGACCGCCTGGTTCAGCAACATCCCGCGCCCCGAGCAGCTGACCCCGGAACAGGCCCGGGCGGTGTCGCGGGAGGACTGGCTGGCGCTGGCCCGCGAGCGGCACGCCGAGGACCTGCCCGCCCGGGAGGTCCTGGCCGCGGCGGACGAGGCGAGCGTCGAGGTCTTCCCCCGGCTGGAGATCATGCCGTCCGTGCCGCACTGGTACCGCGACCGGATGGTGCTGGTCGGCGACTCGGTGCACGCCCCGTCCAACAGCTCCGGCCAGGGGGTCTCGCTGGCCGTCGAGAGTGCCGTCGAACTGGCCCGCTGCCTGGCCGGGCAGCTTGACCTGGGGCGGGCCCTGGCGGCGTACGAGGCGGCCCGGCGGCCGGTGGTGGAGGCGGTCGCGGCCAAGGCGGCGGCGGTGAACGGTCAGAAGGCGAGCGCCGGAGTGTGAGCCGGTGCCCCGGGCCGGGGGCGTGAGCCGGTGGTGCGGGGTGGTGTGAACGGTGTGGCGATCGGGGGCGGTTCGTGACCGCGGCGTGACCCGATTCGTCGGGCCGGACAACGCCGTACGGGGGAATTTAGCCGCCCGGCCAATCATGCGGGCCGGGCGGCTGGAATAGCGTTATTTCCGGTCGGCGTGCGATCACGCCGGATCTCACTGCAACCTCTCACAAGGAGAGCGTGCGCCCTGTGACTCCTCCCCTGGCGTGCCAGGGGCTTCTCACTCGGCCGAGCCGGCCTCATGACGGACAAGCCCTGCCCGATGCCTCAGGCATGTCGCAGAGCGCAGCAGTGCGGAAACCCTCCGCGCTGATGAATCTAGGAATCGCAGGAGCATCGATGGACGCTGTGACCCAGGTCCCCGCGCCGGTGAACGAGCCGGTCCACAGCTACGCCCCCGGGAGCCCGGAACGGGCTCGTCTGGAGGCCAAGCTGAAGGAGCTGGGCGGCCAGGAGCCGGTCCAGCTGACCATGACGATCAACGGTGAGCGCCGGATGGGCGGCGGCACCGAGATCCACGTCGTCCAGCCGCACAACCACGCGGCTCGGCTCGGCACCCTGCGCAACGCCACCCAGGCCGACGCGCAGGACGCCATCGACGCCGCCCTGGCCGCTGCCCCGGCCTGGCAGGCGCTCTCCTTCGACTCCCGCGCCGCGATCTTCCTCAAGGCCGCCGACCTGCTGGCCGGCCCCTGGCGCGAGACCCTGGCCGCCGCCACCATGCTCGGCCAGTCCAAGACCGCCCAGCAGGCCGAGATCGACACCCCCTGCGAGCTGGTCGACTTCCTGCGCTTCAACGTGCACTTCGCCCGCCAGATCATGGCCGAGCAGCCGATCTCCTCGGACGGCGTGTGGAACCGCAGCGACCACCGTCCGCTTGAGGGCTTCGTCTACGCGATCACCCCGTTCAACTTCACCGCGATCGCCGGCAACCTGCCGACCGCGCCCGCGCTGATGGGCAACGTGGTGCTGTGGAAGCCGTCCCCGACCCAGCAGTTCTCCGCGCACCTGCTGATGCAGCTGCTGGAGGAGGCCGGCCTGCCCAAGGGCGTCATCAACATGGTGACCGGCGACGGCCTGGCCGTCTCCGAGGTCGCGCTCAAGCACCCGGCGCTGGCCGGCATCCACTTCACCGGCTCCACCGCCACCTTCCAGCACCTGTGGCGCGAGGTCGGCAACAACATCGCCGGCTACCGCACCTACCCGCGGATCGTCGGCGAGACCGGCGGCAAGGACTTCCTGGTCGCCCACCCGTCCGCTGACCCGAAGGTCCTGAAGACCGCGATGACCCGCGGCGCCTTCGAGTTCCAGGGCCAGAAGTGCTCGGCGCTGTCGCGGGCCTACGTCCCGGCGTCGATCTGGGCCGGCCTCAAGGACGAGTTCGCCGCCGAGGTCGAGGGCCTCACCATGGGCGACGTCACCGACCTGTCCAACTTCATGTCGGCCGTCATCGACGAGCGCTCCTTCGCCAAGAACAAGGCCGCCATCGACCGCGCCCAGGCCGACCCGTCCGTGGAGGTCCTCGCCGGCGGCACCTACGACGACTCGGTGGGCTACTTCGTCCGCCCGACCGTCCTGGTCTGCCAGAACCCGTCGAGCGAGTACTTCAAGGACGAGTACTTCGGCCCGATCCTGGCCGTGTACGTCTACGAGGACGAGAAGTACGAGGAGATGCTGGCCCAGATGGAGTCGGTGTCCGCGTACGGCCTGACCGGCTCGATCATCTCCCAGGACCGCGCCGCGGCCCAGGACGCGATGCACAAGCTGCGCTTCGCCGCCGGCAACTTCTACATCAACGACAAGCCGACCGGCGCCGTCGTCGGCCAGCAGCCCTTCGGCGGCGGCCGGGCCTCGGGCACCAACGACAAGGCGGGCGCCAAGCAGAACCTGGCGCGCTGGACCTCGACCCGCTCGGTCAAGGAGACCTTCGTCCCGCCGACGGACTACCGCTACCCGCACATGGGCTGACCAGCCCTGCCCTTCTGATCGCACGGCTCGTCCAGTAGCCATCGGTCACCCGCGACGCCCGGTCCCGCAGCCGGGCGTCGCCCGCCGGGGCGGCGGATCCACCCGCCCGTCGCCCGCCGCCACCCCGCGTTGCGCGGCACCCCTGATTCCGCCGCCCCGGCCCTTCTGCCACCCTTGGAAACACCAGCTCCAGGAGTCACGATGCTCCGTTCCGTCCTTCTCGCGGCCTCCCGGTCCCCGCAGGTCCGCACCGTGGTCGAGAAGTTCCCCCCGACCCACGCGATAGTCGAGCGCTTCGTCGCCGGCGACGCCCTCGACGCGGCCATCACCGCCACCGACGACCTGATCGCCACCGGCCGCAAGGTCACCCTGGACCACCTCGGCGAGGACACCCAGGACGCCTCCCAGGCCGCCGCCACCGCCGAGGCCTACGAGCACCTGCTCAAGGCCCTCAAGGAGACCGGCCTCGCCGCCGGCGCCGAGGTGTCGGTCAAGCTGTCGGCCGTCGGCCAGTTCCTCCCGGTGGACGGCGAGAAGATCGCGCTGGAGAACGCCCGCCGGATCTGCGAGGCCGCCGCCGACGCGGGCACCACGGTGACCCTCGACATGGAGGACCACACCACCACCGACTCCACCCTCGGCATCGCGCGTGAGCTGCGGGCGGACTTCCCCTGGCTGGGCGTCGTGCTCCAGGCCTACCTGCGCCGCACCGAGGCCGACTGCCGCGACTTCGCCGGCGCCGGCTCGCGCGTGCGCCTGTGCAAGGGCGCCTACAAGGAGCCCGAGTCGGTCGCCTTCCAGGGCAAGCACGAGGTCGACCTCGCGTACGTCCGCGCCCTGAAGGTCCTGATGGCGGGCGAGGGCTACCCGATGATCGCCTCGCACGATCCCAACATGATCAAGATCGCCGGCCAGCTGGCCCAGTGGAACGGCCGCAAGCGGGACTCCTTCGAGTACCAGATGCTGTTCGGCATCCGCCCCGAGGAGCAGCTGCGCCTCGCCGGCGAGGGCAACACCATGCGCGTCTACCTCCCGTACGGGCAGGAGTGGTACGGCTACTTCATGCGCCGCCTCGCCGAGCGCCCGGCCAACCTGACCTTCTTCCTGCGCGCCATGGCCACCCGCGGCTGACCCAGGCGCCCACGGACCACGGCCCGCACCCCTGACGGGGGTGCGGGCCGTCGTGTACTCCCGGCTCTAGAGGAAGTCCTTGGTGTCCAGCTCGAACTCGAACGGGGCCGGAACCACGAGCGGTTCACCGAAGGCGGCGAGATGCACCTCGGTGTACTCCTCGCGGTGGGGCTTGCCGAACAGGCTCACTTGCGACTTCTCGCGGTCGATCAGCAGGTAGAGCGGGATGCCGGCGCGGGCATAGCAGTGTCGCTTGGTGATGCGGTCCTGGTCGGGCTTGCTCGATGTGACCTCGGCGACCATGGCCACACCGTCGGGTTCCATCCACGGCGGGGCGCCGCGGAAGAGGCGGAGTTCCCGTGGCGCGAACGTCGCATCCGGGATGACGTGGTTCTTCGGGCAAAGGCCGCCGCTGACAAGCCGGAGACCTTTGCCGCCGGACACTTGCATGTGGACCTTGGACTTGGCCTTCACCTGATCGATGAGAAGGTCGATGTAGTCCTCGTGATCGCCGTCCGGCGGTGGTGCCACGATGATCTCTCCCTCGATGAGCTCGGCTCGGAAGCCTTCGGGGGAGTGCAGGCTCAGGAAGCTCTCCAGCAGGATGTCGGCCTGCGATGGGGAGCCCGTGATCGGTTGCTCATGCGCCACAGCACTCATGATGCCCCTCCTTCAGAGGACCGTCACGCTAGTCGCGGCTCGGCCGGGCCGTGCCGTATACGACGGAGTCTCACTCGATGGTGTGAGTTTGAGGTCGGGCCTAGGATCTTCCTGCTGGTGAACTGGCTTTTCGAGCGGAGGAGTTGGGGATGCTGAAGGCCTTCGAGGGGCTGTCGACGCCGTTGGTGGCGGATGCCTGTGTACGGCTCGGGGTGGGGTTGCGGGTCGCGCCGGTGGGGGTGGCGGCGGTGGTGGCCGGGGCCCGGGTGGCGGGGCGGGCGCTGCCGGTACGGCACTACGGGAGCGTGGACGTGTTCCTGGAGGCGTACGGGGCGGCCCGGGACGGGGACGTGCTGGTGATCGACAACGGCGGGCGGATTGACGAGGCCTGCATCGGGGACCTCGCGGTGCTGGAGGCGCGGGCCGCCGGGGTGGCCGGGATCGTGGTGTGGGGACTGCACCGGGACACCCCCGAGCTGCTGGAGATCGGGCTGCCGGTGTTCAGCTACGGGGCGCTGCCGCTCGGCCCGGTGCGGCTGGACGACCGGGAGCCGGAGGCGCTGCTGACGGCGAAGTTCGGGCCGCACCCGGTGAGCGCCGAGGACGTGGTGTTCGCCGACCCGGACGGGGTGCTGTTCGTGCCCGCCGACCGGGTCGCGGAGGTGCTGGAGACGGCCGGCGCGATCGCCCGGACCGAGCGCGCGCAGGCCGGGCGGATCGCCTCCGGGGACACGCTGCGCCGGCAGACCGCCTTCGACGCGTACCTGGAGCGGCGCGCCGCCGACCCGGCGTACAGCTTCCGGCAGCACCTGCGGCGGGTCGGCGGGGCGATCGAGGAGTAGGCCGGTCAGAGCGGCCGGTACATGACGTGCAGGCCGACGTAGCCGTCCACCGGATGGAGGAAGGCCTCGGGGACGGTGCCGACGATCTCGAAGCCGAGCGACTCGTAGAGCTTCACGGCGTGGTGGTTGTTGGCGACCACCGCGTTGTACTGCATGGCGCGGAAGCCGGACCGGCGAGCCCAGTCGAGGGTGTACTCGACCAGGGCCCGCCCGATCCCCTTGCCGTGGTGGGCCGGGTCGACCAGGTAGCTCGCGCTGGCCACGTGGGAGCCGTTGCCGGGGCGGTTGCGGTTCATGTTGGCGGTGCCGAGGATCCGCCCGTCCTCGTCCACGGCGACCACCGTGCGGTTCGGGGCGGCGAGCATCCACCACTCCCGGCCCAGCTCGGAGGGCATGTCCAGGGGGTAGGGGAAGGTCTCGCCGGCGGCGACGACGGTGTGGAAGAACGGCCAGATGGCGGGCCAGTCGTCGGGGGTGGCCTCGCGGATGTCGAAGGGCATCGGACCAGAATGGTCCCCGGCGAGTCGGCGGGCCACCGGTTTTGTGCGGTTCCGTCGGTCGGGGCCGGTCGTCGGGGGAGCGGGTCAGCCGCCGAGGACGGCGTCCTCGACCAGGGCGGCGGTGTGGGCCTGGCCGGTGGCGTTGGGGTGCACCACGGCGTACTCGAGGGGGAGGATGCTGGTCAGCACGCCGTCCAGCCAGTGGTCGGCGTCGCAGACGCTGTGGCCGGCGCCGGCGCGGTAGAGGTCCACGAAGGTGTCGCCGTGGGCGGCGCTGCCCCGGGCGATGAGCGCGTTGAGCGGCTCCACGAGCGCGGTGCGGGCCCAGGCGAGGTCGCCGGTGGTGAAGGTGCCGAACTGCAAGGGGTTGCCGTACTGGCAGAGGGCGGCGTCCTCGGGGACGAGGTGCGGGTAGCCGACGGTGAGGACCCGGGCGGACGGGGCCTTGGCGTGCAGTGCGGTCAGCATCCGGTCGTAGTCGTTGCGCAGCCGGGCGAGGCGGTCGGGCAGGCCCGCGTCGAACTTGTCCTTGCAGGGCGTGCCCTGGCCGAGATGGACGGCGCCGAGTTCGATGCAGCCCTTGAGGATCTCGGCGAAGCCGAGGTCGTTGCCGCCGATCCCGACGGTGACCAGGTCGGTGGCCGGGTCGACGGCGTCGATCTGCGGCGGGACGGGCGGGTAGGGGGCGTTCGGGTCGGTTCCGAGCGGCGGGAGCGGGCGGCCGAGCGGGGACTGCGCGTGCGCGTCGACGGCGTCGGTGGTGGCGCCGCTGCAGCTGACGTTGCGCAGCGTGACCAGGGAGCCGAGGTCGCGGCGGATGATCTCGGGGTAGGACTCGACGGTGCGGGCGCAGCCGTCGCGCGGCTCGGTCTCGTCGCCGGTGGCCTCGATGACCCCGGCCGTGTAGGAGTCGCCGAGGGCCGTCCACCGCAGTGCGCCGGCGCGGCCGCCCGGTCGGGCGGCCGCCTGGGCGGTGGTCGGGGTGATCAGCCCGGCGGCGAGCGCGGTGGCAGTACCGGCGACGGCGAGGCGGGACAGGAAGCGTGGCACGGCTCTCCTCCTCGGGGTACGGGGGAGAGCGCGATTCACCCCCCTTGAGAGTCAATCGAGTCGCCACGTGGGTGACTTGATGCCTCAGGGGGGTGAATCCGCGGGCGCGGCCGTGACGCCGCGGGGCAGGGTGTTCCTAGAGCGCCGCGGCGGCGGGCTCGATCATCGCCCGGGCGGTCTTGCCGTCGACGTACTCGCCGAGTGCCGTCATCTCCCACTCGCCGCCCGGACGGCGGACCAGCTTGCACATCATCACACCCGTGTGCGGCTCGGAGTTGGTGAGGTCGAAGCGGACCAGCTCCTCCTCCGTCCGGGCGTCGAGCAGGCGACAGTAGGCGTCGCGCACGTCGGTGAACTTCTGGCCGGAGAAGGAGTTGACGACGAAGACCAGCCCGTGGACCTCGGCCGGCAGGCCCTCCAGGTGGACGGTGATCACCTCGTCGTCGCCGCCCTCGCCGCCGACCAGGTTGTCGCCGGAGTGGGAGATCGCGCCGTTGAAGATGTTCAGCTTCATGAACCAGGCCGTCTCCAGCCGCTTGTGCCGGGCGTCGAAGGCGAGGCAGGAGGCGTCCAGGTCGATGTCGCGGCCGCGGGCGGTGGACTTCCAGCCGAGGGCCATCCGGACGGAGGAGAGGAAGGGACGGCCGTTCTTGACCAGGGAGACCGAGCTGCCCTTGACCAGGTTGATCCGGCCCTTGTCCAGGGTGATCTTCCCGGGGGCGGTCGGGGCCGGGGGCGCGGCGGGCGCCGGGGCTGCCGTGGGCGGGGCCGGGACGGTGGTCTGGCCGGTGGCGAGGGCGATCCGCGGGTCCACCGGGGCGGAGACCGGC
>NZ_JAHSQD010000341.1 GCF_020103755.1 Streptomyces sp. LS1784
GCGGGCCGCGGCCGTGCCGCAGCCCGCACCCGCGCAGGCGGCCGCCCGCGAGGCCGTCACGCGCTGATGTCCCGGCTGGTGAAGCGGGACCAGGCCGCCGAGCCGAACACGGCGACGTAGGCGGCCTGGAGGCCGAGGTCCTTCAGCACGCCGTCCCAGTACATCGGTGCCCGCAGCAGGTCCGCGAAGCTCGGCCAGTAGTGGGAGAACAGGAACGGGCTGATGGCGTGCAGCTGCGGGAAGGCGTCCATGATCTGGACGGTGATCACCAGCCCGACGGTGGCGGCCATCGCCGCGATGCCGCTGCCGGTGAGCGTGGAGACGAACAGCCCGATCGCCACCAGCCCGGCCAGCGAGGCCGCGACCACCAGGGCCACCAGCAGGGCGCGCAGCAGCGCGTCGCCGAGGCCGATGGTGTCCCCGGAGATGAGCGTGACCCGGCCGAGCGGGAAGAGCGCGGCGCCCGCGGCCAGTGCCGTCACCGCGACCGCCGCCGTGGCGGCCAGGCAGAACACCAGTCCGGCGGTGAACTTGGCGGCCAGCAGCCTGGTCCGCCCGGCCGGGGCGACCAGCAGGTAGCGCAGCGTCCCGGCGGCCGCCTCGCCCGCCACCGAGTCCCCGGCGACCACGCCCACCGTCATCGGCAGGAAGACCGGCAGGGCCACCGCGAGGGCGGTGAAGACCAGGAAGAGCCCGTTCTGCGTCGTCTGTGCGATGAAGCTCGGACCGCCTCCGCCCTCGTGCGGGCTGTCCGTGTTGAGCTTGATCACCACCCCGATCAGGATCGGCAGCGCCGCCAGGATGCCCAGCAGCACCTTGGTGCGCATCCGGCGGAAGGTCAGGTGCAGCTCGCTGCGGAACAGCGCCAGGAACCCGGCCGCCGTCTGCGGCCGCCGGCCGGTGCCGGTCGGCGGCGTCCCGGCCGGCGACGGCCTCTGCGCCTGCGACAGCGCCTCAGCCCGCGACATCGAAGCCCTCCCCGGTCAGCGCCACGAAGGCGTCCTCCAACGTGCCCCGCTCCAGCCCGAAGCCGTGCACCCGAACCCCGGCCTCGACCAGCGCCGCGCACAGCCTGGGCAGCGCCTCCTCGTCCAGGACGCCCGGTTCGCCGTCCACCCGGTCCTCGCCGGGCACCAGGGCGGTGACCCGGTGGGCCGCCAGCACCTCCGTGGCCTGCGCCACGTCCGGGGTGCGGACCACCAGCCGGCCCTGCGCCCGGGCGGCCAGCTCGGCGACGGTGCCCTGCACCACCAGCCGGCCCCGGGACATCACCGCGGCGTGGGTGCAGACCTGCTCGATCTCGTCCAGCAGGTGCGAGGAGAGGAACACCGTGGTGCCCTCCGCCGCGACCTCCCGGACCAGCGCCCGGATCTCCCGCATGCCCTGCGGGTCCAGCCCGTTGGTCGGCTCGTCCAGCACCAGCAGCTCGCGCGGCTGGAGCAGGGCGGAGGCCAGGCCCAGGCGCTGCTTCATGCCCAGCGAGTACGCGCGGGCCTTCTTGCCCGCCGCGGCGCTCAGGCCGACCCGCTCCAGCGCCGTGTCGACCCGCTGCCGGCGGGTGCGGGGGTCGGCGGTCGGGTCGGCGGCGTCGAAGCGCACCAGGTTGTCCCGTCCGGAGAGGAAGCCGTACAGGGCCGGGCCCTCGATCAGCGCACCCACCCGGGGCAGCACGGTGGCGACGGACTGCGGCATCGACTCGCCGAGGACGGTGGCCACGCCCGAGGTGGGGGCGATCAGGCCCATCAGCATGCGGATGGTGGTGGTCTTGCCGGAGCCGTTGGGGCCCAGGAACCCGAAGACGGAGCCGCGCGGCACGGCCAGGTCCAGGCCGTCCACGGCGAGTTGGCCGCTGCGGAAGCGCTTGGTCAGGCCGCGGGTCCGGATGACGTCGTCGGTGCCGGAACCGGGCGGGCCGGCGGCCTCACGAGGGGCGGCGTCACGGGAGGCGGCGTCGCGAGAGGCGGGGGAGGCGGGGGAGGCGGGTGGAACGGGCGCGGGGTACGGGCGCTGTTCCGCGCCCGTACCCCCGGCCGGCTCCGTAACGTCCCCCGTTACGGGAGCCTTGGTCATCCGTCAGTTCACCCCGGCGGCGTGCTGGAGGACCGGCAGGGTCACCGCGCCGGCCAGGACCCGGCCGTCGTCGGTCAGCAGGACGTTGAGCACCTTGGTGCTCACCAGGGTGCCGCCGTCGACCGGCTTGCCGAGCGACTTCACCATGGCCTGCGGGTTCAGCGACTGCGCCGCCTTGTCCCCGTGGCCGCCGTGCTTGCCGCCCTTGGCGTCGCCCTTCGGCGCCGCGTCCACCGCGTTCGGCAGCCGGGTGGAGACGACCGTCGTCCAGCCCTCGCCGATCACGTCGACGCCCTCGGGTGCCCCGGTGCCCCGGTGCTCCCGGGCCTCGCCCGGCGCGCCCTTGGCCGCGCCGTCCGCCTTCTGCTCCGTCACCTTGGCGCCCGCGGGGGCGGTGAAGTCGAAGGTCTTGTCGGCCGGCTTGGCGAAGGACACCTGGGTGAAGCGGACGTTCAGCACGGTGCTGCCGTCGACGGACTTCACCGCCACCGACAGCGGCACCCCGTTGTCGGCGGCCACCGCGATCCGGACCTCGGCGAGGGTCGAACCGGACTGGGTGGGCCTCACGCTCAGCTGGTAGGCGTTCTGCCCCGCCACCTTGGCCGTCCCCGCGACGGTTACCGAGGTGGTGCCGGCGCTCTCGGCCAGGAACTGCTTGGCGGCCTCCTGCGGGGTGGTCGGCAGCTCGGACAGCGGCGCCTTGGGGTGCTGCTCGCCGGCGGCCCGCCCGGTCATGTGCACCGCGGTGTTGGACGAGCTGTCCCAGGCCCAGGCCTGGTCACCGTTGCGGACCAGGCTGTAGCCGGCCATCTTCTCCAGCACGTCCACCCGCTGGCGGTCCGGGCCGTCCACCGCGATCCGCAGCGTCTGGTCCCCACCGAGCAGGCCGAGCAGCTTGGACTTCGGGTCCGCGGCGGAGCCCTGGCTGTCGCCGCCGTGCCCGCCGACCGCCCCGCCGGCCGCGCCCAGCAGCTGGCCGGGCACACCGAGGTCGGTGCTGATCGAGACCGTCCCGGACAGCGCCTGCGTCTCGGAGCCGAGCACCTTGGCGACCAGCTGCTCCGCCGTCAGCGTCGGCAGGTCGGGCGCGCCGTCGGCGGCCAGCGCCGGGACCAGCCCCACCCCGGCGGCGATCACCGCGGCCACCGCCGCCGGCACCCCGGCGCGCATCAGGACGCGTCGCCGGGAGCGGTACGGCACGCCGCCGTCCAGATCGTCCCCCGCCGCCTTCTCATTGGTCATGGCGTCCTCAACTCCTCCGCGTCCACGTGTGTTTGCTCTTGCTCCTCCATTAGAGGCCGCCGCGCCGCCGCCGTCATCGCCCTGTGGGGCCAGATCGGGGTGGCCTTCTTGGGTACGCCGACCCTGAGACGGCCTCAGGGTTGGATCCACCCTGGGTCCCATCGCTGGCGTAGGGTCGCGCCATGGACGGAACCGCCACGGACGCCAGCACCCCGCCGACCGCGAACGCGATGCGCCGCGCCCTGCGCCGCGCCCGGGACGGCGTCGCCCTCGACGTGACCGAGGCCGCTGTACTGCTCCAGGCCAGAGGCGAGGACCTGCTCGACCTCTGTTCCAGTGCCGCCAGGGTCCGGGACGCCGGCCTCGAAGCGGCCGGCCGCCCCGGCGTCATCACCTACTCCAAGAGCGTCTTCATCCCGCTCACCCGGCTCTGCCGCGACAAGTGCCACTACTGCACCTTCGCCACCGTCCCCGGCAGGCTCCGCCGCGAGGGCCACGGGATGTACATGTCCCCGGACGAGGTGCTGGAGGTGGCCCGCCGGGGCGCCGAACTCGGCTGCAAGGAAGCCCTGATCACGCTCGGCGACAAGCCCGAGGACCGTTGGCCCGAGGCCCGCGAGTGGCTGGACGCGCACGGCTACGACGACACCATCGCCTATGTGCGCGCCATGTCGATCCGCATCCTGGAGGAGACCGGCCTGCTGCCGCACCTCAACCCCGGGGTGCTGGGCTGGACGGACTTCCAGCGGCTCAAGCCGGTCTCCGCCTCCATGGGCATGATGCTGGAGACCACCGCCACCCGGCTGTGGAGCGAGCCCGGCGGCCCGCACTTCGGCTCCCCCGACAAGGAGCCCGCCGTCCGGTTGCGGGTGCTGGAGGACGCCGGGCGCAGCTCCGTCCCGTTCACCAGCGGCCTGCTGATCGGCATCGGCGAGACGTACCAGGAGCGCGCCGAGTCGCTGTTCGCGCTGCGCAGGGTCTCCCGCGCCTACCACGGCGTCCAGGAGCTGATCCTGCAGAACTTCCGGGCCAAGCCGGACACCGCGATGCGCGGCATGCCGGACGCCGAACTGGACGAGCTGGTGGCCACGGTGGCGGTGGCCCGGCACCTGATGGGCCCGGCCGCCTGCCTCCAGGCCCCGCCGAACCTGGTGGACGGCGAGTACGAGCGGCTGATCGCGGCCGGCATCGACGACTGGGGCGGGGTCTCCCCGCTCACCCCGGACCACGTCAACCCCGAGCGCCCCTGGCCGCAGATCGAGCGGCTGGCCGAGCGCTCGGCGGCGGCCGGCTTCGCACTGCGCGAGCGCCTCGCGGTCTACCCCGAGTACGTGCGCCGCGGCGAGCCCTGGCTGGACCCGCGGGTGCTGCCGCACGTGCGCGCCCTGGCCGACCCGGCCACCGGCCTGGCCGACCCGGACGCGGTCGTCCGCGGCCTGCCCTGGCAGGAGCCCGAGGACCTGCCGGAGTCGTACGGGCGCACCGACCTGCACGCCACCATCGACACCGAGGGCCGCACCGGCGACCGCCGGGCCGACTTCGAGGACGTGTACGGCGACTGGGAGGTGCTGCGCGAGCAGGTGCTCGCGAAGGGCGCCCCCGAGCGGCTGGCCGGGGACCTCCGGGAGGCCCTGGCGGTGGCCGCGGACGACCCGACGGGGCTGACCGACGACCAGGCGCTGGCCCTGTTCCACGCGGACGGTCCGGCCCTGGACGCGCTGTGCCGGATCGCCGACTCGGTGCGCCGGGACGCCGTCGGGGACGACGTCACCTACTGCGTCACCCGGAACATCAACTTCACCAACGTCTGCTACACCGGCTGCCGCTTCTGCGCCTTCGCCCAGCGCCGCACCGACGCGGACGCCTACACCCTCTCCCTGGAGCAGGTCGCCGACCGGGCCGCGCAGGCCTGGGAGGTGGGCGCCACCGAGGTCTGCATGCAGGGCGGCATCCACCCGGACCTGCCCGGCACCGCCTACTTCGACATCGCCCGCGCGGTGAAGGAGCGGGTGCCCGGCATCCACGTGCACGCCTTCTCGCCGATGGAGGTGGTCAACGGCGCGACCCGTACCGGGCTGTCGATCCGGGACTGGCTGCAGCGGGCCAAGGAGTCCGGCCTGGACACCATCCCGGGCACGGCCGCCGAGATCCTGGACGACGAGGTCCGCTGGGTGCTCACCAAGGGCAAGCTGCCGGCCGCCACCTGGGTCGAGGTGGTCACCACCGCGCACGAGCTGGGCATCCGCTCCTCGTCCACGATGATGTACGGGCACGTGGACACCCCGAAGCACTGGCTGGGCCACCTGCGGCTGCTCGCGGAGATCCAGCAGCGGACGGGCGGTTTCACCGAGTTCGTGACCCTGCCGTTCATCCACACCAACGCCCCGGTCTACCTGGCCGGCATCGCCAGGCCCGGCCCGAGCGCCCGGGACAACCGCGCGGTGGTCGCGATGGCCCGGCTGCTGCTGCACCCGCACATCCCCAACATCCAGACCAGCTGGGTCAAGCTGGGCGCCGAGGGCGCGGCCGAGATGCTCCGCTCGGGGGCCAACGACCTCGGCGGCACGCTGATGGAAGAGACCATCTCGCGGATGGCGGGCTCGGCGTACGGGAGTCACAAGTCGGTGCGCGACCTCCAGGCGATCGCCGGGGCGGCGGGGCGCCCGCACCGCCAGCGCACCACCACGTACGGCGAGGTGCCGGCCGAGCGGCAGGCCGCGGCGCTGGCCTCGGACGGGCACCTGCCGGAGCTGCTGCCGGTGCTGGACTGATCCCGGGCGGCTTCCCGGCCGCCGCCCGTACGGCGGCCGGGACGGGGCACCGAAGTCCGAGGGACGGCGTCGATTCGATCGGCTCTTCGAATACAGTGCGAGGGCGCGCGCCCGGCCGAGCGTCGCGCGGACCCCCACACCCGAGGAAAGGCGCCCCGTCGTGATGCCACTGTGGTCACGCGCCCAGCAGCAGGACTACCGCAGCCGGGTGCGGGGCTGTCTGCTCGGCGGTGCCATCGGCGACGCGCTCGGTGCCGGCGTCGAGTTCGAGTCGCTGGAGAAGATCCGGGCCCAGCACGGCCCGCAGGGCGTCACCGGCTACGTCCCCGCCTACGGGCGCACCGGCGCCGTCACCGACGACACCCAGCTCAGCCTCTTCACCGTCGACGGGCTGATCCGCGCGCACATCCGGCGCGACAGCGGCAGCTGGCACCCGCCCACCGACCTGCACCTGGCCTACCTGCGCTGGGCCGCCACCCAGCGCGACTGGGGCCCGGACGAGCGTCGCCCCGACCTCGGCTGGCTCGGCCGCGAGGAGTGGCTGTACGCCCAGCGCGCGCCCGGCCAGGGCTGCCTGTCCGGCCTCAGCGGGGCCGACGCCGAGCGGCTCGGCACCCTGGAGGCCCCCAAGAACCCGCACTCCAAGGGCTGCGGCACCGTGGTGCGGGCAGCGCCCTTCGGGCTGCTCACCACCTGGGAGCCGGGCCTGGTGTTCCAGCTCGCGGTGGAGTGCTCGGTGCTCACCCACGGCCACCCCACCGGCTACCTCGCGGCGGGCGCGCTCGCGGTGATCGTCCAGTCCGTCGCCCGCGGCGGCACCCTGGAGGAGGGTGTCCACCTCGCGCTCGCCCTGCTCTCCGAACGACAGGCGCACGAGGAGACCACCGCCGCGCTGCGGGCGGCCCTGGACGCGGTGCGGGCCGGCGAGCCGTCCGCAGACCGGGTCGAGGCGCTGGGGGAGGGCTGGGTGGCCGAGGAGGCGCTGGCGATCGCGGTCTACAGCGCCCTGGTCGCGCACGACGTGCGCTCGGGCCTGCTGCTCGCGGTCAACCACTCCGGTGACAGCGACTCCACCGGCGCGATCTGCGGCAACCTGCTCGGGGCCCTGCACGGGGACACCGCGCTGCCGCCGGGCCTGCTGGCCGGGCTCGAAGGGCGCGGGGCGATCCTCGAACTCGCCGACGACTTCGTGCTGGAGCTGGTGCACGGCGCCGAACTGCACGACCGGCAGACTCCGGAGGGCGCCAACTGGACCGCCCGCTACCCGGTGGTGAGCTGAGACCGGGTCCTGACACGGAAGTTGCCCGTAGCGCCGACCGCCGCCGAGGGCGACGGACACCGCTACGGGCAACTGGTCCGAGTGCGGAACCGCGTGGGGTGGGTCAGCCGGGGAGCTCGCCGAAGGCGCCGCCCGCCGCCGCTGAGGCGAAGGCGTTCCAGGCCTCGGTCGAGAAGCGCAGTTGCGGGCCCCGGGGGTCCTTGGAGTCCCGGACGGCCACCTCCCCCGCGCCTGGGACGGCGATCTCCACGCAGGCGCCTTGGCCCCCGCTGTGACTGCTCTTGCGCCAACGGGTTCCGTACTCGGACGGGGTGATCATTCGTGGAATTCCTTCTCGATGTCGGCTATCAGCGACCGGCTCTCCGCGACACCGAGTGCGGCCGCTCTCAGGTAGTCGTACAGACCGGTATAGCGGCGCACGTCCGCCTCCTTCTCCAGGTACAGATCGCTCGTCACACCTTCGAAGTAGACAACCGTGGAATCGGCTGACTCGGGGAACTCCAGCAGCGAGAATGTCCCGGTCATGCCGGGATGGGCGCCGTGCGAGAACGGGATCACCTGGATGGTGATGTTCGGACGCTGGCTGAGCTCCATCATCTGCTGCAGCTGCTGGGCCATCACCGCCTTGCTGCCGACCTCGCGGCGCAGCACCGCCTCGTCTATGACGGTCCACAGGCTGCCCAGCTGGTTCTCGCCGTGGACGCGTTCCTGGCGCTTCATCCGGACCTGGACCCGGCGCTGCACGGCGACCGCGTCGGTGTCCGGCTGGGTGCCCTCGACCACGGCCTGGGCGTAGTGCTCGGTCTGCAGCAGGCCGGGGACGAAGGAGGATTCGTACGCGCGGATCGAGGAGGCCTCGGCCTCCAGCCCGATGTAGACGCTGTACGGGGTCGGCATGTCGTTGAAGTCGTGCCACCAGCCTCGCTGGCGCGACTCCTTGGCCATCTCCATCAGACTGGCGCGCAACTTGTCGTCGGGCACGTTGTACACGTCGCAGAGGTCGCGTACGTCGCGCTGGCTGATGCTGCGGCGGCCGTTCTCCAGCCGGCTGATCTTCGACTGGGAGACCATCAGCCGGCCGGCGACCTCCTCGGCCGTCATGCCCAGGCCCTCGCGGAGCTTGCGCAGCTCCGAACCGAGGCGCCGGCGGCGCACGGTGGGATTGACGTTGGCGGACACTTCGACCTCCGGCCGGACCTCTGGTGCTCGTTGGAACGGCAGTCCTCGGAACACTTCGGACATTGGGACCAACCCCCCTGACTTGGAGCAGCATGTCACCTTGGGCCAGGTCGGCGCTGGGGAATCACAGCAGCGCGGTAGAACAGATCATCGGAAAAGCACTTCCGCGAGACAGCGAAAGCCCCCAGGTGGTAATGCGGCTCGGCGACTCGGACAGGTGCTGCGGCGGCCGTCCCCGGACCGGCCCGCACGTGCCCCCGGCACCTGCGGGGTCGGGCCGTTGCCGGGTGTCCGGGGACGGCAGAGGGGCGGTCGCCGGGCGACTCGCGTCGCGGGGCGACCGCCCCTCGGTGCTGCTGGTGGTGCCGGTGCTGCTGACGGTGCGTCCGGCGTATCCGGTGCATCCGGTGCTCGTCGTGCTTCCCGGTGCCGGTGGCACCGGCCGTGCGTCGGGTCGCTCGGCGCCGTCGGGCAGCGTGAGCGGGGCGGCGTGCGCCGTCGGGTGCGCGGCCGGTGGCGTCGG
>NZ_JAHSQD010000342.1 GCF_020103755.1 Streptomyces sp. LS1784
CGCACCGGCCTGCGCGGCCCAGGCGCCGCCGGCGCCCGCCCAGATGGCGAGGCCCGTGCCGGCGAGCAGGGCCGCGGTGACGGCGAGGACGGCCAGCAGGACGGGAACGATCAGGGCGGGCTGCGCCTGCTTCGGCATGACGCCGCCGCTGCGCACGCCGGCCCAGCCAATGGCCCCGGAGGTCAGGCCCCAGACGCCGCCCAGCACGCCGGTGAACCATGCGTGCCCGGTCGCGATCGCCACGCCGACACCCGCGCCGAACAGGACCATCCCGGCGGCGACCGTCGGCCCGTACCAGCGGGGCAGTCGACTCGGCCGCCCGGCGGCGGCCCTGGCCCGCTCGGCGAGGCGCAGCGCCTCGGCGGCGGGGAGCGGTGCGGAAACGGAGTCGGCCATGGAATCCCCCTCGATGGTGATGGCAACTCAAGAATGACATCTACTTTCCAAGTTGGAAAGTACTTTCCGGAGTGGAGATACGAAACGGCCCGCGCCCGGGAGGGCGGGGCCGTGAGGCGGAGGCTGCGGGCCGCCGTGTCAGCAGCGGGGGTCGATCTCCTGGAAGGTGGCGTAGTGGTCCGCGGACCAGTACTGCTCGCCGGAACCGCCGGTGACGACCCGTCGGGTGCCGCGGTCGTTGGAGCCCGGGGTGACCACGGTGAACTCGTGGTAGTAGCCGTCCGCCTTCTTCGGCAGCCGGCTCTCGCGGTTCTCGAAGACGATGCCGTCCCGGTTGTACGGGTACGGCCCGTTCTTGGCGATCAGGGCGAGGGTGTCCTGCGCCTGGCTGGGGAGC
This sequence comes from Streptomyces sp. LS1784, assembly GCF_020103755.1. Taxonomy (GTDB): domain Bacteria; phylum Actinomycetota; class Actinomycetes; order Streptomycetales; family Streptomycetaceae; genus Kitasatospora. The sequence continues at coordinate 794 of NZ_JAHSQD010000342.1, forward strand.
TTGGTGCGGCAGACGTCGGCCAGCGCGGGGTCGGCGGGCACCCAGGTGCTGCCGCCGCCACCGGGCGGCGGGGTGGGCTTGGGCGCGGAGGGCTTGGGGGCCGAGGTGCCCGCGGCGGTGGCGGTGGAGGTCGCGGCGGCCTCGGGGTGGCTGCCGCCGCCCTTGCCGGCGAGGAGGTAGCCGACTCCGGCCAGGACCGCCAGGATCAGGACGGCCACGACGACGAGCGGGCTCTTGCGTCTGGTCATGCGTTCCAGCTTGGCAGGCGCGGGCCCCGCGCCCGACCAGGTACACGCGTGGCAGAGGCCACACGAACGTACGGCCGGGGGGGGGCGGGGGCCGCGGTGGCGTGCCCCCCCCCCGGGGGGCCCCCCCCCGGGCGGCCGCCCCCCCGCGCCCGCCGGGGCGGGCGGCCGGGGCCGCTGGTGCGCGCCCCCCCCCGGCCGTGTCACGTACGCCGGTTCTCCTGCGCCGAGCTCCGGTGTACGCCCTCCCGACGGGAGGGTTGAGCGGTCAGTCGAGTCCGCGCGAGGTGGGGATGCCTACCCTCCTCAGCGCGAGTCGCTGCCCGCCGACTCGATGGCGGCGCGGCCGGCCTCCAGGCGCGCCACCGGGATCCGGAAGGGGGAGCAGGAGACGTAGTCCAGCCCCACCTCGTGGAAGAAGTGGACCGAGTCCGGGTCGCCGCCGTGCTCGCCGCAGACGCCGAGCTTGAGGTCGGGGCGGGTGGCCCGGCCGGCCTCGACGGCGTGCTTGACCAGCGAGCCGACGCCGTCACGGTCGATGGTCTCGAACGGGGAGACCCCGAAGATGCCCTTCTCCAGGTAGGCGGTGAAGAACGAGGCCTCCACGTCGTCCCGGGAGAAGCCCCAGACGGTCTGGGTCAGGTCGTTGGTGCCGAAGGAGAAGAACTCGGCGGCCTCGGCGATCTGCCCGGCGGTCACCGCGGCGCGCGGCAGCTCGATCATGGTGCCGAGCTTGATCTCCAGCGTCACGCCGGTGGACTGGGCGACCTCGGCGAGCACCCGCTCGCACTCGTCGCGGACCAGCTCCAGCTCCTGGACGGTGCCGACCAGCGGGATCATCACCTCGGGACGCGGGTCCCCGCCGGCCAGCTTGCGCTCGGCGGCGGCCTCGGCGATGGCCCGGACCTGCATGCCGAACAGGCCGGGAATGACCAGGCCGAGGCGGACGCCGCGCAGGCCGAGCATCGGGTTCTGCTCGTGCAGCTTGTGCACCGCCTGGAGCAGGCGCAGGTCGTTCTCGTTCGGGTCCTTGCGGGCCTCGGCGAGGGCGACGCGCACCGACAGCTCGGTGATGTCCGGCAGGAACTCGTGCAGCGGCGGGTCGAGCAGACGGACCGTGACCGGCAGGCCGTCCATCGCCTGGAAGAGCTCCAGGAAGTCGCCCTTCTGGAGCGGCAGCAGGGTGGAGAGGGCGAGCTCGCGGTCCTTGTCGTTGTCCGCCAGGATCAGGTGCTCGACCTCCTTGCGGCGCTCCTCGCCGAGGAACATGTGCTCGGTGCGGCACAGACCGATGCCCTGGGCACCGTAGCGGCGGGCGCGCGAGCCGTCCTCGGCGTTGTCGGCGTTGGCGCGCACGGCCAGCCGGCGGCGGCCGTCGGCGTGCGACATCAGCCGGTGCACGGCCTGGACCAGTCCGCCCTGGACGTCGGCGCCGGCGTGCAGGGTGCCCTCGAAGTACTCGACCACGGGGGACGGCAGAACGGGTACCTCGCCGAGGTAGACCTTGCCGGTGGCACCGTCGATCGAGACGACGTCGCCCTCCTGGATCACCCGGCCGTCGGCGGTGGTGAAGCGGCGGGCCTTGGTGTCGACCTCCAGCTCCTCGGCGCCGCAGACACAGGTCTTGCCCATGCCGCGGGCGACCACGGCCGCGTGCGAGGTCTTGCCGCCGCGCGAGGTCAGGATGCCCTCGGCGGCGATCATGCCGTCCAGGTCGTCCGGGTTGGTCTCGCGGCGGACCAGGATGACCTTCTCCCCGGAGCGGGACCACTTGACGGCGGTGTACGAGTCGAAGACGACCTTGCCGATCGCGGCGCCCGGCGAGGCGGCCAGGCCCCAGGCGATCTGCTGCGACTCGGTGTTCGGGGCGAAGCGGGGGAACATCAGCTGCGAGAGCTGGCCGCCGGTGACCCGCATCAGGGCCTCGTCCAGGTCGATCAGACCCTGGTCGACCAGCTGGACGGCGATCCGGAAGGCGGCCGCGGCGGTGCGCTTGCCGACGCGGGTCTGGAGCATCCAGAGCTTGCCGCGTTCGATGGTGAACTCGATGTCGCAGAGGTCGCGGTAGTGGTTCTCGAGCTTCTGCATGATCGCCATCAGCTCGTCGTACGACTTCTTGTCGAGCTTCTCCAGCTCCGACAGCTGCAGGGTGTTGCGGATGCCGGCGACGACGTCCTCACCCTGGGCGTTGGACAGGTAGTCGCCGTAGACGCCCTGGGCGCCGGTGGAGGGGTCGCGGGTGAAGGCGACGCCGGTGCCGGAGTCCTCGCCGAGGTTGCCGAAGACCATGGTGCAGACGTTGACCGCGGTGCCCAGGTCGTTCGGGATGCGCTCCTGGCGGCGGTACAGCCGGGCGCGGTCGCCGTTCCAGGAGTGGAAGACGGCGTGGATGGCGAGGTCCATCTGCTCGCGCGGGTCCTGCGGGAAGGCCCGGCCGGTCTCGCGCCCGACGATGCCCTTGAACACCTCGACCAGTTCCCGGAGGTCGGAAGCGTCCAGGTCCAGGTCGTTGGTGGTGCCCTTGGCGTGCTTGGCCTCGTCCAGGGCCTCCTCGAACAGCTCGCCGTCGACGCCCAGCACGGTCTTGCCGAACATCTGGACAAGGCGGCGGTAGGAGTCCCAGGCGAAGCGCTCGTTGCCCGACTGGGCGGCGAGGCCGGTCACCGAGGCGTCGGAGAGGCCGATGTTGAGGACCGTGTCCATCATGCCGGGCATGGAGAACTTCGCGCCGGAGCGCACCGAGACCAGGAGGGGGTTGTCGGCCTGGCCGAGCTTCTTGCCCATCTCCTGTTCGAGGGCGTCCAGGTGGGCGCTGATCTCCTCGTGGAGGGAGGTGGGCTCGCTGCCGGTCTCCAGGAAGACCTTGCAGGCCTCGGTGGTGATGGTGAACCCCGGAGGGACGGGGAGGCCCAGGTTGGTCATCTCGGCCAGGTTCGCGCCCTTGCCGCCAAGAAGGTCCTTGAGGTCCTTGTTTCCTTCGGTGAAGGAGTAAACAAACTTCTGCTGGGACGGCACGGGTCGGTCTCCTCGTACGCGGTTGCCCTGACGCCGGAGAACATACCCATTTCGAAGGCACTTCTCTGCCCTGAATAGGCCACCCGAGGTCGGTACCCAGAGGTAACCCGCTAGATCGAATGCGCATAAAGGCGTTCACCTCTGTTGGTGAAATCGTCCGCCTGACGCGAGCAAGCGTTCAACTCTTGAATGCATGCAAACCCGGAGATCGTACGATCCGGACGCACGGTAGCGACCGCCGGTCCTTGGCGTCGCCCCGGCTTGATTTCCTGCACCCGGATCGCCCGATCACCGGCCGACCGACTTCGGGAAGCGATTCACAGCCGACCTGTCCATTTCGTCCACCGACAGACCGTCAGCTCCCACCGTATGTGGCAAGCGTCACCAGCGCATCTCACGGGTCGAACGCAGGCCGCCTCCGCCGCTCGTCGCACTGTGTCCGGAAGCGTGCCCTCTCCGTGATGACACGGCGCCGAAAAGGAGCCCTCTTGTCCAGGATGGACAAGATGGCTGGGACCTAGTGGCAGTCGACCCCGAAGGGCCTTTTTTGCCGGTACGTACAGATCATCCGCCGGAGGTGTCCGATTCGGCGTCAGCGCCCGGCCGGGCGCAGTCGTACGGATCGTCCAACCAGCCCTCCGGCAGGACCACCCGGTTGTTGCCGCTGGTCCGCCCGCGCGGCCCGTCCGCACCGGCCGGCCAGCCCTGGGACTGCTCCACCTGGGAGAGGGTTTCGGCCAGTTCGGCCAACGAGGAGGAGCCGGCGAGCTTCACCCGCAGCTCGGAGCCGACCGAGAAGCCCTTGGTGTACCAGGCGACGTGCTTGCGGAAGTCGATCACGCCGCGCGCCTCGTCACCCAGCCACTCGCCGAGCAGCTGCGCGTGCCGCACCATCGCCGCGGCCACGGAGCCGAAGTCTGGGCGGGCGTAGTCCACGTCGCCCTCGAAGATCGCGACCAGGTCCTTGAACAGCCACGGCCGGCCCAGGCAGCCGCGGCCCACCACCACGCCGTCGCAGCCGGTCTCGCGCATCATCCGCACCGCGTCGTCGGCCGACCAGATGTCCCCGTTGCCCAGCACCGGGATGTGCGCCGGGACGGACTCGCGCAGCCGGGCGATCGCCGACCAGTCGGCCGTCCCGCCGTAGTGCTGGGCGGCGGTGCGCCCGTGCAGGGCGATCGCGGCCACACCCTCCTCGGCGCCGATCCGGCCGGCGTCCAGGTAGGTGAGGTGGTCGTCGTCGATGCCCTTGCGCATCTTCATGGTCACCGGCAGGTCGCCGGCGTTGGCGACGGCCTCGCGCAGGATCTCGCGCAGCAGGTTGCGCTTGTACGGCAGCGCCGAGCCGCCGCCCTTGCGGGTGACCTTGGGCACGGGACAGCCGAAGTTGAGGTCGATGTGGTCGGCCAGGCCCTCCTCGGAGATCATCCGGGCGGCCTTGCCGACGGTCACCGGGTCCACCCCGTACAACTGGATCGAACGCGGCTTCTCGCTCGGGTCGAACTTGATCAGCTGCATGGTCTTGGCGTTGCGCTCGACCAGTGCCCGGGTGGTGATCATCTCCGAGACGTACAGGCCGCGGCCACCGCTCTGCTCCCGGCACAGGGTGCGGAACGGCGCGTTGGTGATGCCGGCCATCGGCGCCAGCACGACGGGCGGCCACACCTGGATCGGGCCGATGTCGAGCGGCGCGAACTCGGTGTCGGACGCGGTGGGTGCGGGCGTGGCTGTCATGCGCGGCTGACCTCGGGTGATGGGGACGGGACTCTCCATTGTCCCCCACCCGGGTGAGCGGTCTCCGCCCGCTCCGGGGCCCCCGCTACGGAGCCGACGACGGAAGCGACGGCTCCGGGGGCTCCGGCGGCTCCGAGCGCGCGGACGACGGGAGGACCGAGATCGACCCCGACGTGACCGCGGTGTGCACCCGGTTCGGGCTGGCGGGGTCCGACAGCAGCGGGTCGATCCGGCCGTGTCCGCTGCCGACCTCGCTGGAGAAGGAGTACCGGCTGTCCTTCGGCAGGGTCATCTCCACCGAGCCGGAGGTGGCCGTGGCGTCCACCTCGCGCGGGGCCTTGGCGAAGTCCAGCACCACCGTGCCCGAGCCCATCCGTGCCGTCACCCGCCGAGAGCTCAGGTTGCCGCCCTGCACCTGCCCGGAGGAGGTGGAGTGCACGGTCACGTCCCCGGAGGTGTCGGACAGCAGCAGCTGGCCGGAGGTCAGCTCCAGCCCGACGTCCCCGCTCAGACCCTCCACCTGGACGGAGCCGGAGCCCACCGACCCGGTCACCTCGGTCGCGGCCGGTACCTCCAGCTCGATCTCGGCGCCGCAGCCGAAGTCCACGAACGGCAGGACCAGCCGGCAGTGCATCCCGACGGTGAGCACCCCGTCGACGACGACGGCGGACACCACCGGCTTGCGCACCAGCCAGTCCAGACGCTGCTGGACCACCACGTGGCCCTCCCGCCCGGCCCGCACCTTGACCGAGGCGTTGCCGGTCTCCAGTCGGACCCGGTGGATCGCCACGTCGTACGGCCGGGTGGTGCTGGTGCGCTGCTCCACCGCCATCGACCAGGTCTGCAGTCCGGCAACGATCATGACCAGGACGATCACGACCGTCCCGGTGACCCGCCAGGCCTTCACCCCCCGCACCGCTACCCGACCTCCAGGAAGCGCAGAACCGCCATCACCCGGCGGTGGCTGTCCTCGGCCTGCGGCAGGTCGAGCTTGGTGAAGATCGAGTTGATGTGCTTGGCCACCGCGCTGTCGCTGACCACCAGGGAGCCGGCGATCGCGGCGTTGGAACGGCCCTCCGCCATCAGGGCGAGCACGTCGCGCTCGCGCGGGGTCAGCTTCTCCAGCGGGTCCCGGTGGCGGCGCACCAGCAGCTGGGCGACCACCTCCGGGTCCAGCGCCGTGCCGCCCTCGGCGACCCGCTGGAGCGCGTCCACGAAGTCGTCGACGTTGGCCACCCGCTGCTTGAGCAGGTAGCCGACGCCGCTGGTGTTGGTCGCCAACAGGTCCGCGGCGTAGCGCTCCTCCACGAACTGGGAGAGCAGCAGGACGGCGGTGTCCGGCCACTGCCGGCGGATCACCATCGCCGCCTTCACCCCCTCGTCGTGGTACCCCGGGGGCATCCGGACATCGGCCACCACCACCTTCGGGCGGTGCTCCTCGACGGCGGCCAGCAGTTCGGTGGCGTCCCCGACGGCGGCCACGACCTCGAAGCCCACCGCCTCCAGGACCTTGACCAGGCCGACCCTCAGCAGGACCGAGTCCTCGGCGATCACAGCACGCACGGCAACTCCACGGTGATGGTGGTGGGGCCCCCGAGGGGGCTGAGAACGGACAGCGTGCCGTCGACCGAGGCGGCGCGCTTGCGCAGGCCGGTGAGCCCGGTCCCGCGCGAGGGGTCCGCGCCGCCCACGCCGTCGTCGCTGATGACCAGGCTCAGCCGCCCCCCGGCCGTCCGCACCGAGAGGTCGACCCGGTTGGCCCTGGCGTGCTTGGCCACGTTGGTGAGCGCCTCGGAGACGGTGAAGTAGGCGACCGCCTCGACGGTCGGGGCGACCTGCTCGGAGAGGTCGACCTCCAGGCGCACCGGCAGCGGGGCCCGGGCGGCGACGCCGGACAGCGCCGCGTCCAGGCCGCGGTCCTCCAGGACGGCCGGGTGCAGGCCGCGGACCAGGTCGCGCAGCTCGTCGATGGCAGCCTGGGCCTCCTCGTGCGCGTCGACGATCACCTGCATCACCTCCGGCGGCACGTCCTTGAGGGTGCGCCGGGCCAGGCCCAGGTTCATCGCGAGGGAGGTGAGCCGCTGCTGGGCGCCGTCGTGCAGGTCGCGCTCGATCCGGCGGCGCTCGGCGTCCACCGCGTCGACCAGCCCGGCCCGGCTCTCGGCGATCTCCTCGACCCGCCGCTCCAGTGCCTCCGCCCGGTCCGGGCCGAGCAGCCGCCGGGCCGCCCACACCTCCAGCCAGGCCAGCTGCGTCCCCGACAACGGCAGCACCGCCAGCAGCAGCACCCCGCCGACGGTGAGCAGGACGTCCTCCCCGGCCAGGCCCGTGCGCAGCTCGGTGCCGGCGGGCAGCAGCCAGATCCAGCCGTACACGGTGGCCAGCACCACGGCGGCCGCCCAGGCGTACAGCACCACCAGCGCGCCCGCCGCCAGCAGCGGACCGGCCACCAGGTGGTAGAGGACCTGACGCCAGGTCATCCCCAGCAGCCAGGCCCGTCGCCCCTCCGGCGGCCGCAGCGGCGGCACCTCCACCCCGCGCAGGACGCGCAGCCGGCTGCGCTGGACGGCGGTCAGCGGGCGGACGCAGACCAGGACGGCGGCGAGCACCGGGAAGAGCAGGTGCGACTCGGTGACGGCCAGCCAGACCGGCAGCGCCACGGGTATTCCGGCGGCGGTGAAGCGGACGTCCCGCCAGACCTCGGGCGACCACGGTGGGCGCCGGAGGCTCCTGACGAGCGCTCGGCGCAACGTGGTGGAAGGCATGCCGGACAGCGTAGGGCCCGGTGATCACGGGCCGCCATGAAGGGGGGTTCCCGGTGGGGGTGTAGCTAGCTACACCCCCGATTCGGTGTGGGGCACCACCGACAGGACGGGGGTCCTAACGGAAGGCTTGAGGGCATGACGAGCACTGCATCGCACTCCGCCACTCCGCCGCACGGGCGGCCCGGCCCCGGGGGCGCTTCCGGAGCGCCGGCACCGGAGGGCGCGCTGCCGGAGGGGACGCTGCCGGAGGGGACGCTGCCGGCCGGGGCCGGGCCCTGGTCGGTCCGCAGCGTCGAGTCCGGCCGCGGCCGGGCCGCGATGGAGCTGTACCAGTACGGGGAGTTGACCGACGTCGTGGTCGCCGCCCGGCTCGCCCCGCACCTGCTGCGCGGGGCCCGGCACTGCCCGTCCGCCGGGCGGAGCCGGCACGTACTGGCCTGGGGCCGGCTGGCCGCCGACGGTGCGGC
>NZ_JAHSQD010000343.1 GCF_020103755.1 Streptomyces sp. LS1784
GCAGCCGCACGGCCCGGACGGGCCCAGCCGCGCCGTGGACCACGCCGCGTTCCGCTGGTCGCACACCGGCCGGCGCGGCCGGGCGCTGCCCGGCGCGGTGCTGTACGAACTGCACGTGGGCACCTTCACTCCTCGCGGCACCTTCGACGCCGCCGCCGAACGCCTGGACCACCTGGTCGAGTTGGGCGTGGACTTCGTCGAGCTGATGCCGGTCTGCCCGTTCCCCGGCAAGCACGGCTGGGGCTACGACGGGGTCTCGCTCTGGGCCGTCCACGAGCCCTACGGCGGGCCCGAGGGGCTCAAGCGCTTCGTGGACGCCGCCCACCGCAAGGGCCTCGGGGTGGTGCTGGACGTGGTGCACAACCACCTCGGGCCGTCCGGCAACCACCTTCCCGCGTACGGGCCGTACTTCACCGACCGGCACCACACCCCCTGGGGTTCGGCGGTCAACCTGGACGCGCCCGGCTCGGACGAGGTGCGCGCCTACCTGATCGGCAGCGCCCTGGCCTGGCTGCGCGACTACCGGATCGACGGGCTGCGACTGGACGCCGTACACGCCCTCGCGGACGACCGGGCGGTCCACTTCCTGGAGGAACTCTCCCACGAGGTGGAGAAGTTGGCGGTCGCCACCAACCGGCCGCTGTTCCTGATCGCCGAGTCCGACCGCAACACCCCGGCGACCACCGCCCCGCGCGAGGCGGGCGGGCAGGGCCTCACCGCGCAGTGGAGCGACGACTTCCACCACGCCCTGCACTGCGCGCTCACCGGCGATTCCCAGGGCTACTACCGGGATTTCGCGGACCAGCCGCTCACCGCCCTCGCCAAGACGCTCACCCGGGGGTTCTTCCACGACGGCACCCGGTCCTCCTTCCGCGGCCGCAGCCACGGGCGGCCCTTCCCGCCCGCCGACGGCCACCGGCTGCTCGGCTACCTCCAGACCCACGACCAGGTCGGCAACCGGGCGCTCGGGGACCGCGTCTCCACCAGCCTCTCCCCCGGCCGGCTCGCCTGCGGCGCGGCACTGGTGCTCACCTCGCCGTTCACCCCGATGCTCTTCATGGGCGAGGAGTGGGGCGCCGCCACCCCCTGGCAGTACTTCACCGACCACACCGACCCGGACCTCGCCGAGGCCGTCCGGCAGGGCCGGCGGCGGGAGTTCGCCGCACACGGCTGGGCCGCCGAGGCCGTCCCCGACCCGCAGGAGCCCGCCACCGTGCTGCGCTCGGTCCTCGACTGGACCGAGCCCCGGCGCGCCCCGCACGCCGAACTGCTCACGTGGTACCGGCGGCTGATCCGGCTGCGCAGCGAGCGGCCGGAACTGTCCGACCCGGACCTCGGCGCGGTGCGGGTGACGTTCGACGAGGCGGCGGGCCGGCTGGTGGTGCACCGGGGGCCGTACCGGATCGCGGTCAACCTCGGACCGGACGAGGCCGCGCTGCCGCTGGGGGCCGCCGGGCGCGAGGTGGTGGCGGCCTTCGGGTCGGCGACGCTGGAGGGGACGGCGGTGCGGACGGCGCCGGACACGGTGGCGATCGTGCTGACCGGCTGACCCGGCGGAATCACCGGAGGAAGGTGCCGATCCGCTCCCGGAGCGACGGGGCGTCCAGGCCGTAGGCGGCCAGGTGCTCGGGCATCGACCCGTAGTGCCGGTGCTCCTCGCGCGGCACGCCCAGGCCCAGCACCCGGTGCGGGCGGTCGGCGAGCGCCGCGTGCGCCTCGTTGGCGGAGGTGCCCGCCAGGTACGGCTCGACCAGCACCACGTCCACCCGGTCGCCGAGCGCCGCGCGCAGCCCGGCCGCGTCGAAGGGGCGCACCGTCGCCGCGTACAGCACGGTGACGTCCAGGCCCTCGGTGGCCGCGAGCACCGCGTCCAGCATCGGCCCGACGGCGAGCACCGCGCCGCGCGAGCCCGTCCGGACGGTGGTGAAGCGGCCCGGCTCGACCGGCACCGGGGCCGCGTTCTGGTGTGCCGAGAGCCGGACGTAGACGTTGCGGTCACCGTCCGCGTAGGCGTGGCGCAGCAGCTGCTCGGCCTCGTCCGGGTGGCCGGGGACGTGGACCGTCCAGTCCGGCAGGGTGTCCAGCAGGGCGACGTCGCCCGGGGACATGTGGGTGCGGCCGCCGGCCGGCCAGTCGTACGAGCCCGCCGCGCTCACCAGCACGGCGCCGACGCCCTGGTGGACGAGGTCCAGCTTGACCTGCTCGAAGGGCCGTTCGATCAGGAAGCTGGCGAAGGTGTGGGCGATCGGACGCAACCCGGTGAGCGCCAGGCCGCCGGCCGCGCCGATCAGCAGCTGTTCGCGGATGCCGACGTTGACCACCCGGTCGGGATGGCGCTCCTGGGCCGGGGCGAAGGCGGCCGCGGTGATGTCGGCGAGCACCAGGGCCAGCCGGGGGTCCTCGTCCAGCAGTCGGGTGGTCACGTCCACGAAGCGGTCACGCATGGTGTCCATCGGTGAAGTTCCTCTCAGGGGCTCGGTCTTGGCGTGCTCGGGCTGCGGCCGGGTGCTCAGTGCGGGCCCTTGGGCTCGACCCGTGCGACCACCACGTGCGGGCGGCCCAGGTGCTCCGTGGCATAGGCGCGGTACAGCGCCTCGTGGTCGCGGCCGTCCACCGTGGCGGTCGACCAGCCCTCGGCCGCGAACCGCTGGGCGATGCCGCCCTGCCAGCCGTGCGTGGCCGAGGAGTTGTCGATCACCACCACGTTCAGCCGGTCCAGTCCGTAGGCCCCGGCGAAGGCCACCGCCTCGGCGTTGGAGCCCTCGTCGAACTCCGCGTCGCCGACCAGCACCCACACCGCCGGGTCGGCCAGGCCCTGCGCCCGCAGCCCGAGCGCGGTGCCGACGGCCAGCGGCAGGCCGTGGCCGAGCGAACCGGAGGCGATCTCCACGCCCGGGACCAGCGTGCGGTCCGGGTGGTGGCCGAGCGGCGAGTCGTAGCCGCCGAAGCTCGGTAGCACCGCCGGGTCGAGGAAGCCCTTGGCCGCCAGCACGGCGTAGTACGCCATCGGTCCGTGGCCCTTGGAGAGCAGGAAGCGGTCACGGTCCTGCGCGTCGGCGGTGTCCGGGGTCACCCGCAGCACCCGGTCGTACAGCACCCAGAGCGCGTCCAGGGTGGAGGTGGCGGCGGGGCCGTGCTTCTCGTCGCCGGTCATCAGGCTCATCAGGGCGGGCAGGTCCTCGAAGCGGGTGCCCGTCGTGGTCGTGGCGGTCGCGTTCGTCGTCATGACCACGATCGTGCAACTTAAAGCCGACTTGAGGTCAAGCGGCTACAGTGGGTTTCCATGACCGCCCGCCCCGACGGCCACCGCGACCCCGGCCCGCACCACAGCGACCTGCTCACCATCGGCCAACTCGCCCACCGCAGCGGCCTCGCCGCCTCCGCGCTGCGCTACTACGAGAGCCTCGGCCTGATCCACGCCACCCGCACCTCCGGCGGCCAGCGCCGCTACACCCGCGGCACACTGCGCCGGATCGCCTTCGTCCGCGCCGCGCAGCGCGTCGGCCTCTCCCTGGACGAGGTGAAGGTCGCCCTCGACCGCCTCCCCGACCGCCCGGCCCCCAGCCGCGCCGAGTGGGACCAGGTGGCCGAGTCCTGGCAGAGCCGGATCGACGACCAGATCGCCGAACTGCAACGACTCAAGGAGAAGCTCACCGGCTGCATCGGCTGCGGCTGCCTCTCGCTCTCCCGCTGCGCCCTCTACAACGCCGCCGACCGCGCGGCAGAAGCCGGACCCGGCGCCCGCTACCTGCTCACCCGCGACCCGGACGACGGACCCGAGCCTCTGCCCCCGGCCGCCGACACCTGCGGGACCCGCCGGGGCGAGCACTGAAACCCCTGTGCGCCGCAGCCGCCGACCCGCGCCCGCCGATGGCGTACACCCTGCTCCGTGTGTCCAGCAACCTGCCGTGGCACCTGCGGGGTTGAAGCCCTCGGCGCGGACACCGGACGCCCTCGCCGAGGAGTGGCTCGGGGTCGCCTAGAGTCGCGGGTCGGTGCGCAGCAGGCTGTACCGGACGACATCGCGCCACTCGCCGGCGCGGAAGGTCACCGCGCGCTGCACGCCCTCCCGGGTGAAGCCGAGCTTCTCCAGGACGCGCTGCTCGGCCAGGTTGCCCGCCTCGGTGTCCGCCTCCAGCCGCATCGCCGGCGAATGGGCGAACAGGTAGTCCACCAGCAGCCGTTGGGCCCGGGTGCCGATCCCGCGCCCGCGCGCCCGCGGCAGCAGCTGCACCCCCATGGTCCAGTACGGGGCGGACGGTCTCACCCCGGCGCGGTTGGCGGCGACGAAGCCGCCGAACCCGCCCCCGGCGACGACCGCGAGCGTCACATGCTCCTCCCCGAGCATTCCGTCCTCCAGCCACCGACGGCGGAACCGCTGCGGGTCCCGCCAGCCGTACCACTGGAACTCGCCCAGCGCCTCGGGGTCGTCCAGCATGTCCTCGATCGCGGAGAGATCGGCCTCGGCGATCGGGCGCAGGGACACTGATTCATCACTCATGCAGGCGCCAACGGCCGGGCGGCCGTGACGGTTCCTCGGCCGAGCGGCGGGCGGGGACCGGTGCGCAGCAGGCTGCGGAGAACGACATCAGGCCATTCTCCGGAGCGGACGAGCTGTGCCCGCTTCACGCCCTCGCGGACGAATCCGAGCTTTGCCAGGACGCGTTGCTCGGCCGGATCGCCGGATGCGGTCTCCGCTTCCAGCCGCATCACCGGCGAATGCGCGAACAGGTAGTCCGCCGGCAGCCGTTGGGCCCGGGTGCCGATCCCGCGCCCGCGCGCCCGCGGCAGCAACTGCGCGGGGGCGTCTTCTACTGCGACCGCCTTCATTCGACGATCGAGCGGGCGAGCCGGAATCCCACGTCGTCGATCCGCAGGGTCGGGTGGCTGCGGCGGCGAACCGAGGCGCGGCAGCTCCAGTGCTCGTCGAACCAGCCGCCGCCGCGCAGGACGCGGTAGCTGCCGTACACCTCGGGGTCGTAGCGGTCCCAGCACCACTCCCACACGTTGCCGAGCAGGTCGTACAGCCCGTAGGCGTTCGGGCGCAGCCCGCCCACCTCGTGCGGCCGCTCGCCCGAGTTGCCGCGGTACCAGGCGATCTCGTCCAGCGGGCCGTAGCGCGGGCCGTCCGTTCCGGCGCGGCAGGCGTGCTCCCACTCGGCCTCGGTGGGCAGCCGGTAGCCGTCGGCGGCGCGGTCCCAGGAGACCTCCTCGCCGTCCACCCGGTAGGCGGGGGCGAGGCCTTCGCGCCGGGACAGCTCGTTGCAGTGACGGACGGCGTCGAGCCAGGAGACGCTGTGCGCGGGGCGGCGGTCGCCGGTCGCGCCCTCGTACTGCTCGCGGGTCACCGGACAGGCCGCCAGTCGGTACGAGGCGACGTCGACGCCCCAACTGCGCTGGGTGCGACGGTCGGAGAGGGTGACCCGGCCGGAGGGAACGGTGATCATCCACCGATCCTAAGCGGAGCCCCGCAACAGGGCGACGCACGACGTCGAGGCCGAACGCCGCGAGCAGGCCGCGGACCGGGTGCACGGAGTGTCCACGTCGGACCTCGCCGCCCCGCGGGGTCGTCCGCGATCACGGCGAACGTGGTCGCGGACTCGCGCGCAGTCCTCGGAGGGCCGGTGCGCGGGACAACCCACCCCGCGCGGGAAGTCGGCCGGACCGACCTCCCACGCGGCGGCGCATCACCTACCCGCCGGTGGCCGGCCGCGCGGTGACCGTGCACAGGCGCTTGGTGGCGCGGGTGAGGGCGACGTACAGGTCGCGTTCGCCGGTGGGGCGGGCCGCCGCGATCCCGTCCGGGTCGACCACGACGGCCTCGTCGAATTCCAGGCCGCGCGCCTCGGAGGCCGGGACCAGCCGGGCGTACTCCTCGACCCCCGCGGCCGCCAGTTCCGCCACCCTGCCGTCCGCGCAGATCACGCCGAGCAGCTCGCCCGGATGCGCGGCGGCCTGCGCCCGAAGCTCGCGGACGAGATCGGCCACCAGCCCCTGCGGGGCCACCGCGACGGCACGCGGCTCGTCCCCGTGCCGGATCGACCGGACCGGCGGCTGGTCAGGGGCGATGCGGCTGAGCAACTCCCCGGTGGTTACCAGGATTTCCTGCGTGGTCCGGTAGCTGACGGTCAGCGTCCGCAGGTCGAAGCGGCGGCCGAAGAGGGGGGCGAGCGCCTCGTTCCAGTCCCGCGCCACTGTCGCCGGGCCCGCCTGCGCGAAGTCGCCGACCAGCGTCATCGACCTGCCCGGGCACCGGCGCGTGATCATCCGCCACTGCATGGCGGTCAGCTCCTGCGCCTCGTCGACGACGACGTGCCCGAAGGTCTGCTCGGGCGGCCCGTCGACCAGGCTCGCCGCCTCGTCGAGGAGCGGCACGTCCGCGTCGGCCCACGGCGCGCCGGGCGTGCGCAGCAGCAACGCCAGCTCGCCTTCGCCGAGTTGCGGAAGGTGTGCGGTCAGCGCATCGGCGTCGGCCAGCAGGGCACCGACGACGTCGCCGGGAACGAGCCGCGGCCAGAGTTCCTCGACCGCCCGGTCGAGGTGCGGGTCCTCCAGGAGGTCGGCGCGGACGGCGTCGGCGTCGAACTCGTCGGCCCCCGTGGCGGGCGCGTCGTCGATGCCGAGGCTGCGCAGGTCCCGGGCCGCCATCCGGTCGAGGTCGACCCCGGTGAGCTGCGCGACCTCGGCGTCGATGCGCTCCAGCGCCTCGGCCGTGCCGCGGGCCAGCGCGTTGGTCAGGGCGTCGACCAGCAGTTCCAGGAACAGCCGGCGCGCCCGGTTGTGCGCGAGCCCGCTCGCCTGCGCCGCCTGCCGCGCCCCGGCGACCTCCTCCTCCGCCAGGCGGACCCACTCCTGTCCGACCCGGAGGGTGAAGTCCCCGCCCGGGGCCTGTCGCGACCGGACCGACGAGGCCAGCGCTTCGGCCAGTTCGGCACCGCCCTTGAGGCGCGCCGCCTCGAACGGGTCCACGGCACCCGGCACGACGCCGGCCAGCTCCTCGCACGTCGCCAGGACGACGTCGTTCTCCCCGAGCGAGGGCAGCACCTGGGAGATGTAGTCGAGGAACCGCGCGTTCGGCCCCAGCACCAGCACACCGCGCTCGGCCGCCTTCGGGAACGCGTACAGCACGTACGCGGCGCGGTGCAGCGCCACCACCGTCTTTCCGGTGCCCGGGCCGCCCTGCACCACCGTCACCCCGCGGTGCGAGGAGCGGACGATCGCGTCCTGTTCCGCCTGGAGCGTCGCGACCGCCGCCCCCATCCGCCCCGTACGCCGCTCCTGGAGCGCCGCCGTCAACGGCCCGTCTCCGACGACGTCCCCGGCGGTCGGCTCCGAGCCGTCCAGCAGCTCGTCGCTGACCCCGACCACGGTACGGCCCGTCAGGCTCAGATGACGGCGGCGCCGCAGCCCCAGCGGGTGGACCGGCGTCGCCTCGTAGAAGGGCCGCGCCGCCTCCGCCCGCCAGTCCACCAGCAACGGCAGATCGTCCTCGTCCCGTTGCAGGCCCAGCCGCCCGATCCGCAACGCGGTCCCGTCCGCCAGGTCGATCCGGCCGAAGACCAGCCCGCCCTCGGCCCCCTGCAGCCGGCGCACCTCGCCCGCCAGCCGCCCGGCCGCCACCTCCCGCTCGTACACCTCGCCCGCGCTGCCCGCCACCGACGCGAGCACCCGCCCCAACTGCGCCCGCGCCCCGGCGAGCCGCTCATCGAACAGCTCACCGATGACGGACACCTGCACCTGCTCCAGCTCCACCTGCTGTGCGGCGGTGTCATTGATCTGCGACACGGATGAGCCCCCTCTCGGTTCGACCCGCCACTATGCAGAGGGAATTCGGAGAAGTAAACGTTGACTTGTCCGGCCTGAATGTGTCCTTCGATTCCTCGCGTGGAATTTTCTCGGCGGAATTCCGGAACGGTTTCCCGGGCGCCCCTTCTCGCCCTGCGGAAACGGCCTTTCCCGGCCCCGGGCGGGGGCACTGCCGCGCGGCGGCCCGGGGCCGAAACACCCGTCCGACTCATGCCCCGGATAGCCCCAACAGGCCGCCACACAAAGGCTTTTGCCGCATGCGCGCCCATCGGCCGGCCCGCCTAGGATCGGCGGCATGAACCGTACGATCCGCACCACCGAAGACGTCCTCGCCCTCCTCGACGGCCTCTTCCCGCCGGCCGAACCGTTCTGGGACCGGTTCTACGCGGACCGGTCCGCCGAGCGCCCGTTCTTCGCGCCCAAGCCGGACGAGAATCTGGCCTCCTGTCTCGACCGCGGCCTGCTCTCCCCCGGCCGGGCGCTCGACCTCGGCTGCGGCGCCGGCCGCAATGCGATCCACCTGGCCTCCCTCGGCTTCGAGGTGGATACCGTCGACCTCTCCGCCACCGCCATCGCCTGGGCCCAGGAGCGTGCCCGCGAGGCGGGTACGGGCACCGAGCTGCGGTTCCACCGGGCGAGCATCTTCGACGCCGAACTCCCGTACACCCACTACGACCTGGTCTACGACTCCGGCTGCCTGCACCACCTCCCACCGCACCGCCGGGTCAGCTACCTGGCCCTGCTCGACCGGGTCCTGGCACCGGGCGGGCACTTCGCCGTCACCGCCTTCGCCGCCGGCGCGATCGGCTCCGAGCGGCCCGACGCGGAGCTCTACCGGATCGGCGCGCTGGAGGGCGGCCTGGCCTACTCGGCGGACGAACTCCGATCGCTGTTCCGCGAGTTCACCCCGCTGGAGATCCGCCCGATGGCCGCCCAGGGCCCCGACTCGCCGCTGTCCGGTGTCCCCTTCCTGCTCACGGCGCTCTTCCGGCGATCCGCCGGCCTCTAATCGGCCTCTCATCCTCCGCCCCTAGCCTGCGGCCGCATGAACGTCTCACTGCTCGACGGCTGGTTCCCGTGGACGGTCCGGGCCGCGGCCCTCGCGCTGCTCCTGGCCGCCGTGGGCCTGCGGGACCGGGCGTGGCGGCGCAAGCGGGGGCCGCTCGCGCTCGGGACGGCGCTG
>NZ_JAHSQD010000344.1 GCF_020103755.1 Streptomyces sp. LS1784
GCGGCCCCGGGGGCGCGCGGGGGCAGCGGGGCGGCCGGACCGGCCAGCAGGGGCCGGGAGTTGGGCCGGCTCGGCGAGACGGCGAAGGCCAGCGAGCCGAAGAAGACGTAGCAGCCGAGCCCGACGCCGAGCGGGAAGATGAACTGGAGTGCCATCACGCCGTCCTCGGTGGAGCGTGAGAAGTCCAGGTGGACGGAGAGCGCCGCCATACCGGTGTAGTGCATCGCGCAGACCGCCACGCCCATCACCGGCGCCGCGGCGAGCACGGCGAGCGTGCCCCGGATGTTCAGCGCGGCCCAGAGCGCGGCCGTGGCCGCGACCACGGCGATCGCCACCGAGGCCGCCACGGTGGGCAGGTCGTAGCCGAGCCGGCCGGGCAGGACCATCGCGGCCATGCCCAGGTAGTGCATCGCGGCGACCCCGAGGCCGGTGGTCAGCCCGCCGACCAGGAGTGCCAGGGCGCGGTGCCGCCAGTACCCGACGGTGAAGAGCCCGACGCCGACCACGGTGACGGCGACCAGCAGGCTGAGCACGGTGAGCCCGGGCCGGTAGCTGATCTCGGCGCCGGTCACGGAGAAGCCGAGCATCGCGATGAAGTGCATGGACCAGATCCCGGCCCCGAGCGAGGTCGAGGCGAACAGCAGCCAGACGGCCCGGGTGCGGCCCTGGGAGACGAGTGCCCAGCGGGCGCTGCGCAGGGCGACGAAGGCGCCGAGGCAGGCGACGAAGTACGAGACCGCCGGTGTCACCCAGCCGTGGTCGGCATGGTGGATCTCACCCAATAGAGCTCCCTGGACGAGGGTTGAGGGCACCGGGGCGCGGGCGGACGCGGCTGGCCGGGGAAGGCGCGCGGCAACGGGCACCGGAGCGGGAACGCGGTCCCGCGGGGAGGAGCCTGGCATGTGGTGCCCCTGACAATCGGGGAGAGTAGCCACTGCCCGGCGGTCGCACAATGTTCGCGTTTTTCGTGAAGTCCCAGGTCAGGATGGGCCTTTACGCGGCCTGCATGATCCCGGCACCAATCCCTGACACCGTCTGCGCACCGTCCCCAGGCCTCGTGCGGGGGTCGCCCGCCCCGCTTGGCGGCTACTCCAAGGGGGCTAGTCCGAACGGGTGGCCGGCCGGGTCGACCAGCACCCGCAGCGTGCGGCCGTGCTGGTAGGCGGGCTCGGTGGCGCCGAGCGCGAGGGCCTTCGCGGTGGCCTCGTCCAGGTCGTCGACGTAGAAGTCGAGGTGGAAGTGCTTGCTGCCGTCCGGTTCCGTCCACGGCTCAGGCCGGTACCCGGTCACCCGTCCGAAGCCCAGCGGGCTGCCGCCCTCGGGGTTGTCCAGGATCGCGAAGTTCTCGTCCGTGTGCCTGGTCTCCCACCCCAGCAGCTCGCCGTAGAACGAGGCCAGCGCGACCGGGTCGGCGCAGTCGATGGTCACCATGGCGAGCCGGGCGAAGCCGGTGTCGCCGGGCCCGTTCTGCGTGGACCGCTCGGACGACTGCGGCCGTTCGGACCGCTCGGACTGCTCGGTGGCGAGGTCGGACATGGCAGGTCGGCCCTTCTGGGAGTCGAGAGCTGGGGCCCATGACCAATATGGCACCGGGGCGACCCTCCGGCGCGGCGGCGGATCTCATTTTCCTTAGCGAGAGTAATGACGTAGGCTAAAGAGATGCCCGAGATGTCCGAGCAGGACTTCGCAGCGATCAGTCAGCTGCGGTCGTCCACGATGCGCCTCTCCCGACGACTCAAACACCAGCGGGTGGAGGAGTCGCTGAGTCCCACCGAGATGGGGGTGCTGGGCACCCTCGCCCGGTGCGGGAAGGCGACGCCGGGTGAGCTCGCCCGGAAGGAGCACGTGCAGCCTCCTTCGATGACCAGGATCGTCGCGATGCTGGAGGAGAAGGGGCTGGTGCGGCGCGAGCCGCACCCCGAGGACCGCCGCCAGGTGGTCGTCAGCAGCACCGAGCAGGCCGAGACGATCCTCGCGGAGAGTCGTCGACGCCGGAACGTCTGGCTCGCCGAGCTCGCCCAGGGGCTCGACGAGGAGGAGTGGGCCGTCCTCCGCGAGGCCGCGCCCGTGCTCTACAAGCTCGCACACCTCTAGGCACACCTAATCCGGCAAGCCGCCGGAAGGACAAGGAGCACTGCATCACCGCAGGACCGACCACCGACACCAGGAGCGCGACGGCCCCCCCCCGCCCCGCCCCGCCACGAGGGGAGACCACCGTGACACCGCCGGCCGCAGCCAGCGCCGCCGCCATCCGTACCGACGACCCGACCACCGACCCCGCCGCGGCCAGTGCCGCAGCCGCCGACGCCCAGGCCCCCGCTCCCACGGGACTGCCCGGCAACGGCGACGACGACCCCGACGAACGCACCGCGGCGGACTCCGCCGCTCAGGGCCGAACCCACTCGGCCTCATCTCCCACAGGTGCCGATTTCACCCGACCCGGGGGGATGTTCTCCTCGCTGCGCGTTCGCAACTACCGCTACTACTTCGCCGGCCAGGTGGTGTCCAACACCGGAACCTGGATGCAGCGGATCGCCCAGGACTGGCTGGTGCTGAGCCTCACCGGCAGCCCGCTCGCGGTCGGCATCACCACCGCCATGCAGTTCCTGCCGATGCTGCTGCTCGGCCTGTTCGGCGGCGTGCTCGCGGACCGGATGCCCAAGCGCCGGCTGCTGGTGTTCACCCAGGGCGCGATGGGCCTGCTGGCCGCCGGCCTCGCGGCGCTGACCATCGGCGGCATGGTGACGCCGTACTACGTGTACGCCTTCGCGCTGCTGCTCGGCCTGGTCACTGTGGTGGACAACCCGACCCGGCAGGCCTTCGTCTCCGAGATGGTCGGTCCCAAGGACCTCGCCAACGCCGTCAGCCTGAACGCCGCCAACTTCCAGACCGCCCGGCTGGTCGGCCCCGCCGTCGCGGGCCTGCTGATCGCCGCGGTCGGCAGCGGCTGGGCGTTCGCCGTCAACGCACTGTCCTTCGCCGCCGTGATCGGCGGGCTGCTCGCGATGCGGGAGGCCGAACTGCGCCCGACCGAGCCGATCGCCCGCGAGAAGGGGCAGCTGCGCGAGGGCCTGCGGTACGTCAGGGAGCGGCCCGAGCTGCTCTGGCCGATGGTGCTGGCCGGGTTCATCGGCACCTTCGGCTTCAACTTCCCGACGCTGCTCTCCGGCTTCGCGTACGACACCTTCAAGGTGGGCGCGGGCCAGTACGGCCTGCTGAACACCGCGATGGCGATCGGCTCGCTGACGGGCGCGCTGCTCGCGGCCCGCCGGGGCGCGCCGCGGCTTCGCCGGCTGGTCGGCGCGGCGCTGGCCTTCGGCACGCTGGAGGTGGTCGCCGCGTTCGCGCCGGACTACTGGACCTTCGCGCTGCTGCTGATGCTGGTCGGGGTCTTCGGGCTGAGCTTCAACACCTCGGTCAACTCCTCGCTCCAGCTGGCCACCGACCCGGAGATGCGCGGCCGGGTGATGGGCCTGCTGGTGCTGGTCTTCACCGGCGGCACGCCGGTCGGCGCCCCGATCGTCGGCTGGGTGACCGCCTCGTACGGGCCCCGGCTCGGCCTGCTGGCCTGTGGGCTGGTGTCCGCGGCTGCGGCCGGCGTGGTCGGCCTGGTGCTGGCCCGCAGCGCGGACCTGCGGGTGCGGTTCGACCTGCACCCGGGCCGCGGCGGCCGGGTGGTGGCCTTCGTGCCGCGGACCGGTCCGGCGCGCAAGACCGAGCTGGCCACTGCCTGCTGATCGATCACCAGGAACCCCCGGAGTCCCGACTCCGGGGGTTTCCGGCGTTGCGTCAGAGGCGGATGGCCAGCACCTGGCCCGGCCAGACGCCGGCCGGCTGCTCGACCTCGAAGCTCTCGGTCTCGGTGAAGCCGAGCGCCCGGTACCGGGCGACCAGCTTGCGGTCCGCGCCGCCGTAGCAGTCCACCCGCAGCAGGCCGATGCCGCGCCGACGGGTCTCCTCGATCGCGTCGGCGATCAGCGCCGCGCCGATGCCCGAGCCCTTGCGGCTGCGGTCGGTGACCAGGTTGCGGACGTACAGCTCGCGCTCGTCCACGGCGGGGATCCACCGGCCTCGGTCCTCGGAGAGCACGCAGCAGCCGACCGTGCGGCCGTCGTCGTCCACGGCGAGGCGGATCAGGAAGGGTTCGGCGGCGTACGAGGAGACCTGGTCGACCCGGGCCGGGATGGTGCTGAACGGCTGGTCGCCCCACTGGCCGGTGCGGTCCTGGCCGGCCAGCCAGGCCACGGCGTCGTCGAGCAGGGCGAGGATGTCGGGGACGTCCGCGGGACCCCCGTTGCGGATCTTCATGGATAGACGTTCTACTCCAAGCGGCCGGCGGAGGGAAGATGGGCTCATGAGGCTGTTCGTGGCGGTCGTCCCGCCGGTCGCGGCGCTGCAGGGGCTCGCCGACGCGGTCGCGCCGGTGCGCGGGCTGCCCGGGGCGGACCGGCTGCGCTGGACCACCGTCGAGGGCTGGCACCTCACCCTGGCGTTCCTCGGCCAGGTGCCGGCCGAGCGGCTGCCGGAGCTGGAGACGGGCCTGGCCGCCGTCGCCGAGGTGCACCCGGTGCACCGGCTGCGGATCGCGGGCTCCGGCCGGTTCGGCGACCGGGTGCTCTGGGCCGGGGTGGAGGGGCAGACCTGGGCGCTGCGCCGGCTTGCGGAGGCGGTCGCCGAGGCCACCGTCGAGGTCACCGGGGACACCGACGACTTCGCCTTCCACCCGCACGTCACCCTGGCCCGGGCCGGCTCCCACCGCGGCCACCGGCGGGCCGTCCTGCGGGTCGCCGCGGCCGAGCTGGACGCGCTGGCGGCGGCACTGGCGGAGTACCGGGGGCCGGAGTGGGAGGCCGCCGAGCTGCACCTGATGAAGAGCGACCCGGACGGCGGCTCCGCCCAGTACGAGTCGCTGTGCTCCTGGGAGCTGGCGGACTGGGGCTGAGGTCCCCGGGAGGCCCGGGGCAGGGCCCGGGAGCAGTCCTGCGTGAGCCGGAGGTACGCTCGTTGACCGTGGATCCCAAGACTCGTATGCGCATCGTCTCCGGCACCCTGGTGCTGATGCTGGTCGTCGTGCTGATCAGCTCGCTGGTCGGCCGCTAGCCGGTCGGGCCCCGGCCCCGGAACGGCGAGAGGGCCACCGCCTGTCGGCGGTGGCCCTCGGCCGTGTCGTCGGGGGGCCGGGTCAGAGCTGCTCGACCACGTAGTCGATGCAGCGGGTGAGCGCCTCGACGTCCGCCGGGTCGATCGCCGGGAACATCGCGATGCGCAGCTGGTTGCGGCCCAGCTTGCGGTACGGCTCGGTGTCCACGATGCCGTTGGCACGCAGTGCCTTGGCGACCGCGGCGGCGTCCACCGACTCGTCGAAGTCGATGGTGCCGACCACCTGGGAGCGCTCCTCCGGGTTCGCCACGAAAGGGGTGGCGAAGGAGGACTTCTCGGCCCAGGAGTACAGCCGGGACGAGGAGTCGGCGGTGCGGGCGACCGCCCAGTCCAGCCCGCCGTTGCCGTTCAGCCACTCCAGCTGGTCGGCCAGCAGGAAGAGGGTGGAGAGCGACGGGGTGTTGTACGTCTGGTCCTTCGACGAGTTGTCGATGGCCGTCGGCAGCGAGAAGAACGGCGGGATGTAGCGGCCGGAGCCGGCGATCTCGGCGGCGCGCTCCAGGGCGGCCGGGGAGAAGGTGGCCAGCCACAGGCCGCCCTCGGAAGCGAAGGACTTCTGCGGGGCGAAGTAGTAGACGTCCGTCTCGGTGATGTCCACCGGCAGGCCGCCGGCGCCCGAGGTGGCGTCCACCAGGACCAGCGAGCCCTCGTCCGCGCCGGCCGGGCGCCTGATCGGCATCGCGACGCCGGTCGAGGTCTCGTTGTGGGTGAGCCCGTAGACGTCCACGCCGGCCTCGGCGACCGGCAGCGGGTGGGTGCCCGGGGCGGTCTTGATCACGGTCGGCTCGCCGAGCCACGGCGCGGCCTTGACCGAGGAGGCGAACTTCGAGGAGAACTCGCCGAAGTCCAGGTGCTGGGACTTCTCCCGCACCAGGCCGAAGGCGGCGATGTCCCAGAAGGCGGTGGAGCCGCCGTTGCCGAGGACGACCTGGTAGCCGTCCGGCAGCGAGAACAGGCTGCTCACGCCCTCGCGCACGCGCTTGACCAGGTTCTTGACCGGGGCCTGGCGGTGCGAGGTGCCGAGCAGGGAGGTCTGGGTGGCGGCGAGGGCACTCAGGGCCTCGGGGCGCACCTTGGACGGTCCGCAGCCGAAACGGCCGTCTGCGGGCTTGATGTCAGCGGGGATCTGGATCTGAGCCACGCGCGCAGCCTACCGGCCGCAGACTCGGCGGGGGTACGGCAGTCCGCCCGCTGAGACTGTGGTCCCGGTTGCCCCGAGACGACGGAGAGCGGGCCCGGCCGGAGCCGGACCCGCTGCTCAGGGGCACTGTCCGGACGCTCGTCCGGTATCCGTCAGTGGGTGATGGCGTCCCAGCCCTCGATCTCCTCGGGGCGGCGCGGGCCGGGGCCGATGTAGCGCGCGGAGGGGCGCACGAGTCGGCCCGTGCGCTTCTGCTCCAGGATGTGCGCCGACCAGCCGGCGGTGCGCGCGCAGGTGAACATCGAGGTGAACATGTGCGCCGGGACCTCGGCGAAGTCCAGCATGATGGCGGCCCAGAACTCGACGTTGGTGGCCAGCACGCGGTCGGGGCGGCGGTTGTGCAGCTCCTCCAGCGCGGCCTTCTCCAGGGCCTCGGCGACCTCGAAGCGCGGCGCGCCGAGCTCCTTGGCGGTGCGGCGCAGCACCCGGGCGCGCGGGTCCTCGGCGCGGTAGACGCGGTGGCCGAAGCCCATCAGGCGCTCGCCCTTGTCCAGGGCGTTCTTGACCCAGGCGGTGGCGTCGCCGGTGCGCTCGATCTCCTCGATCATGCCGAGCACGCGGGACGGCGCGCCGCCGTGCAGCGGGCCGGACATCGCGCCGACCGCGCCGGAGAGGGCGGCCGCGACGTCGGCGCCGGTGGAGGCGATGACCCGGGCGGTGAAGGTGGAGGCGTTCATGCCGTGCTCGGCGGCCGAGGTCCAGTAGGCGTCGACGGCCTTGACGTGCTTCGGGTCCGGCTCGCCGCGCCAGCGGATCATGAACCGCTCGACGACCGTCTCGGCCTTGTCGATCTCGCTCTGCGGGACCATCGGCAGGCCCTGGCCGCGGGCCGACTGGGCGACGTAGGAGAGCGCCATCACGGCGGCCCGGGCGAGGTCGTCGCGGGCCTGCTCGGCGTCGATGTCCAGCAGCGGCTTGAGGCCCCAGACCGGGGCGAGCATGGCGAGCGCCGACTGCACGTCGACCCGGATGTCGCCGGAGTGCACCGGGATCGGGAACGGCTCGGCGGCCGGCAGGCCGGGGTTGAACTTGCCGTCCACCAGCAGGCCCCAGACGTGGCCGAAGGAGACGCTGCCCACCAGGTCGTCGATGTCGACACCGCGGTACCGCAGGGCGCCGCCCTCACGGTCGGGTTCGGCGATCTCGCTCTCGAACGCGACGACTCCCTCAAGCCCGGGTACGAAATCGGACATGCGACGGCTCCTTCAGTTCTGCGATCGGCGCTCCGCCGTGGTGGGGCGGCGCGCCAGTGACCGAATGGTGTTTGGCACTCGGTGCCAGAGTGACAGGCACGGGGTGCATTGCGCCATACACCACCGTGGTGATGTTTGCCGTGGGCCCGCTTGACTTTCCCGTCGGGGGCACGGTGCTGCCCGGGAACGCCTTGAACCAAACGCCCGGTTCAGGACAATTACCCACAGGGTGGGCGGCCAAGCGGTGGCGGGCCACCGTATCTCCCACGGAGGTTTGTCCGGAGGTAGCGGTGCCCGTCGCTTGTCGTACGGGATGATGTTGACGTGCAGACCCCGGATCGCGCCAAGCCGACGCCCCCGAGCCCCGCCAACCGGACCCTGGCCGAGGAGGCCCGTCCCGGCCCGGACCTCACCGTGATGCGCAAGCACTACAGTCACGAGGGCCTGGTCGAGGAGCAGCTCGCGCCCGAGCCGATCGGCCAGTTCACCCGCTGGTTCCACGAGGCGGACGAAGCCGGAGTGGTGGAGCCCAACGCGATGGTGCTCTCCACCGCCGACGCCGAGGGGCGGCCCAGCTCGCGCACCGTCCTGCTCAAGGGATACGACCTGCGCGGCTTCGTGTTCTTCACCAACTACGGCTCCCGCAAGGGCTCCGAGCTGGCCGCCAACCCGTACGCGGGACTGCTGTTCCCGTGGATCGCGCTGGCCCGCCAGGTGATCGTCCAGGGCCGGGTGGAGAAGGTCGGCCGGGACGAGACCGCCGCCTACTTCCGCACCCGCCCGCACGGCTCCCAGCTGGGCGCCTGGGCCAGCGAGCAGTCCAGTCCGGTCGGCGGCCGGGAGGTCCTCGAACAGCGCTACGCCGAGTTGGAGCGCCGCTACCCGGAGGGCGAGGGAGTACCCGTCCCGCCGTTCTGGGGCGGGTACCGGGTCGTCCCGCAGAGCGTCGAGTTCTGGCAGGGCCGGGAGAACCGGCTGCACGACCGGCTCCGCTACGTCGTCGACCCGGCCGGCCCGACGGGGTGGCGGGTGGAGCGGCTCTGCCCGTGATCCGTTCGGCCCACAGGCTCCGCGACGCGCCCGCGCGGAGCTGATGGACCGTCACACCTCGGGTGTAGGATGCCCGTCGCGGACCTGGGTCGATGCAATTCCGGCCGGCGGCCCGCTGTGCCGACACGATCGAGTGAGGGACTGATGGGCGTCACCGGTGCGGAAACCGCCGCTGGACTCGGCTCTGACCTGGTCGACGTCGCCGCCCTGCCGCTCGACGAACTCGACGCCCTGCCCGATACCGTCCTCGGCGACCTGCTGCGCCGGGTGGTCGCGGACGCCCTGACCCCCGGCGCGGAGCCGCTCGCCGCCTTCCAGTCGGCGCTCGACCGGTAGCGCGTCGCCCGGCGCCCGCGCCCCCTCGCCCGGCGCGCCGATCCG
>NZ_JAHSQD010000345.1 GCF_020103755.1 Streptomyces sp. LS1784
CGGCCCGCTGCGCGAGGCCGCCCGGGTGCCCTGGCCCCGGCTGGGCCGGGCCCGCTCCCGCCCGTCCGGCACCGCCGTCCCACTGGTGCGCCGGGAGGCGCCGTACGGCCCCTGGCTGCCCGGTTCCCGGGCCCCGGAGGTCGTACTGACCCAGGCCGGTGCTATGGGTTCGACGGCGTGATGCGCATCACTGTGCAGGGACAAAACGGACACCATCTTTGTGCACACGTTCACAAACGCATAGCCTGGCTGCCAAAGCCCAGCTTCACCCACAGGAGCACCGTGGCAATCGGCCGATCACCACAGAGCAGTTCGCAGACGCCCGACCAGGGCGCCGCGCGCCGACCCTCGCGTGCCCGGGGCATCCCGGAGGCGACCGTCGCCCGCCTGCCCCTCTACCTGCGGGCCCTCACCGCGCTCTCCGAGCGCTCGGTGCCGACCGTCTCCTCCGAGGAGCTGGCCGCCGCGGCCGGCGTGAACTCGGCCAAGCTGCGCAAGGACTTCTCCTACCTCGGCTCGTACGGCACCCGCGGCGTCGGCTACGACGTCGAGTACCTCGTCTACCAGATCTCCCGCGAGCTCGGCCTGACCCAGGACTGGCCGGTCGTCATCGTCGGCATCGGGAACCTCGGCCACGCGCTCGCCAACTACGGCGGGTTCGCCTCCCGTGGCTTCCGGGTGGCCGCCCTGTTGGACGCCGACCCCAACGTGGTCGGTTCCACCGCGGCCGGACTGCCGGTGCGGCACATGGACGAGCTGGAGTCGATCGTCGAGAGCCAGCACGTCTCCATCGGCGTGATCACCACCCCACCCGGTGCCGCCCAGCAGGTTTGCGACCGGCTGGTCGAGGCAGGCGTTACGAGCATCCTGAACTTCGCCCCGACCGTGCTGGCCGTTCCGGACGGCGTGGACGTGCGCAAGGTGGACCTGTCCATCGAGCTCCAGATCCTCGCCTTCCACGAGCAGCGCAAGGCCGGGGAGGAACCGGACGACCGCGCCGAGTCGGTGCTGGACCGTGCCCCCGGTCCGGTCCGGGCGGCCGCGGCCAAGTTGCGCCGGGCGGCCGGCGGCAGCGGCAAGGGCCGCGGCACCGCCGAGTCGGTGGCCAAGGACCAGGCCGAGCAGGCCAAGGAAAAGTCCGCCAAGGGCGGCGACGGGGATCTCTCCGCGGTGATGCCCGCATGAACACCGAGAGCTGTGGGGGGCGGGCATGAGCCTTCTCGTCGTAGGGCTGAGCCATCGCACGGCCCCGGTCGGGGTGCTGGAGCGCGCCGCGCTGACCGGTGAGGTGCCGACCCGGCTGCTGCACGACGCGGCCGCCACCGCGACGGTCGCCGAGGCCGCGCTGCTGAACACCTGCAACCGGATCGAGCTGTACGCGGACGTGGACAAGTTCCACGCCGGCGTCGCCGAGCTGTCGCTGCTGCTGGCCCACCACAGCGGGGTGGACCTGGAGGAGCTGACCTCCCACCTGTACGTCCACTACGAGGACCGCGCCGTCCACCACCTCTTCTCGGTGGCCTGCGGCCTGGACTCGATGGTCGTCGGCGAGGGCCAGATCCTCGGCCAGCTGCGCGACGCGCTGGCCAAGGCCCAGGAGGAGCACACCGCCGGGCGCGGCCTGAACGAGCTGTTCCAGCAGGCGCTGCGGGTCGGCAAGCGGGCGCACAGCGAGACCGGCATCGACAAGGCCGGCCAGTCGCTGGTCACCTTCGGCCTGGAGCAGGTCGCGGCGGGCGCGGGCGAGATCGCCGGCAAGCGCGCGCTGGTGGTCGGCGCCGGTTCGATGAGCTCGCTGGCCGCCGCCACCCTGGTCCGCTCCGGCGTGACCGACCTGCTGATCGCCAACCGGACCCCGGCCCGCGCGGAGCGGCTGGTCGAGATCCTCGGCCCGGACGTGGCCCGGGTCCTGGACCTCGCCAAGGTGCCGGAGGCGCTCGCCGACGTGGACCTGGTGATCTCCTGCACCGGCGCGGCAGGCGTGGTGATCAAGGCCTCGGACGTGGCCGCCGCGGTCGCCTCCCGCGGGGCGCCCGAGCCGCTGGCCCTGCTCGACCTGGCCATGCCGCGCGACGTCGACCACGCCGTGCACGAGCTGGCCGGCGCCCTGCTGGTCGACCTGGAGAGCCTCTCCCACGCGCACGCCGCCAGCCCCGGCGCCGGCGACGTCGACCAGGTCACCCGGATCGTCTCCGACGAGGTGACCGCCTTCGGCGCCGCCCAGCGGGCCGCCCGGATCGCGCCGACCGTGGTCGCGCTGCGCTCGATGGCCTCCGACGTGGTCGCCGCCGAGCTCGGCCGGCTGGACTCCCGGCTGCCCGACCTGGACGAGCGCTCGCGCGCCGAGATCACCCAGACCGTCCGCCGCGTCGTCGACAAGCTGCTGCACGCCCCGACCGTCCGGGTGAAGCAGCTGGCCGCCGAGCCCGGCGGCGCCTCCTACGCGGAGGCGCTGCGCGAACTGTTCGACCTCGACCCGGCGGCCGTGCACGCCGTGTCGGGCACGCCCCTCGGCGGCGCGCCCCAGCCCTCGACCGGGGGCACCAGATGAACCGTCAGCCATCCCACGAGTACCACCGGGACGATCACCTCATGAATGGTCAACCGATCACGGAGCAGCCCACGGCCACCGCGGCCCTGCGGCTCGGCACCCGGCGCAGCGCCCTCGCCATGGCGCAGTCGGGCATGGTGGCCCGCGAGGTGACCAGGGTCACCGGGCGCCCCGTCGAGCTGGTCGAGATCACCACCTACGGCGACACCTCCCGGGAGTCGCTGGCGCAGATCGGCGGCACCGGGGTGTTCGTCTCCGCGCTGCGCGACGCGCTGCTGGAGGGCCGGATCGACTTCGCCGTGCACTCGCTCAAGGACCTGCCCACCGCCGCCCCCACGGGCCTGGTGCTGGCGGCCGTCCCCGAGCGCGAGGACGTCCGGGACGCCCTGGTCGCGGCCGAGGGCCTGGCCCTGGACGAGCTGGTGGAGAAGCTCGCCGGCGCCGGCCGCCCGGCCCGGATCGGCACCGGCTCGCCCCGCCGGATGGCGCAGCTGAACGCCTGGGCCGCCGCCCGCGGCGCCCAGCTGGAGACCGTCGCGATCCGCGGCAACGTGGACACCCGGATCGGCTTCGTGACCAGCGGCGAGCTGGACGCGGTGGTGCTGGCGACGGCCGGCCTCAACCGGCTCGGCCGCAGCGCCGAGATATCCCAGCACCTCGACACCGAGCTGATGATCCCGGCCCCCGGCCAGGGCGCGCTCGCGATCGAGTGCGCCACCGCCGACACTGCGCTGATCGCCGCGCTCGCCGCCCTGGACCACGCCCCCACCCGGGTCGCCGTGGCCGCCGAGCGCGCCCTGCTGGCCACCCTGGAGGCCGGCTGCTCGGCGCCGGTGGCCGCACTGGCCACCTGGGGCCGGGAGAACGAACTGCGGCTGGACGGCGTGGTCGGCGACCCCGACGGAACCGCCCTGCTGAAGATGTCCGCCAACGGTCCGATCGTCCTCGACGAGACCGCCGAGCAGCAGGCGGCGGCCCTCGGCCGCGCGCTGGCTGACCGGCTGCTCGCCGCGGGCGCGGCCGCCCTGATGGGGGAGCGAGCCCGATGAGCCCCACCACCGCCACCGATGCCCTGTTCCCGGCGGGACAGCCCGCCACCGGACGGTGCACCTTCCTGGGCGCGGGCCCCGGGGACCCGGGCCTGCTGACCCTGCGCGCGGTCGAGGTGCTGTCCACCGCCGACGTGCTGGTCGCCGACCCGCTGACCGCCGCCGCCGTGCGCAGCCACTGTCCGGCCGGCGTGCAGGTGCACGCCCCAGCCGCCGAGGGCACCGACTTCGACCTGGCCAAGCTGGTCGCCGAGGCCGTCCGCTCCGGCAAGCACGTGGTCCGCACCGTCGACGGCGACCCCGGCCTGGACGGCTGCGCCGCCGAGGAGATGCTCAGCTGCGCGGGCGACGGGATCCCGTTCGAGGTGATCCCCGGCGTCGCCCAGTCGGTCGGCGTTCCGGCGTACGCGGGCGTCCCGCTGCGCGCCGGGTCCGGTACCGACGTGCGCTTCGTGGACGGCGCCGCGCTGCTGGCCGGCAAGCCGGTGGACCTGGGTGCGCCGGAGACCACCCTGGTGGTCCGCACCACCCTGGGCCAGCTGCCCGCCACCGCCACCGCCCTGGTCGCGGGCGGCCGCAAGCCGGAGTCGGCGCTGAGCGCCACGCTCTCCGGCACCACTACCCGCCAGCGGACCTTCACCTCCACCCTTTCCGGCATCGCGGCCGACCTGAAGGCCGCCCGGGTGCTGCCCTCGCCGGTCTCCGCCCCGGTCGACCCGGCCACCTCGGTGATAGCCGTGGTGGGCGAGCAGGTCGCCCACAGGGCCTCGCACTCGTGGTTCGAGACCAAGCCGCTGTTCGGCTGGAACGTCCTCGTGCCGCGCACCAAGGAGCAGGCCACCGGCCTGTCCGAGCAGCTGCGCTCGTACGGCGCGGTGCCGCAGGAGGTGCCGACCATCGCGGTCGAGCCGCCGCGCACCCCGCAGCAGATGGAGCGGGCCATCAAGGGCCTGGTCACCGGCCGCTACGAGTGGATCGCCTTCACCTCGGTGAACGCGGTGCGCGCCGTCCGGGAGAAGTTCGAGGAGTACGGCCTGGACGCCCGCGCGTTCGCCGGGATCAAGGTCGCGGCGGTCGGCGAGACCACCGCGCAGGCCCTGGTGGACTTCGGCGTGAAGCCGGACCTGGTGCCCTCCGGCGAGCAGTCCGCGGCCGGACTGCTGGAGGACTGGCCGCCGTACGACCCGGTCTTCGACCCGATCGACCGGGTGCTGCTGCCGCGCGCCGACATCGCCACCGAGACCCTGGTGGCGGGCCTGGTCGAGCTCGGCTGGGAGGTCGACGACGTGACGGCGTACCGGACGGTGCGCGCCTCGCCGCCGCCGGCCGAGACCCGTGAGGCGATCAAGGGCGGCGGATTCGACGCGGTGCTGTTCACCTCGTCCTCGACCGTCCGGAACCTGGTCGGCATCGCGGGCAAGCCGCACAACGTGACCGTCATCGCCTGCATCGGCCCGGCCACGGCCAAGACCGCCGAGGAGCACGGCCTGCGGGTCGACGTGATGGCCCCGGCGCCGTCGGCGGCCGCGCTGGCCCAGGCGCTGGCAGACTTCGGAGCCAAGCGCCGTGACACCGCGACGGCCGCCGGTGAGCCGGTCTACCGGCCCAGCGAGCGCCGTCCCGGCTCGCGCCGCAAGGCCCGCTGACACCCCTCATGGCCGGGGGCGGCCGACCGTCGCCCCCGGCACTGCACAACCGTTCGGAGAGAGAAGCCGTGTCCGCTGAATTCCCGTACGTACGCCCCCGCCGGCTGCGCCAGAGCCCGGCGATGCGCCGCCTGGTGGCCGAGACCCGGCTGCACCCGGCGGAGCTGATCCTGCCGCTGTTCGTCCGTGAGGGCGTCAGCGAGCCCGTCCCGGTGAGTTCGATGCCGGGCGTGGTCCAGCACACCCGGGACACCCTGCGCAAGGCCGCGGTGGAGGCCGCCGAGGCGGGCCTGGGCGGCCTCATGCTGTTCGGCGTCCCGGAGGTGCAGGACGCGACCGGCACCGAGGGCACCAACCCGGACGGCATCCTCCAGCAGGCGATCCGGGACGTGGTCTCCGAGGTCGGCGACTCCCTGGTGGTCATGTCGGACCTCTGCCTGGACGAGTACACCGACCACGGCCACTGCGGCGTGCTGGCCGCCGACGGCAGCGTCGACAACGACGCCACCCTGGAGCGCTACGCCGAGATGGCCCGGGTGCAGGCCGACGCCGGCGTCCACCTGGTCGGCCCGTCCGGCATGATGGACGGCCAGATCGGCGTGATCCGGCGGGCGCTGGACGAGGCCGGGCACCAGGACGTGGGCATCCTCGCCTACACCGCCAAGTACGCCTCGGCCTTCTTCGGTCCGTTCCGCGAGGCCGTCGGCTCCTCGCTCAAGGGCGACCGCAAGACCTACCAGCAGGACCCGGCCAATGCCCGCGAGTCGCTGCGCGAGCTGGAGCAGGACCTCGCCGAGGGCGCGGACATGGTGATGGTGAAGCCGGCCATGGCCTACCTGGACGTCCTGCGGCAGGTCGCCGACGCCTCCCCGGTGCCGGTCTCCGCGTACCAGGTGTCCGGCGAGTACGCGATGGTCGAGGCGGCCGCCGCGAACGGCTGGATCGACCGGGAGCGGATGATCATGGAGACGCTCACCTCGATCCGCCGCGCGGGCGCCGAGCAGATCCTCACCTACTGGGCCCTCGAAGCCGCGAGGATGATCAAGTAGCGGGCACCGCACGGCGGAAGGCCGGGCCGCTCCCGACGGGGGCGGCCCGGCCTTCCTGGTTCCTGCTACATGCCCACGTCGCCGGCGTGCGCGAAGCCCGCGCCGCCGCCGATCAGGTCGGTGGAGGTGGCCGCGCCGCCCCCGAAGCCGCCGGCGACGACGTCGCCGGCGTGGGCGACACCGAAGCCCTCGCCGGCCAGGAACGGCTTGTCGGCGGAGGCCGCGAACTCGCCGCCGCCGATCACGCCGACGTGGGCGAAGGCCGGGGTGGCGGCACCCGCGAGCGCCAGTGCGGCGGCGGCGGTCAGGGCGGCCTTGGCCAGCTTGCTCTTCATGGAACTGCCCTCTCTCTGGGAGCGCCCCCGCGGGCGCTCTGACACGTGATCACAACCGGCGGTCCTGATCGGCGATCCACGCGCCGGACCGGACCGCCGCTCACCCGTCCGGACCGCGCTGCGGCGCGGCCGGGCGGACACCTCGTCCGCACAGCCCGGAGGGCCCGGGGTGGTGTTCCTCCCCGGGCCCTCCGACCGTGCTGCGCCCCTTGATCAGCCGATCAGGTGCGAGACACCGCCGTCGCCCGAGGACTGGGTGTTCTGGCCGACGTCGCAGATCTGCTTCGGCTGGTTGTCCAGGACCGGGACCTCGATCGGCACCGCGAGGCCGATGAGGGCGCCGACGGCCACGTTGTGGATCTCCGGCAGGCAGATGTTCGGGTTGTCCAGAACGTGGCTGTTCGGGCTGCCGTTGCCGTAGGTGCCGGTGTGGTTGGTGCCGCCGTTGCCCTGGACGGAGGTGGCGGAGCCGTCCGAGTCGGCGATGGCGGAGGCCGAGCCGGCGGACATCGCGAGAGCCGCGGCGGCCAGGCCGGCGGCGGCGAGGGACTTCTTGATCATTTCTGGCTTTCCTCTCGGGGCGAATCGGGGAGCGATTCGTAGGTGGATCGGAGGGTGGTGCAGGGAGAACGGAGCGGCGTCCGATCAGCCGACCAGGTGGGACACGCCGCCGTCGCCCTGGCTCTGGGTGCCCTGGCCGACGGTGCAGTACTGCCTGCCGCCGTTGTTGGCGATCGGGACCTCGACCGGGACGGCCAGACCGGCCACGGCGACCGCGATGTTGTGGATCTCGGGCAGGCAGATGTTCGGGTTGTCCAGGAAGTGGAAGTTCGGGCTGTCGTTCCCGACCGTGCCCGTGAAGTTGGTGCCGCCGTTGCCCTCGATCGAGGCCGCGGCGCCGTCCGAGTCGGCGATGGCCGAGGCGGGCGCGGCGGCACCGGCCAGCGCGGCGACGGCCAGGCCGGCGGCGGCGAAGGACTTCTGGATCATGGCGAGATCCCTCTCTGAAATGCTCTTTGGATTCCGTGCGTGCAACGCTGAGAACGCCCAGACCCGGTCTGCAGTCACTGACGTCCAGATCAAAGAACGACGGCACGGAAGGTTACGGGGATTTTTGAAAAGGGTCCCGGAGGCGCGACAGTGTAGGGATTCCGGTCGGATTATTAGCCCGAACCGGTTAACCGCCGCAATCCGTTCTCCTGGTCACTCGTTGAGCAGCTCGCTTTCCGGCTGCGGCCCCGCAGCCCTCTCCAGTGATCTCCAGTACGGACAGCAGAACGGTGAAAAGCATGAAGTTCTCCAAGCGGGCCGGCGCGATGCTGCTGGCGGTCGGTGCCGGCGTGCTCGCCTCCCCGGGAGCGGCCGGCGCCGCCACCCCGGTCGGTCCCGACCAGGTCGGCGCCCTGGAGGACGCGCTGGCCACCCAGCAGGTCCCGGCGGACATCCCGCTCGCCCCGCTGGGCAGCCGCCTCACGGCCGGCATCCCGACCTCCCTGCTCATGCCGCCGGTGCCCGGCCGGACCACCAGCACCGGCGGCGAGCTGATCCCGGAGCGGATCCTCCCCGAGCTGGGCACCGGCAAGGTCGGCCCGAGCGCCAATGCCGAGCTGCCGCTCCCGCTGGTCGACCAGGGCGCCGACCTCGGCAAGGTGCTGCTGGACGCCCCGGCCGCGCCGCTGCACGCCAAGACCCCCGGGCTCACTCTCGGCAAGCCGCTCTCGCTCGCCCAGGACGGCGCGGGCCAGCTCGCCGACGGCCGGTTCAAGGTGGACGAGATCGACCCGCGGCTGGTCACCGGCGCGGTGCAGGTGATCCCCGGGGCCAAGGCCAGCCTCGGCGGCGAGGACAGCAGGGTCTCCGTCACCGACACGGCGGGCGCCCTCGCGGGGACCATCACCGCGATGACCACCGGCGTGGTGGGGCAGACCGGCCTGACCGACCTCACCCGGCTCTAGCCGTCGCCCCGGCGAGGAGGGCACGAGAGCCCGGCAGGAGGCCGGTCAGCCCGCCGGCCAGCGGGAGGTCCTTGATGCCGCCGCCGTCGCTCAGCGGGCCGGTCAGCGTCCCGGTGCCGACCGAGGGCAGGCCCTGGTCCGGCTGGAGGACCGCGCCGTTGTTGAGGAAGTCGGCGGAGGACTTCGCCCACGGGTCCAGCCGCAGGCTCTTGATCGGCGCGATGCCGTAGCCGAGGCCGGTGGTCGTCCCGTTCAGCGCCTGGCCGACGTCGGTCCTGGTCAGCGTGGCGGGGCCGGCCGGCGCCTCGCCCGGCACGGTCGCGGCCTGCGCCGAACCGGCGCCGAGCAGCACCGCGGCACCCGCGGCGGCGGCCAG
>NZ_JAHSQD010000346.1 GCF_020103755.1 Streptomyces sp. LS1784
CCGGCGCCCGCGCCAGGCGGCCAGTGCGCCGGCCGACAGCAGCACCGGGACCGCCGGGACGCCGCTGCCCAGGTCGGACAGGAAGTGGCCGAACCGGTCGAGCAGTGCGCTCGGGAAGTCCAGGTGGGCCGTGCGGACGGCCTGGCGGACCGAACGGTCCACGCCCAGCAGCGGCCCGTCCGCCGCGACCTGCCAGGACACCACCAGCAGGAGCACCGCCGCCACCACCGGTACGGCGACCGACCGCGCCGCCCGCCCCAGGGCAGCGGACAGCCGCCCCGGAGCAGGGGGGAGAGCTCCGGGGCGGCTCTGATGATCGCCGTTCCGTGCGCCCCGGGGGGTGTGGGTCGGACGGTCGGTCGATCGGCCTTCGGTGTGCGCCGGCCCTCCCGGGCCGGCCTGGTCGTCCTCACGCGGCACCCGCGGAAACGACCCCGGACGGGGCCCCGCGGACGGCCGCGCCAAGGGCTGAGGCTCGCTGTCCATCTGCGATGACACTACGTCAACAGCCCTTCCGCGCCGAGCGCCTTCAGCGATTCCGCACATCATCTTCACCCTGCGCCGGGCAGCCTCCGGGGCACCCCGTCGATCATGCCCGGACCGCCCGCACGGCGCGCCCGCAAACCGAACGGCCCGTGCGGACCAGAGGTCCCCACGGGCCGTTCAGCGCTGTCCGGACAACCCTCCGGCGGGGGTTCACGACCTGACGGGCGACACCGCTCAGAGGGCGGCGAACGCACCCTCCAGGATGTCCAGGCCCTCGTTCAGCAGGTGCTCCGGCATGACCAGCGGCGGCAGGAAGCGCAGCACGTTGCCGTAGGTGCCGGCGGTCAGCACGACCAGGCCCTCGGCGTGGCAGGCCTTGGCGATGGCCGCGGTGGCCTCCGCGTTCGGCTCCTTGCCGCCCGGCTTCACCAGCTCGACGGCGATCATCGCGCCGCGACCGCGGACCTCACCGATGATCTCGTACTTCTCCTGCATGGCCCGCAGGCGGCCCAGCATGATCTCGCCGATCCGCTGCGCCTTGCCGTTGAGGTCCTGCTCCTTCATGGTCTCGATGGCGCCCAGCGCGGCGGCGCAGGCCACCGGGTTGCCACCGTAGGTGCCGCCCAGGCCACCGGTCTGCGCGGCGTCCATGATCTCGGCGCGGCCGGTCAGCGCGGACAGCGGCAGACCGCCGGCGATGCCCTTGGCGGTGGTGATCAGGTCCGGGACGATGCCCTCGTCCTCGCAGGCGAACCACTGGCCGGTGCGGCAGAAACCGGTCTGGATCTCGTCCGCGACGAACACGATGCCGTTCGCCTTCGCGAACTCCACGATCGCCGGCAGGAAGCCCTTGGCCGGCTCGATGAAGCCGCCCTCGCCCTGGATCGGCTCGATGATGATCGCGGCGACGTTCTCGGCGCCGATCTGCTTGTTGATGGTGTCGATCGCCTGGGCGGCGGCCTCGGTGGCGGCGTTCTCCGCACCGGTCAGCCAGCGGTACGGGTAGGCGACCGGCACCCGGTAGACCTCGGGGGCGAACGGACCGAAGCCCTGCTTGTACGGCATGTTCTTAGCCGTCAGCGCCAGGGTCAGGTTGGTGCGGCCGTGGTAGCCGTGGTCGAACACCACGATGGCCTGGCGCTTGGTGTAGGCGCGGGCGATCTTCACCGCGTTCTCGACGGCCTCGGAGCCCGAGTTGAACAGCGCGGTGCGCTTCTCGTGGTCACCCGGGGTCAGCTCGTTCAGCTGCTCGGCGACGGCCACGTAGCCCTCGTACGGGGTCACCATGAAACAGGTGTGGGTGAAGCTGGCCAGCTGCTCGGTCGTCCGGGCCACCACGGCCTCGGCGCTGTTGCCGACGTTGGTCACGGCGATGCCGGAGCCGAAGTCGATCAGCGAGTTGCCGTCCACGTCCTCCAGCACGCCACCGTTGGCACGGGACACGTACACCGGCAGGGTGGTGCCGACACCGGCCGCCACCGCACCCAGCTTGCGGGCGTGCAGCTCCTGCGACTTCGGACCGGGGATCGCGGTGACCAGGCGGCGCTCCTGCGGGAGCGGCGTTGCGGCGCTCATGGGGTTTCTCCAGACTTCTCGGCTCGGTGCTTCGCAGGCTACGGCCGCCCTCCCCACCCGGGCACGCGCCACTCGGTAGCAGTGCGCCGTCCGACTTGTCCGGCACGGCCAGCGCGGGTGGCGCGACTACCCGCAGGCCACGCTCCACTACCCTGAGCGCGGGCGTGTCGCCGGTACGGCGGCATGGGTATGGCGGCACCGACGGGCGGTCGGGCCGGGCGGGCGAGGGAACGGGGCCGTACATGGCACAGGGCGGGGCACACCACCACGGCGAGCGCACCACCACCAGACCCCCGACCCCGGTGCCCCACCCACGGTCCGGTGCGGGCGCGGACGAGGCCTTGGACCTTCCGGCG
This sequence comes from Streptomyces sp. LS1784, assembly GCF_020103755.1. Taxonomy (GTDB): domain Bacteria; phylum Actinomycetota; class Actinomycetes; order Streptomycetales; family Streptomycetaceae; genus Kitasatospora. The sequence continues at coordinate 2,418 of NZ_JAHSQD010000346.1, forward strand.
TGGGTGGCGATTCCTCGGCCGGAGGCGGCTCCCGGGATCTTCCGGCAGGGCTACAAGTGGACCGATCCCATCGAGGCGGAGGAAGCGAAGGTCCCCACCGGGCAGCTGCTGTGGCGTGCTGCCCTGAACCTTGTCGCCACGGTCGCGACCTACTACATCGGCACTTTCGTGCTCGTGTGGGTGGTGGGCCTTCTCGGGTGGTTTGCCGGGACGTCGCCGGAGCAGTTCAACACCGTCCAGGTCCTCATCAACCTGATCACCATCAGTTGTGCGGCCGCGGTGTTCTGGCGCACCGGGCGATGGCGCGAGGTCGGCCGCCGCTTCCTCACTCGCTCCGGATGGCGGAAGAACGTCGCTCCGGTCCTTGCTCGGGCGATCACCCACGAGGGGCCTGCCCCGGCCGGGCCAGCCGCTGACCCCGAGTCGTCGCCTGTCGCCGACCCGTGGTTTGCCCAGCGATCGGGCGGAGCGCCGTCGGCAGCCGAGAAGCTGGACCACGCGAAGGCCGGGGACGTCGACTACGTCCGGATCCAACGGGCGTGGGAGTCCACCCAAGCCGATGCCGTCTTCCTCCCCGCTTTCGTCGACCAGGTGCTCGCACGGGGCGCCGCGGCCTTCTCGCACCCCTCGGAGGCCCGGGACCTGGTGACCAGGAAGGCCTGGCACGATCTGTTGCTGCAACAGGTGCGGCTAGGAACGACGCAGGACGTGGTGAAGAACCCGCACGGCCACCGGTCGACCGGATTCGCCTTGGACCCGACCGTCCTGGGGACGTCACTGCTGGCTGTCGGCCCTGCGGGAACCGGTAAGACGGCTCGACTCGCACGCCCCGTCACGGAAGCCCTGTGCCTCCAGACGCTGGCCGGGACCGCATGCGTCGTAGTGGTCGGGGCAGCGGACGCGGACCTCGGCCCGGACGACTGGTACGACGTGGTGATCGCACCGGGCGAGCCGGGTTCGGTCTACGGGCTGGACCTCTACGGAGCGACGCAGGATCCCGACGAGGCAGCCGCCAGACTCGCGGACGCGCTGCTGCCGGACGAGCTGATCGCGCGCGCGGAGAGCACCCGAACGACGCTTCAACAGGTGGTCGGACCGTTCAACACCGCCTATGGGCGCTACCCAGGGGTCCGTGAACTGCGGGCACTGCTCTCCGGGGAGCCGGACATGATGGAACCCCTCGTCAAGGCCCTTCGTGCGACGGGCCAGCTGTCGGTCTACGAGCGGGACCTCGAGTACCGGCAGCGGCAGCAGGAACGCGCCGATGATCCGGGGATCCTCCTGGCGGACCGCCTGGCACTTCTCGACCGTCCGGCCTTCGAAGGGGCCTTCGCCACGGACGGCACGGGCCGGCTGCCCTTCGCCATGCGCGCGCTCGACCACCCGCTCCGGGTCCGGGTGAAGCTGCCCGAGCGAAGCCACCCGGAGGCCGCCCGGATCCTCTCTCGTCTCGTGGTGGGACAGTTCGTCGTGGCGGCTGCCGCCCGCGAGGATCGCTCGTTGTTCGCCGGACTGGTGGTGGACGATGCGTCCGCCGCCCTGGACGCGAACACCATACGCGGCCTCCAGCGAATGCGGGGTGCCAACGCGGGCGCGGTGCTGTTGCTCCGCACCTTGATGGATCTGCCGGAATCGCTGAGGACCCCCTTGTTCGGGGCGGTGGGATGTCGGATGGTCTTCCCCGGCATCGCCCCCTGGGACGGGAAGTTCTTCTCCGAGGCGTGGGGCACACATGTCGTCCACGAGACAGAGGTCACTCATACCCCCGACACCTCCGGTGGCGTGATCCGGCGGGCCGGGCGGATCGGGCGGAAGGCGTTGTCGGGGACGACGGCGCAGACGGAGTCGGTGACGACGCGGGACGTGGAGCGGCTGCGGTGGTCGCCGTCGGATCTGGCGCACGCGTTGCCGGCCGGGCACGCGGTGGTGTCGTTGACGGCGGTGTCGGGGGAGCAGGTGCCGCCGCTGCTGGTGGATCTGCGGGGGTGACGGCGGGGCCGCCGGGAAGTCGCCTCCGAGGTGGATTCGGCAGTGCGGGTTGTCCGGAGCGTCCATAATGAAGGGGAGAGACCCTCACCAGTCCCACGTCCCTCTCCTCGCCCGGCCGCAATGGCGCGGTCAGGTCGATCCCCCGAAGGTGCCATGCCCCCCACACTCGCCTCCGTCGTCCGCAACACGTCGCTCCATCTGACGGTCCTCGCCGGTGCGGATCACCTGGAGCGGCCGGTCCGCTGGGTGCACACCAGCGAGCTGGACGACCCGACGCCGTTCCTGGAGGGTGGCGAGCTGCTGCTCACCACCGGTATCAAGCTGGGCCGTACGGCGGCGCAGCTGCAGGCGTACGTGCACCGGCTGGCCGACGCGGGGGTGGTCGGTCTGGGGCTCGGGGTGGGGCTGTCCCACACCGAGGTGCCGCAGCCGCTGGTGGACGCGGCGGCGCAGCGCGGGCTGCCGCTGCTGCGGGTGCCGGAGCCGACGCCGTTCATCGCGATCAGCAAGGTGGTGTCGGCGGCGCTGGCCGCTGAGCAGTACGAGGCGGTGACGACCAGCTTCGAGGCGCAGGAGGAGCTGACCCGGGCGGCGCTCGGCAAGGACGGAACGACGGCGGTGGTGCGCCGGCTGGCGGCCCGGTTGGGGGGCTGGGCGGCGCTGTACGACGGGTCGGGCGCGCTGTCGGTGGTGGCTCCGGATTGGGCGGCGCGCCGGGCGGGGCGGCTGGCGGCGGAGGTGGACCGGCTGCGTCGGCGGCCGGCGCCGTCGAGTGCGGCGTTGCAGGGGCGCGCGCCGGGGATAGACACGGCGGACGAGGACTACGTGGTGGTCCAGTCGCTGGGGGCGGACCGGCGGGCCCGGGGTTTCCTGGCGGTCGGGACCGAGGACAGGATCACGCCGACCGAGCGGTACGTGCTGAACGCGGCGGTGGCGCTGCTGACCCTCACCCTGGAGCGTTCGCGGGAGCTGCGGCAGGCCGAGGAGCGGATGGGCGCGGCGCTGCTGCGGATGGTGCTGGCCGGTGAGGTGGCGACGGCCCGCCAGGTGGCGGCGGGGCTGTTCGGAGGGCTGCCGGAGGGCACGATACGGGTTCTGGTGGCCGGGGCCGGGCCGGCCAACGCGGATGCCGCGGAGGCGCTCGGGGAGCTGGGGGACCGGGCCGAGCAGGCGGGCGCCCGGGTGGGCGAGAAACTGCTGGTGGCGCGGGAGGACGGTGTGCACGGGCCGCGGCTGATGGTGCTGGCGCTGGACAACGGCGCGGTGCACCGGGCCTGCCTGGGCGCGGTGGAGGAGCACGAGGGCCTGTCCCTGGGCGTCTCGGCGCCGGCCGCGCTGGAGGAGGCCGGGACGGCGCACGCGCAGGCCGAGCGGGCGCTGGCGGTGGCGCTGCGCGGTGGCCGCCGGTCGGTGGACCACGAGGAGGTCGGCGCGGGTTCGCTGTTGCCGCTGCTCGGCGAGGACGCGGTGACGGCCTTCGCGGAGGGGCTGCTGCGGCCGCTGCGGGAGCACGACCGGACGGCCCGCGGGGACCTGGTGGCCTCGCTGCGGGCGTGGCTGTCCCGGCACGGCCAGTGGGACGCGGCGGCGGCCGACCTGGGCGTGCACCGGCACACGCTGCGCTACCGGATGCGCCGGGTCGAGGAGCTGCTGGGCCGCTCGCTGGACGACACGGACGTGCGGATGGAGCTGTGGCTGGCGCTCCGCTCCGGCGAGGAGTGAGGCGCAGGCAGGACGCAGGCGGCCCGGCGGCACGGGAGGTCCCGGCAGCATGCAGGAGGGCCCGGTAGCACGCAGGCGGGTCCCGTAGGACGCAGGCGCGCCCCCGCGGGACGCGAGCCACCCCCGGGTAGGACGCGGTGGAGTGGCCCCGGGGGCGAACGCTCCTAGTCGGCCAATCCGGTCGGCGCGCCGCCCCGCCTACCCTCAAATCCGGGTCCCACGTCCGTGGGCCGTAGGACAGACGAGGAGAGGGCCGGTACCACGGTGACCACCACGTACGATTTCTGGCTCGCCGGCCGCCGGGCGAGCGGCGACGCCGACTTCGAGGTGCACAACAGCTGGGACGGCCGTCTGGTCGGCAAGGTGAGCATCCCGACCGAGGCCCAGGTCGAGGAGGCGCTGGACGCCGCCGTCGCCGCGCTGCCGGTGTTCGCCGCCACCCCGGCGCACCAGCGTGCCGCCGCCCTGGACCACGTGGCCAAGCGGCTGACCGAGCGCACCGAGGAGCTCGCCCAGCTGGTCAGCGCCGAGAACGGCAAGCCGATCAAGTGGGCCCGCGGTGAGATCGGCCGTGCGGTGTCGGTCTTCCGCTGGGCCGCCGAGGAGGCGCGCCGCACCAACGGCGAGACCATGCGGCTGGACACCGACCCGGGCGGCGTGGGCCGCTTCGCGGTGGTGCGCCGCTTCCCGCGCGGCGTGGTGCTCGGGATCGCCCCGTTCAACTTCCCGCTGAACCTGGTCGCCCACAAGATCGCCCCGGCGATCGCGGTCGGCGCCCCGATCATCCTGAAGCCGGCTCCGGCGACCCCGCTGTCGGCGATGGTGCTGGGCGAGATCCTGGCCGAGACCGACCTGCCGGTCGGCTCCTGGTCGATCCTGACCGTGCCGAACGACCGGATGCCGGCCCTGGTGCAGGACGAGCGCCTGCCGGTGATCTCCTTCACCGGTTCGGACAAGGTCGGCTACCAGATCATGGACTCGGTGCCGCGCAAGCACTGCACCCTGGAGCTCGGCGGCAACGCCGCGGCCGTGGTGCTCGCCGACTGGTCCTCGGAGGCCGACCTGGACTGGGCGGCCACCCGGATCGCGATGTTCGCCAACTACCAGGGCGGCCAGTCCTGCATCTCGGTGCAGCGGGTGATCGCCGACGCCTCGGTGTACGACGCGCTGGCGGAGAAGGTCGTCGCCAAGGTCAAGGCGCAGGTCACCGGTGACCCGAGCGACGACGCGACCGACGTCGGCCCGCTGATCGACGAGAACGCCGCGAAGCGCGTCGAGTCCTGGGTCGAGGACGCGGTCGCCAAGGGCGCCAAGGTGCTCACCGGCGGCACCCGCGAGGGCGCGACCTACGCCCCGACCGTGCTGGCCGACCTGCCCGGGGACGCCATCCTGGCCAAGGCCGAGGTGTTCGGCCCGGTGCTGTCGCTGCACAAGGTGGACGGCGTGGACGAGGCCTTCGCGGCCGTCAACGACTCGGCGTTCGGGCTCCAGGCCGGCGTGTTCACCCACGATCTCCAGACCGCCTTCCGCGCCCACCGGGAGCTGGAGGTCGGCGGTGTGATCATCGGCGACGCGCCGTCCTACCGTGCCGACCAGATGCCGTACGGCGGCGTCAAGGACTCCGGTGTCGGCCGTGAGGGCGTCAAGTACGCGATGGACGACTACACCGTCGAGAAGGTCATGGTCCTGACCGGCCTCGACCTCTGAGCGATGCCGTAGCGGTGTCGTAGCGGTGCCCTGGCACCAGGCGGCAGGAGGGCCCGGTTCGCCGAACCGGGCCCTCCTCGCGTTCGCGCCCGCGCGGGCTCAGCCGTCGTGCCGGGCGGCCGCGGCGACCGCCTCCTCGACGGTGGCGTTCCCGGCGACCAGCTCCAGGGTCAGTCCGGCGGTGCCGGGTTCGTGCAGCAGGGCGGCCAGGACGGCGGCCACGTCGGCCCGGTCCACCGTGCCGCGGTCGACCGAGGGGGCCAGCCGGACCAGGCCGGTGCCGGGGCCGTCGGTGAGCCGCCCGGGGCGCAGCACCGTCCAGTCCAGCCCGGTGCGGGCCCGGACGGCGTCGTCGGCGGCGCCCTTGGCCCGCAGGTAGGTCTCGAAGACCTCGTCGGCGGGGTAGCGCGCCCCGGCGTCGGCGGCCATCGCCGAGACCATCAGGTACCGGCGGACCCCGGCGAGCTCGGCGGCGTCGGCGAGCAGCACCGCGGCGTCCCGGTCGACGGTGTTCTTGCGGGCGGCGCCGCTGCCCGGTCCGGCGCCGGCGGCGAAGACCACCGCGTCGGCACCGGTCAGCAGTCCGGCGAGCTGCGTGGCGGTGGCGGCCTCCAGGTCGAGCAGCAGCGGCTCGGCGCCGGCGTCGACGAGGTCCTGGGCCTGTTCGGGGCGGCGGACGATCCCGGCGGGGCGCTCGCCGCGGGCGGCGAGCAGCCGTTCCAGCCGGAGCGCGATCTGTCCGTGGCCCCCGGCGATGACGGTACGCATGGTTCCGACGGTAGCCCGGGACGGGCGGGGCGGCCCGGGGGAAAGTACCGGGGCGGTGCCGCGGACAGGACACAATGGGCGCATGACTTCGCTCGCTCACCCACAGCTTCGCTTCACACCCACCGTGGCGGACCCGTCCGGCCCCCGGGAGCTGGTGATCCTGGGGTCCACCGGCTCGATCGGTACCCAGGCCATCGACGTCGTGCTCCGCAACCCGGACCGCTTCCGGGTGGTGGCCCTGTCGGCGGCCGGCGGCCGGGTGGAGCTGCTCGCCGAGCAGGCGGTGCGGCTGGGCGTGCACACCGTGGCGGTGGCCGATCCGGCGGCCGAGCCGGCGCTGCGCGAGGCGCTG
>NZ_JAHSQD010000347.1 GCF_020103755.1 Streptomyces sp. LS1784
AGCGGCCCGGACGCTCCGCCAACGCCCGGGTGATCCCCCGGCGCAGCCTGGCCGAGGCCCCGGGCTGCCGACCGAGCCGGTGCAGCCGTTCGGCCGGCAGCTCAGGTCGGCGGGCCAGCGCCAGCACCGCCGCGAACGGGCGGTCGCCCTCCGCCAGTCGGTCGCCCACGAGATCGACCAGACCATCCAACGCCGCGCCCGTGAGGGCCGGGTGGGCGGCGATCAACCGAAGGAGGCAGTTGTCGTTCCATGTGCTGTTGCGCCGGGTGGACAGCGAGGCCAGCAGATCGGCGGGCGCGGCGGCATTCGAAGCTATCGCGTGCCAGACGAACGGGTACTCCCCCTGCGCGAGTCGGCGCAGGACGTCCGGATTCGAGGTCCGCTCGGCCAGCCGCAGGTAGTCCCCGCCGTCGTGGAGGTGCTTGAGCGCCTCGGCGTCGTCCATCGTGTCCGTCGAATCCATCGCGCCCCGCCGCGTCCGTGTCATTCACGTCGAGGCGCGACCCTAGCAGGCGGCCGACCCGTCCTCAGCCCCCTTTCGGCAGGGGTGCTGAGGGCGGTGGCCGGGAGGGTGGGCAGCGGTCCCTCGGGCCGCAGCGTCCAGCCGGCCGGGGCCGGGGGCTCCGGGCCCGGGCGGGCGGTGAGGGTCAGGGTGCCCCGTCGTCCGCGAGGACGGTGTACGGCATGGCCGACCGGACCCGACCGCAGGCGACGTCCCGCCGCACGGCGGTGCCGCCCGAGGCGAACACCGGGGCCGTCATCGGACGTAGTAGGCCCGGTTGTGGGCGGCGACCGGCGGGGACTGGTAGGTCCACACCCCGGCGGCCGGGGCGTCGGCGATCAGGTGGCCGAGGTCGCGGGCGGACTCCTCGGCGGGGTTGCCGAGATCGAGCCGGACGCGTTCCGCGGTGCGGTCGTCCAGGGCGTAGTAGCGGTAGGGCTGGTAGACGTTGAGCGGCCCGGCCAGCAGCTTGCCCTCGTCGTCGGTGCCGTAGCCGGTGATCGGGGTGTTGTTGACCGATTCGGGGGTGAGACCGACCAGGTTCACGTCCAGGGCCAGGAGTTCCTCCTCGTGGCGCCTCAGTCCGTCCGGTCCCAGGGCGGCCCGACGGCAGGAGACCGACCAGCGTTCACGCACGCCCGGCGCGTTGAGGGAGGGCAGGGTGGTCTCGAACCAGCCCGGGTGCTTGGGCTCGGCGTACAGCCGGCGCCCGGCGTCGATGGCCGACGGGTTGTCGCAGAGCACGTGCAGCCGGGCGATGCCGAGCAGCTTGGTCTGGTCGTAACCCCTGGCGTACTGGCCGTAGTTGACCACCGGCATCCGTTCCTCAGCGAAGAGCGGGTGGGCGATCAGGTTGATCTCCAGCTCCTGGGTGATGCCGCCGCCGTTCGGATACTGGGCGAAGTAGAGCTGGTAGTTGAGCGAGACGCAGGCCCCGCCGTCGAAGGCGGCGACGTTCAGCCCCGGGTGACGCTTGGCGAGCAGTTCGCGCGCCCGCGCGCGGTCGACCAGGTAGTCGACGCCGATGTTGTGCAGTGCGCCGTAGTGGAAGGGCAGGTGGTACGGCTCCGGTACGGGCGGCAGCGGCAGGCCGGTCATGAGGGCTCCGAGGACGAGGACGAGAGCGGGGGCAGGGGCGAGGGGGACGGCGAGCGCGGTGCGGGGGTACGGGAGGCGGCCGGGGTCGGTACGACTGCCGGGCGGTGCAGGTCCAGCAGGTCGCGGTGCATCCGCTCGGCGCTGCGCAGCGCGAGGGCGGCCATGGTGAGCGAGGGGTTGGAGGTGCCGAGGGAGGGCATCGAGCCGCAGCCGACGGCGTACAGGTTGGGGTGGTCCCAGCAGCGCTGCCAGTGGTCCACGACCGAGTTCGCGGGCGAGTCGCCCATGATGTGGGTTCCGCCCCCGTGGCCGGCGCCCCGGTAGCCGTGGACGGCTCCCCGGTGTTCGAGCCGCCCCGGCCATCCGGCCGCCGGGTAGGCGGTGTGGTCCTCGGCGCCGAGCAGCGCGAACAGCTGGTCGGAGACGGCCCGGGCGGAGGCCATCCCGTCACGGACGTACTCCGAGAGGTCGTAGCGGACGACCGGACCGGGCAGACCGAGCGGGTCGCACCGGTCCCGGTCGAGGGTGACCCGGTTGGTCGGGTCGGCGGGCTGCTCCAGCTCGAACTGGAGCGAGAACTGACGGCCCAGCCGGTCACCGAGTCGCTCGCGCAGCTCCTTGCCGCGCAGGCCCTCCGCGAGCAGCGCCGCCGCCTCGGCCTCCGGCGCGCCGCCCGCCCAGGACCAGCCCCAGTTGCCGATCTCGATCCGGAACGGCGCCCGGCGGTCGCGCCCGGGGCCGAACCGGAACGCCTCCAGGCCGCTGGTGGACCCGGGGCCGCGATAGGGGCCGACCGGGCGGGGCATCAGCCCCCAGGTGAGCAGGGCCGGGTGGTCCATCAGGTTCCGGCCGACCTGGTCGCTGCGGTTGGCCAGGCCGGAGAGGAGCAGCAGCCGGGCGTTCTCGATCGCGTGCGCGGCGAGGACGACCAGGTCCGCCTCCACCCGGTGGGCCGTGCCGCCCGCGAGGTACTCGACTGCCCCGACCCGCCCGGTTTCCGGGTCGGCGAGCACCCGGCTGACGACGGCCTCCGTGCGCAGTTCGATCCCGGCCGCCCAGCGGGCCTGGGTGCGCAGCGGGGTGTACTTGGCGCCGCTCGGGCAGGCCGGGACACAGCCCGCGCTGCCCGCGCAGAGCGGTCCGTCGGCGGAACCGGGCCTGGTCGGCACGCCGTTTCGGGCGTGCGGGGTGGCGGTGACGGCGAGCCGGGCGGGGCCGGACACGGCGGGGTCGCGGACGGTCCGGCCGTCGAGGGCGCGGGCCAGCTGCCGGTCGAGATGGCTGGCCGGGATGGCGCGCATCGGGTAGTCGTAGCCGTCCGGAATGGGCAGTCCGACGGCGCGGCGCTGCTCGTCGGCGTCGGCGGCGACCCCGAGTTCCCGTTCGGCCTCGCGGTAGTGGGGTTCCAGGTCGTGGTAGCCGATCGGCCAGTTGCGGCCGTGGCCGAGGTCGCCGGTGCGGAAGTCCTCGGGGTGCATGCGCGGGGTGAGCCCGGTCCAGAGCAGTCCGGTGCCGCCGTTGACGCGCAGGTAGCCGCTGGCGTAGGGCAGCGGCCCGTACTGGCGGAGGTGGCCGGTGGCGGTGAAGCCCCCGTCCGGGCGTCCGGTGAGGTCGGTGACGTCGGGTGACGGCGCTTCGGGGCTGTGCGGGTAGGGCGAGGTGGGTGGTCCGCCGCCGGCCGCGCGGTGGGCGGTGGCGGCCTCGGCGCCGGTGGGAGCGGCCCGTCCGGCCTCCAGGACGAGGACCCGCCAGCCCTGTGCGCCGAGGCGGTGGGCGACCAGTGTCCCGGCGAAGCCCGCTCCGACCACGACGGCGTCCCAGCGCGCGCTCACCGGCCCTCACCACCGTTGTCCGGTGCCGCCGCACGTCGGGGGGCCTCGGCTCCCCGCAACGGCTCGGCTCCGCCCAGTGGCTCAGCGCCTCCCCGGACCTCAGCGTCTCCCCGGACCTCAGCGTCTCCCCGGACCTCAGTGCCGCCCGGGACCTCGGCGCCTCGGGGTGCCTCGGCCCAGCTGCCGTGTCCGGGGGCGGCGGCCCCGGGCGGGGTGGCGTGGAAGGTCCGCCAGACCAGTCCCTGGTCGTGGGCACGGGCGGAGGAGGGCGCCTCGCCGGGCCAGGCTCCGACGTACCAGAGGTGGACCAGGGCGTGCTCGTCCCGGACCCGGTGGGCCAGCGTGGTCCGGTGGTGCTCGTCCGCCATGCCGGTGGCGCGCAGCTCGGGTACGTCGAAGCCGGTGAGCTCGGCGCAGACGCGCAGGAACTCGTCCAGGTCGGCCAGGGCGTCGACGTACGCGTTCGCGGCGGGGTCCCAGCACTCCGCCAGGTCGTAGTCGGCCGGGTGGTCGTCGGACACGGACACGCGGGCACCCCCACGATCGACAACGGGTGGCCGAGGCATGACAGGCCGTACGGCGCAACGGACCGTACGGCGCGACAGGCCCCACAACGTGGCAGGCCCGGGGTGCCGAGCCTCGCCGAACCGCCCGGCCTGCCACCGCGATCCTGCCGCCCGCCCTCACCCCCGGAAACGCGTTGCACGAATCTGCCCGGACTTCGTCACTCCTTGCCCGGTCAGCCGCCCACCACGATCACCCGGCGTCCGCTTCCGGTCGGCCCAGCGCCCGGACCGCCGACAGGACGTCCAGGCCCAGCTCCGGATCGGCGTCCTCGGGCAGACTGACGGACAGCCGGGTGACCAGACCCGCGTACCGGCGGTGGACCTCCCGGGCGACCTCCTCGACCGAACCGCAGACCGCGAAGGTGTCGAACACCTCGTCGTCGATCAGCGCGGCCATCTCCGCCCAGCGCCCGCGCACCGAGTGGGTGTGCAGTTCCTCCTGGAGCCCCTCCCAGCCGTGCTGCGCCAGCACCGGGCGGTAGGCCGGCGTGGAGGCGTAGAACGCGAGCCGCTCGCGGGTGGCCGCCCGGTTGACCGCCAGCTCCTCCTCGGTGCGGCCGGTGGCGGTGAGCACGCTGCCGACGACCTCGAACGGCCGCTCCGTCCATGCGGCCCCCTCCGCCTCGGCCCGGGCCCGCTCCTCCGTCAGGCCGGGCAGCACCTGCTCGGCCAGGTAGGCGGTAGAGGAGAACGGGTGGCTGAGGAAGCCGTCGGCCACCGCCCCGGCGGTCCGGGTCATCAGCGGCCCGACGCCCGCCAGCAGGATGCGCGGCACCCCGGACGGGACCGGGTCCGGCGAGAACACCGGCGTCATCACCGTGTGGGTGTAGAACTCGCCCCGGAAACGCAGCCGTTCGCCGGTCTGCCAGCTGTGCCAGATCGCCCGCACCGCGTGCACGTACTCACGCATCCGGGCGGCCGGGCGGTCCCAGGGCATCCCGAAGCGCTTCTCGATGTGCGGCTTGACCTGCGAGCCGAGCCCGATGACGGCCCGTCCGCCGGAGGCCGCGTGCAGCCCCCAGGCCTGGTAGGCGAGCGTCATCGGGGTCCGGGCGAAGGCCACCGCGATGCCGGTGGCCAGCTCGATCGACTCGGTCCGGTCGGCCGCGCGGGCGAGCTGGAGGAACGGGTCGTACGCGGTCTCGGCGACCCCCAGCCGGTCCATGCCCCGGCGTTCGGCCTGCTCAGCGGCGTCCAGGATGCCCGCCGGGTGTCCGGAGGCGGTGGCGTCGAGGCGGAGGGCGGCGGGTCGGTCCATGGCGTTGTGCTCCTGGTCGCGGGCGGCGGTGCTACCCGGGTAGCCTGCCACGTCTCGGCCCGCGTCCCGGACGGACCGCCGCCACCTCCACCCGCCGCCTCACCGACGGCCGCCGGCCCCACCCGCACCGCCCGGCAGTGCGAACAGCCGTTCCAGGTGCCGGTCGACGGCCGCGAGCACGGCGGCGGGCTCGACCACCTCCAGCTCCAGCAGCGTGGTGAACCCGGTGAGCGCGAGCAGCAGGTCGGTCTCCACCACCGGGTCGCGGTCGGGCGCCAGGTACCCGTCGGCGATCGCCTGCCGGACCACCTGCTCGACCATCGCCCGCCCCTGGAGCAGGCCGCCGCGGGCCCGTGCGTGGACCTCCTCGTCGTGCAGCGCCTCCAGCACGTAGGCGGCGCTCATCCGGCTGGTCGCCCGCGCGTCGGCGTGCAGGGGCAGCAGTTCGACCAGCATGACCCGCAGCACGTCACGCGGGTGCGGCCGCTCGCCGAGCGCTCCCAGTGCCCGGCCGACCCGCAGTGCGCTCTGCTCGCCGGCGAAGTCCATCGCGAAGGAGAGCATCTGCGCCCGGGAGTCGAAGTAGTGCTGGAGCTGCCCGAGCGAGATGCCGGCCTCCTGCGCGACCTCGCGCATCGTCAGGTGCGTGGCGCCGCGCCGCTCCACGACCCGCCACAGCGCACGGGCGATCATCTCGCGGCGTTCCCGGTGGTCGACCTGCTTCGGCATGGGCGGCGGCTCCTCGGGCTCTCTCCACGCGCGGCGTACTCTTTTCCATACACTTGACACAATACAGTCGACCGATAACGTGGAAAGCCTTCCGAGGGAGGGGCGTCCACATGCCGGAGCAACCCGTCGTCCGCACCACCGAAGGACTCGTCCGCGGCTGCTGGGAGCCGCAGCACGGGCAGGACCAGCGACAGGACCAGCAAGCGGGCCGGGAACTCGCGGTCTTCCGCGGCATCCGCTACGCCCAGCCGCCCGTCGGAGCCCTCCGCTTCGCCGCTCCCGTCGAGCCCGAGTCCTGGGACGGCGTCCGTGAGGCCGCCGCCTTCGGCCCCGTCGTCCCCCAGTCCGGGCCGATGCCCGCCGAGTCCCCCGGAACGTCCGAGGACACCGACTGGCTGACGCTCAACGTCTGCACACCCGATCCGGGCGCGGCCGGGCTGCCGGTCCTGGTCTGGATCCACGGCGGCGGGTTCATCTCCGGGGCCTCCGGCGACCCGCTGTACGACCCGACCGCCCTGGCCTCCGCCGGGCTGGTCGTGGTGAGCATCAACTACCGCGTGGGCGCCGAGGGTTTCGCGCTGCTGGAGGGCGCCCCGGCCAACCGGGCCTTCCTCGACCAGATCGCCGCCCTGCACTGGGTTCGGCGCAACATCGCCGGGTTCGGCGGGGACCCTGCGCAGGTGACCGTCGCCGGGCAGTCCGCCGGCGCCGGGTCGGTCGCCGCCCTGCTGACGATGGACCAGGCCCGCGGCCTGTTCCGGCGAGCCGTCGCCCACACCGTGCCGGGCAACCACTGCACGCCCGCCCTGGCCGCGGAGGTCACCGCCGAGCTCGCGAAGCTGCTCGGCACGGCCCCCACCGCCGCCGCGCTGGCCGAGGTGCACCCGTGGCGCCTGGCCTCGGCGGTCACCGAACTCGGCACCGCGCTGCCGGAGCACCTCGCGCGCTGGGGCCGGCTGGCGCACAGCGGCATCGCCACCGTCCCGGTGGTCGACGGCGAGGTCCTGCCCGGCTCTCCGTGGTCGGCGCTCACCGCCGGCGTCGAGCTGCTGGTCGGCCACACCCGGGACGAGTTCCGGCTGTTCAGCGTCCTCAGCGGACGGCACGGCACCTTCACCGAGGAGGAGGCCCGGCTCGCGCTGGATCTGTTCGCCCCGCCACCGGGCGGCCCGGACGCCTACCGGGCCGCCCTCCCGGGCGCGACACCCTCCGAGCTCATCGAAGCCGTCAGCTCCGACGCCCTCTTCCGGGTGCCGTCCCTCCGGCTGGCCGAGGCCAACGCGGCTGCCGGCGGCACCTCGTACCTCTTCGAGCTCGCTCTGCCCGCTCCCGCCCTCGGCGGCGTCTTCGGCGCCTGCCACGGTCTGGACGTGCCGCTCGCCTTCGGCAGCCTGGACAGCCCGACGGCGCGGCACGTCCTCGGCGACCCGCCTCCGCCGCAGGCGGTCCGGGTCTCGGCGGAACTGCGGCAGGCCTGGGTCCGGTTCGCCACCACCGGCGACCCGGGGTGGCCCGCCTTCGATCCGGACGGGCAGCTCACCCGGGTCCTGGACGCCCGCTCGGAGACCGTCCGCTACCCGGAGCAGGCCGCCCGCCGGATCTGGACGGGGAACCCCCTCACCGCCTACGGCCTCCGCTGACGGAAGCCCGGCACGACGGGACGCCCGAGGGCCGGTCCGGCGGATCCGCGACAGGTCCTGGACACCCCACCCGTACGGGTGAGCGACGGGTACGACACGTGCGCACGCTCCGTCGCTCACCCGCCCGCGTGGGGCCCACCGCGCGGCCGCTACTTCGCGGCGTCCTCCAGCATCTTCAGCAGCCCGGCGGCCACCAGGGCCGAGGAGGCCGGGTTCTGACCGGTCACCAGGTTGCGGTCGACCACCGCGTGCGGCGCCCAGGGCTCGCCCTCCTCGAAGTCCACGCCGAGCTCGACCAGCCGGTCCTGGAGCAGCCACGGCGCCCGGTCGGCCAGGCCGGCCTGGGTCTCCTCGGCGTTGGTGAAGCCGGTCACCCGGTATCCGGCGAAGGGCGAGCCGCCGTCCTCGGTCCGCGCTGCGAGCAGTGCGGCCGGGCCGTGGCAGACCACCCCGAGCGGGCGCCCGGAGGCGAGCGCCCGGGTCAGCAGCCGGCCGGAGTCCGCGTCGACCGCCAGGTCCTCCATCGGGCCGTGACCGCCCGGGTAGAACACGACGTCGTAGTCGGCCGGGTCGGCCTCGGCCAGCACCAGCGGCTGCCGGAACTCGGCGATCTTCGCCAGTTCCTCGACCATCGCCGGATCGGTCAGGCCGGCCCGGTCCGCGACCGGGACGACGCCGCCCGGGGTGGCGACGGTGACCCGGTGACCGGCCTCGGTGAAGGCGCGGTACGGGACGACCGCCTCCTCCGCCCAGAAGCCGGTCGGGTGCGCGGTGCCGTCGTTCAGGGTCCAGACCTTCGAACCGGTCAGGACGAACAGGATGTCGGCCATGGGGTGTGCCTCCAGGGGTACCGGGGTCTGCGCCGCGACGACCTGCCGCGACGCTCACCCCGTCGACGCTAGACGCGCCCCACCCGCGGGAACCAATGGGCCTCGCGATGCGAGGCATCGGGATTCCGATGCCTCACCCGGATCGTCGAGCCGGCCGTCGAGCCATCGGAATCCCGTAGGCTGGCCGGCATGAGCGATCGGCCGACCACCGGCTCCGGCCCGCTGGACCTCAACCAGCTGCGGACCTTCCTCGCCGTGCACCGGGTGGGCTCCTTCACCGCGGCCGCGCACCTGCTGGGCCTGTCGCAGTCCACGGTGACCGCGCAGATCCGGGCGCTGGAGCAGCGGCTCGGCCGGGAGCTGTTCGAGCGCGGGGCCCGCGGGGTCAGCCCGCTGCCGTACTCCGACGACCTCGCCGCCCGCCTCGCCGTGCCGCTGGACCAGCTCGCGGGCCTCGCCGGCGGGCGCG
>NZ_JAHSQD010000348.1 GCF_020103755.1 Streptomyces sp. LS1784
GCCTTGGTCCGGGGGCCAGCAGGACCGGCCGGCCTGACCGCCGTCGCCGCCTCCGGCCGGCTCGCCGGCGCGCGGGCACACGCCACGCGTTGCTGCTGACCGCCGGGCAGCTCGGCCGGACGGTGCATCAGAGTGGACTTGCCGGAGCCGGAGTGGCCCGTGATCGCGACGAACTCACCGCGCGGCACGGACACGGTGACCGCGTCCAGGGCGACCACCCGGGTCTCGCCGGAGCGCTGGGCCGACGAGAGCGCCGTCGTAGCCGTCGGCGACCGCGAGCGGGCCGCCCGCACCGTCGGCAAGGACGCCCTCGCCGCCCGCCGCACCCGGGCCCGCAGCCGCGTCCCCGCAGCAGCCATCGGCCTGCTCGGGCGCCTCGGACGCCTTTGCCCGGCCACGCTCGGCGCTGTGCCACGCAGGGTCACCGTCCTGCTCGCCCCGCCCCGCGCCGCCACATCTGGTCCGCCGCCACGCTCGCCGGCCTCGCCGCCTCGACCGCCCCCTGCGCGGCCGAGACCGCCCACGGCCTGGAGGCACTCCCGGAGCTGGCCAAGCATGCGGCCACGGGCAGTTGACGGGCCCCGGTTCGAGGACGTTCAGCCGTACCGGCCCCATCGTTCAGGAACCTCGTCATCCCGAATTGCGAGGTTGCCGGTTCACGTGCCGGCTGTTCCGTTCCTCAGGGGCGCTGACACCCCTCGATCCTGAGGTAGCCGGCACCGCCATATCCCAAGGCCGGGGGCGGCACTGACCTCCAGCGCCAGGTCGGCGTCGGCCGGCTGCGGGCCCGGCCCGCAAGCACGCGCCCGTATCCATACGTGCGACCGATGCCCCGGATATGACACATATGGCGTATGTGGAAGTATGGAATATATGGCACTTGGTGCTGAAGCCAGGCGAGAGGAGCGCATCATGATTGCCAAGCTGCTCAGCAAGCTGTCCTTCACCCGCCACTACGGTGCGTACGGCGAACACGACTGGACCTGACGGCACTGCCGGCGAACGCCCTCGGGCGTCCGCCGGCTCCCGGCCACGCCGCCGACGACATCGGCCTGGACGGGTAAGAGGGTCAGGGACGATCTCATGGGCCGCATGAACGAGCCGCCCCGGCTGCCCGAAGGCAGCTTCGCGGCCTGGAGCCGCGACCGGCTGGCGGTAGCGCGCCGTGGCGCTGACGAGTGCGGAGACGTCTGGCAGCTGGACCCGGGCGTCTACGTCACCGCTGCGGCCGGGCCGTGTGAAGCAGTCCTGCGCCGCGAGCAGGACTTCCCCAAGCCCCCCTCGCCCCTCTTCCCGCCGTTGAAGCGGGCGAGCGGAGCACCGACGCCTGAGGAGCGGGCGAACGCTCACGCCGCGCGGATGCGCGGACTGCGCCCCCAGGCGGTCGCAGCCCGGATCGGTGAGATCGCGCCGGGGACCGCTCGATTCGCCGACCAATGGCCCACCGGCCAGGATGTCGAGATCCTGCCCCCGGTCCGGCACGCCCTGGCGGAGATCGGCGTGCGCTACCTCTTCTCCGAGGACGCACCCACCCTGCTGCCCTTCGCCTCACAGCTCTTCCAGGCCCGGGAGTTGCTCGTACGCCCCTCGCGCTGGGTGTGGCCGCGCTGGATCCCCACACCGGCACGACGGTTCCGCACCCGACAGCAAATCGCCTTCACCGACGCGCTGCGGCCCATCGTCCGCCGGCGCCGTTCGTCGGGCAGCCTCGGTGACGACGTGCTGGGGCAGATGCTCCGGCCCTCCCCCCGCTACGGCCTGCTGCCGGAAGAGGCCATCCTCGACAGTCTCCCCGGAATCACCGTCGCCACCTTCGAGACGCCTTCCCGGGCGGCCGGATGGATCCTGCTCCACCTGGCCCGGTACCCCCGGGCGGCGGGCCTCGTCGCGGAAGAAGCCGCCCTGCTGCCCGCGGACCCGGCCGCGACGACCAGCACCCACCTCGACAGCCTGCGATACACCCGGGCGCTGGTACACGAGGTGCTTCGACTGCACCCCCCGAGCTGGCTCCTGACCCGGCGTACCACGCGACGGACCCAGCTCGCCGGCTACACCATCGACGCCGGGTCCACCGTTCTCGTCTGCCCCTACACCGCCCAACGCGACGCACGGGAACACTCCGAACCGGACCGGTTCCAGCCCGAACGCTGGCTCGACGATGCGGGCTCGCCGGCGAAACCCGGGGCCTTCCTCTCCTTCGGCACCGGGCCGCACGGCTGCGAGGGAGCCGCTCTGGCCATGGCCGTGCTGACGCTCCTGACCGCGCAGACCGCCCGCCGCTACCACGTGAGCGAGCCGCCCGGACCGGAACCCGGCTACCAGGTCACCACCTTCGGAGGTCTCGCACCTGACGGCCTGCGCCTGCGCGCCACCTCGCGCGGCTGAGGGCAGTCCTGCTGTCGAAGATGCCGTGCTCTGTGGGATCAGCCCTCGTCGTCCTCGACCGGGGCCGGGACCGGGGCGCGGGCCCGGCCTGTGGCCGAACCGCGCCACCGGGGCGTCAGACAGCTCCCGTCGCGATCAGTTGAGGACGGGAATCAGCCCGGCCGCGAAGACGGCGTAGAGCAGCGCCGTCACACCGAGCCGGGCCGGGGTCAGTTTGTGGGCACGCATGGTCAGCAGGAGGTAGACGATCGCGGCCATGGTGACGACCCCGGACCACAGCAGCGCACCGTCGAAGTGCCAGCTGGTGAACAGCAGGCCGATACCGCTGGGGACGGTGGCCTGGATCATCATCGCGCCCGAGATGTTCGCGAGGGCGAGCTTGGTCTTGCCCTGACGGACCCAGATGACGGCGTTCATGATCTCCGGCAGTTCGGTGGCGATCGGGGACAGCAGAAGAGCCGTCACGGTGGCCGACAGGCCGAGCATCGGACCGATCACGTCGAGCTGCTTCACGAAGAAGTGCGCGGCGAAGAAGATCACCACCAAGGTGGCGAGCGTCTGGGCCACCACCGCCCAGGTGTCGGGGGACGCCTTCTTCCGCTGGAACTTCAGCGGTTCCAGCTCCTCCTCGTCCTCCTCCTCGCCCTCGGCGCGGCTGCTGCGGATCTCCCGCCAGAAGTAGACCGCGTACGCCGCGAAGAACAGGATGCCGAGGGCGGGCTTGAACGCGAAGGCGACCAGACCGAGCGCGACCTTGACGGCGAAGATCGGCAGGAACCAGCTCTGGTCCTTGGCCAGCCGCTTCATGTCCCTCTCGCCGCCGAGCGCTTGGCCGCCGCCGGGGACGCCGCCGATGGACGCGACCGCGTCGTTCCGTCCGCCGACCCCCACCGGAACGGGGGCCGCAGCCGCGCTGCGCGCCTTTCGGCGGTGGAGCAGGAGCATCACACCGGTGACACCGTAGGCGACCGTGGCGAGGGCGAGCGGACCGCCCATGGCGGCACCCACGCCGATGTTCCTGGCCTCCTGGGTGGCCCCCGTGGTGACCGCGACCAGGGTCACCACCGACTCGGGCAGCGCGGTGCCGAAGGCGGCCAGGATCGTACCGACCGCCATCTTCCCGACGTTGAGGCGCTCACCCAGCCATTCGACCGCGTTGACGAACCACTCGCACGAGAGGTAGATCGCCACCGCGCAGACGATGAGCAACACGAAATGGATCACGGGATCCGTCCTGCCTTCCCGCCTCGGCGCGGGTCCGAAGGACGGCCGGCGCGAGGGGCACGGGCAGGCTTCGGCCCCGCCGACGCGCTGTTTCCGTCGTCGACCATGGACCGAAGGTCTCGCCCGCCCGGATCCGTACCGAATCACGGGCCCGGCCACCGGGAGGCGGATGACTCCAGTGTGTCGACGACCGGTTCGCGGGGCTACTCCCCTTCGCAGGGGTAGACCATACCGGGGCTTTACCTCCTCTTGATACTCATTGCCGCTGTTTCCCGCGTCACATCCCCTCGGTGCGGGTCCGGTTCAGTCGTCGAGCGCCTGGCGGATCCGGCGGGAGGGCCGGAAGGCGTAGAGGTCGAGGACGCCCGGCGGATCGGCGAGTCCGGGGCCGCCGGCCTCGACCCAGGCGGTGATGTCGCGGGCGGCTTCGGCGTCGTTGACCAGGGCGAGCCACACGGGGCGCCCGCCGGCCTTGCGGCCCTCGGCGGAGGGCTGGACCACCATCACGTTGGCCTGCTCGCAGGCGTCCAGGCAGCCGGTCGGGCGCACGTTCGCGATCCCCGCGAGCGAGGTGCGGAGGTCTTCGAGCCGGGCGGCGTGGTCCACACCGGGCACCTTCGGGGTGCCGCAGCAGCAGCCCCGGCAGACGGCGACGGTGCAGCGGGCCGCCGCCCCCTTCACGGGGGCGACGGCCTTCCTGCTTCGACGGCTCACCGGCCGCCCTCGGCACGGGCCCTGGTCCAGGCGGCCTCGCGCAGCAGCCGCAGGCCGTTGAGGCCGACGATCACCGTCGAGCCCTCGTGGCCGAGCACGCCCAGCGGCAGCGGCAGGGTGGCGACCAGGTCCCAGACGACCAGCACCGAGATGAACACCGAGGCGATCACAAGGTTCTGCACCACGAAGCCGCGGGCCCGCCGGGAGAGTGCCACCACGGCGGGGACGGTGGCGAGTTCGTCGCGCACGATCACGGCGTCGGCGGTCTCCAGGGCGAGGTCGGAGCCGGCCCGGCCCATCGCGATGCCGGTGTGGGCGGCGGCGAGCGCGGGCGCGTCGTTGACGCCGTCGCCGATCACCAGCACCTTGCGCCCGGCCGTCTCCTGCTCGCGGACGGCGGCGACCTTGTCCTGCGGCAGCAGACCGGCCCGCACCTCCGTGATGCCGACCTCGGCCGCGAGGTGGGCGGCGGCACGCGGGTTGTCACCGGTGAGCAGCATGGGCGTGCGGCCGGTGAGCCCGGTCAGGGCGGTCACGGTGTCGGCGGCGTCGGGGCGCAGCCGGTCGGCGATGCCGAGCACGCCGACCGGGACGCCGTCCGCCTCCACCAGGACGGCGGTGCGGCCGGTCTCCTCCAGCTCGGCGGCGATGACGGCGGCGTGGGCGGAGGCCGTGTCCGTACGGCCGTTGATCAGCCGCGTCGGTGCACCGACCGCGATGGTGCGGCCCTCGACCGTGGCGGTGATGCCGACGCCCGGGGTGGAGGCGAAGTGCTCGGCGTCGGCCAGGGCGAGGCCCCGGGTGCGGGCGGCGTCGACGACGGCGCGGGCCAGCGGGTGCTCGCTGGGGTGCTCGGCCGCGGCGGCGAGCGCCAGCAGCTCCTCCTCGGTGAGGCCGGAACCGGTGAGGGGACGGAGGTCGGTGACGCGCGGGGTGCCCTCCGTGAGCGTGCCGGTCTTGTCCAGCGCGACGGTGTCGACCTGGCCGAGGCGCTCCATCACGACAGCGGACTTCACCAGCACGCCGTGGCGTCCGGCGTTGGCGATGGCGGAGAGCAGCGGCGGCATGGTGGCCAGCACCACCGCGCACGGGGAGGCGACGATCATGAAGGTCATCGCGCGCAGCAGCGAGCCGGTGAAGGCCGCGCCGAAGGCGAGCGGGACGGCGAAGACGGCGAGAGTCGCGATGACCATGCTGATCGAGTAGCGCTGTTCGACCTTCTCGATGAAGAGCTGGGTGGGCGCCTTGGTCTCGGAGGCCTCCTCGACCATGGCGACGATCCGGGCGATCACCGAGTCGGAGGCGTCCCGCTCGACCCGGATCCGCAGCGCGCCGTTGCCGTTGAGGGTTCCGGCGAAGACCTCGTCCCCGGTCTCCTTGGCCACGGGCAGCGGCTCGCCGGTGATGGTGGCCTGGTCGACCTCGCTCGCACCGTCGAGAACCTTGCCGTCGGCGCCGATCCGCTCACCGGGACGCACGAGGACGGTCTCACCGACCGCGAGCTCCTCGGTGGGCACGGTCTCCTCGCCGCCGTCGGGCAGCAGCCGGGTGGCGGTGGCCGGGGCGAGGTCGAGCAGTCCGCGCACCGAGTCGGCGGTACGGGCGGTGGCCAGCGCCTCCAGGGCGCCGGAGGTGGCGAAGATGACGATCAGCAGCGCGCCGTCCATCACCTGCCCGACCGCCGCAGCCCCGAGCGCGGCGACGATCATCAGCAGGTCGACGTCGAGGGTCTTCTCGCGCAGCGCCTGCAACCCCGCCCACGCCGGCTCCCACCCGCCGGTCGCGTAGGCGAGGACGTACAGCGGGCCCCAGGCCCAGGCGGGGGCGCCGGTCAGCTGGAGCGGCAGCGCGATCAGGAACAGCACCGTCGCGGCGGCGGCCCAGCGGGCCTCGGGCAGTGCGAAGACCCGCGTGCGGCGGCGCGGGGCGGCATCCGAACGAGGCGCGGCCGCGGGCGCGGGGCGCTCGATCAGGGTGGAGGACATGGCAGAGGAACCCTTCAGGGCAGGGCAGGACCGACGACCCGTCCACCATACATGAACATATGAACGCTCCTTCATTTATGAGTTGTAGTATTGCCCCCATGGGTCATGGAGCCGCTCCCGCCACCGCCGTCCCGCGCACGCGCCTGGACGCAGCCAGCGCCGCCCGGGTGGCCACCACCCTGCAGGCCCTGGCCACCCCCTCCCGCCTGCTGATCCTCTCCCGCCTGCGCGAGGGCCCCTGCGCCGCCACCGAACTCGCCACCGAGGTCGGCATGGAGCAGTCCGCCTGCTCCCACCAACTGCGACTGCTCCGCAACCTCGGCCTCGTCGTCGGCACCCGCCAGGGCCGCTCGGTCGTCTACGCGCTCTACGACAACCACGTCGCCGAACTCCTCGACCAGGCCGTCTACCACATCGAGCACCTGCGCCTCGGTCTCAGCGATGCCGCCGACATGCAGGACGAGGACGAAGCGGTCCAGGGCCCGACGCACTGACCGCCCGCGGCCGGCCGAGGCAACCGAAGGCCCGGAAGCCACCCCACCGGCACACCCTGCGCTCCTTCGACTCACGTTCGACCTCGACGCCCGGACGTTCCAGGATGCCGGTGCTGGGGTCGATCAGGCCCCGGGTGTGGCTGCGCTCCGGGGAGCGCCTGGGGGAGCGGTCGATCGCCAGGGCGCGGAGGTCGCGGCAGGACGGGGTGGCGTCGGGCATCCCTGGGCCCTGGTCGGGGGTGGGTGTCCGCCGCTGCGGTTCAGGCCTGGGCGGCGCGGCGGATGATCAGCATGTCCTGGGTGTGGCCGATGGCGTAGCCGTCTGCGGGGAGCGCGAAGTGGTCCTGGACGTAGGCGGTCAGGGCCGCGCGGGAGGGGAGCGGGTCCAGGGCGGCCAGGTCGGCGACGTTGACCATGAACTCGGCGACGTCCACCGCCTCGGCGAGGTGGGGCGTGCGGTAGTGGAGGTCGAGGGTTTCGAGGGCGTAGCCGTGCTCCGGGTGCCGTTCACGCAGGCGATCGGCGAGCGGGCCGAGGTCGTAGCGGACGCCGGTGAAGTGCGCGGCCATCCGCATGCAGGGGCTCTCCGGGTTCTGGAGCACGACCAGGAGGGTGCCGCCGGGGGCCGTCCAGTCCAGGGCGCGGGTGACGGTGCCGAGCCAGTCCACCTCGGGCACGTAGTAGAGCACGTGGGAGAGGTGGACGAGGTCGCCCTGCTCGGGCGGGTGGACCCGGTCGAGCGGCTCCGGGAGGACCAGGGCGTCGGGGCAGGCAGTGCCGAGCTTCTCGCGCATCGCGGCGCTGGGCTCCACCGCGATCGTCCGGTCGAAGGAGCGGCTCAGGTAGGCGGTGGTGCGGCCGTCTCCCGCGCCGAGGTCCAGCAGGACGCGGCGGTGCGGCAGGGCGGCCGCGATCTCGCCCAGCCAGGCGTGGGTGATCGGCTTCTCGTCCGTGCCGGCGAGGAACAGTTCGAACGCCCGGCGGTAGTCGGCGCTCGCCACGTCCAGCACCCGGACCGGGCCCGCGTCCTTCGCCCTCGTCTCCACCTGTCGGCCTCCCCTGTTGACGGCGTGTCGGGTGGCGCCATTGCACCGCGCGGGTGCGGCACGGGGGTGCAGGGACGTTCCTGCCCGCGTGTCGCCCGGGCCCCCAGCTGCCGAGGGGCACCCTCACCAGTCCCGTTTAATCGGTGGCCGGGGCTTCGCGGCCGCTCCTACAGTGGCCGCCGGATCAAGAACGCCCAGGGAGCCGGACATGCGTGTGCACTACCCCCGGACGCCGCATCTGCCCTGGTCACCGGGCGCCACGGCGGACGACGTACGGACCGGGGACCTGTCCGCGCTGACCGGCGCCGAGGTCGTCGTCACCGAGAAGCTCGACGGCGAGAACACCACGCTCTACCGCGACGGCCTGCACGCCCGCTCGCTGGACTCCGGCCACCACCCCTCCCGCGCCTGGGTGAAGGGCCTCCAGGGCCGGATCGCCCCGCGCATCCCGGACGGCTGGCGGATCTGCGGCGAGAACCTGTTCGCCCGGCACTCGATCCCGTACACCGATCTGGAGAGCTGGTTCTACGGCTTCTCGGTCTGGACGACCGGGCCCGACGGCCAGGACCACTGCCTGGACTGGGACGACACCGTCCGCTTCCTGCGCCGCCTCGGCATCCCCGCCCCTCGGGTGCTGTGGCGCGGCCGCTACGACGAACGGGCCCTGCGCGCCCTGCGGTTGGACCTCGACCGGCAGGAGGGGTACGTGGTGCGGACGGTCCGGGGCTTCCCCCGGGCCGAGTTCGGCGAGCGGGTCGCCAAGTGGGTCCGCCCGCGGCACGTGCGCACCGGCACCCACTGGATGCACGCCGCGGTGGTGGAGAACGGGCTCGGCCCGAGCTCCGCGCTCTGGGCCGTACGCTCCGGTGCGCTGCCCGAACCTGCCGCCCTCGCGGCCGCCCTGCACCTTCCCGAACTCTGCTGCCCACCGGAGGAATTGGCCGAGGTCTCGGCCCGGCTGGACGAACTAGGCCGGGGCGGGGACAGCCGGCTGGCCGGCGTGCTCGCCACCGCGCTGCGCACCGCCCGCCGCCAGTCGCTGGCGCCGCGGCTGGCCGG
>NZ_JAHSQD010000349.1 GCF_020103755.1 Streptomyces sp. LS1784
GACGGCCAGCGCGAGCGTCTCCTGGTCGCTCGGCAGCGCGGACGGCGGCGGCGCCGACCGCGAGCAGGTGCTGGCCCGGACCGCCCAGGTGGTCCGAGCGGTCGACCTGCCGGTCACCGCGGACCTGGAGGGCGGCTACGCGGACACCGCCGCCGGGGTCGGCGAGACGGTCGCCGCGCTGCTCGCCACCGGCGCCGTCGGGGTGAACCTGGAGGACGAGGGCCGGGCGGCGGAGGAGGCCGCCGAGCGGATCGCGGCCGCCCGGGCCGCGGCGGACACGGCCGGTGTGCCGCTCTTCGTCAACGCGCGCACCGACGTCTTCCTGCGCGGGATCGGCGCTCCGGAGGGCCGGCTCGACGACGCGGTCCGCCGGCTGCGGGCGTACGTCGCGGCGGGCGCGGACGGGGTGTTCGTCCCCGGGGTGTCCGACCCGGAGACCATCGCCGCCCTGGTCGAGGCCGTCCCGGCGCCGCTGAACGTGCTGGTCGGCCCCGGCTCCCCGGCGGTCGCCGAGCTGGCGAAGCTCGGCGTGGCCCGGATCAGCCTGGGCCCCGGCCTGGCCGAGGTGGCGTACGCGGCGGTCCGCCGGGCCGCCGAGGAGGTGTACGGGCGCGGCACGTTCACCGCGCTCGCCGAGGGGCTGAGCTACCCGGAGCTCAACCGGCTGTCCGCTGGCTGAGTGCCGCGGACCGGGCGCGTGGGACGGCCGGCCGTTCGGGGGTCGGCCGGCCGCCCACGGGCCGTTCGCCGGCCCGGCGATATCAGTTCAGGACCTGCCCGCTGAGCCCCGGGTGGCTCATCTGGCTGGTCCCGATCGCCTCGACCTGGTCGGCGGTCCTGCCGACGACGGGGAGCTTGCCCACGGTCCTCAGGGCGACGTCGGCGGGGGAGAGTTCGAGCCCGTCGGTGAGCCCGCCGGTGACGTCCGGCGAGGAGGCGGTCTGGGTGGTGGCGGAGGCCGCCGGGACGGCGAGGGCGAGGCCCGCCATGGTGAGGGCGGCCAGGGTGGCGAGTTTCTTCATGCCCTGCCGAACGACCCGGACCGCCCTCAGGTAACCGGCCGGCTCAGACCGTCACCCACAGGGTGCGCACGCTGTTGCTGACGAACGAGGCGATCGGCTCGTCGGTCCGGCCCTCCGCACGGGCCAGCCCGGGGAAGCGGGTGAACAGGTGCCGCAGCGCCGTCTCGGCCTCCAGCCGGGCGAGCCCGGAGCCGAGGCAGAAGTGCGGGCCGTGGCCGAGCGACAGGTGCTTGGCGGGCTGCCGGGTGAGGTCGAAGCGGTCCGCGTCCGGGTGGTGCCCGGAGTCCCGCCCGGCCGCCGCGTACGAGGCCAGCAGCGCCTCGCCGCGCCGGATCACCACGTCGCCGACCGCGATGTCCTCGCGCGCGTAGCGCAGCGGGAACTGCCCGACAGGCGAGTCGTAGCGCAGCGTCTCCTCGACCACCGCGGACCACGGCTGCTCCCCGTCCAGGACGAGCCGCAGCTGGTCCGGGTGCGCGAGCAGGGCGCGGACGGCGTTGGTGATCAGGTTGAGCGTGGTCTCGTGCCCGGCGACCAGCATCAGCAGCAGGGTGCCGACCAGCTCGGCCTCGCTGAGTCGGTCGCCGGCCTCGCGGACGGCGATCAGGTCGGTGGTCAGGTCGTCACCGGGCTCGGCCCGCTTGGCCGCCACCACCGAGGCCAGCAGCGCGTTCAGGCCCCGCTGCGCGGCCAGGGCCGCCGCCGGGGTGGCCGAGCTGGAGACCATGGTGTCGGACAGCTCGTGCAGCTCGTCCTGCTGCTCCAGCGCGAGGCCGAGCAGTTCGCCGATCACCTGCATCGGCAGCGGGTAGGCGAAGTGCCGCCGCAGGTCGAACTCGCCCTCCAGCTTCGCGACCTCGTCCAGCAGCGCGATCGTCCGGGCCTCGACGGCGGGGGCCAGGTCGGCTATCCGGCGCGGGGTGAAGGCCTGCGAGACCAGCCCGCGCAGCCGCCGGTGGTCCTCGCCGTCGGCGGTGACCATGCCGGGGACGGCGATGAAGTTGAGCAGCGGCCAGCCCTCCGGCAGCCGTCCCTCCCGGAAGGTGCTCCAGAGCCGGGCGTCCTTGCCGACGCGGGGGTCGGCCAGCAGCGACTGGAGGGTGTCGTGGTGGGTTACCGCCCAGACCACCACCCCGCCAGGGAGTTCCACCAGGACCGCGGGGCCGGCCGCGCGGAGTCGGGCGTTCTCGCCGTGCTGGTCGCGGCCGAAGGGGTCGAGTCTGAAGGGCTCGGCGCGGGTTCCGGAGTCGGTGGTGTCCATGCGGGCCTCTCGGGGGCTGGCGGGCGGGGCGGGGTGAAGGCGCTGTAGAGCACCGGGAGGGCGGTCAGGGCCCGGGACCAGGGGGACGGGCGCCACGTCAACTCACCAGGTGGTACGGCAAGTTGGAGGTCGGGCAGGCGGTGCAGCAGGGTCTCGACGGCGGTCTCGACGATGATCCGGGCCGGGTGCTGGGCCGGGCAGACGTGCCGGCCCGCGCCCCACGCGAGGTGCGCCCGGTTGCCGCCGAGCGAGCCGTGCGTGGCGGCCGAGACGCCCTGCGCGGCCGGGTCGGCGTTGGCCGCGGCCAGACCGAGGACGAGCAGGTCGCCCCGGCTGATGTACTGGCCGCCGAGGACGGTGTCGCTCGTGGCCCAGCGACCGGGGAAGTTCTGCGTCGGCGGGTCGCGCCAGAGCACCTCCTCCAGCGCGTCGGAGACGGTCAGCCGCCCGCCGGTGAGGGTGGCCCGGAAGCGCCGGTCGGTGAGCAGCAGCCGCAGCGTGTTGCCGGTCCAGCAGATGGTGGTCTCGTTCCCGGCGACCATCATCACCACCAGGTGGTGCACCGCCTCCTCGTCGGTCAGCGCGGCCGGGTGGGCCAGCAGCCAGGAGGTGAGGTCGGCGCTGGGCGTGGCCCGGCGGCGCTGCACCAGGTCGACCAGGATCGCGTGGAACTCCTGGTTGGCGCGCACCGAATCGGCGCCGCTGTCGGAGATGTCGTTGATCAGCCGGATGAGGTGCGGACCGGCGTCGGTGGGCAGGCCGAGCAGCTGGGTGAAGACCAGCAGCGGCAGCCGGCGCGCGTACTGGGCGACCAGGTCGGCGGTGCCGTCCGGGCCCCAGCTGTCGATCAGCCCGTTGGCGGCGGCCTCGGTGGTCCCGCGCAGCTGCCGGTGGTCGATCTGGGCGAGCGTGTCGGCGACGGCGGCGCGCAGCCGCTGGTGCTCGGCGCCGTCCAGGTTGAGCAGGGTGGGCCGCCAGGAGGTCATCGGCTGGAGTCGCGAGTCGGCGGCCAGCCGGCCCTCGGCGGGCACCCGCCAGCGCCGCGAGTCCTTGGAGAACAGCGCCTCGTTGCGGGTGAGTTCGAGCAGCTCGGCGTAGCCGAGGACGAGCCAGGCCTCGACCCCGGGCTCCAGCTCGATCGGTGCGACCGGGCCGTAGCGTTCGCGCAGCCGGGCGTACAGGCCGTGCGGGTCCTCGGCGACGGCCGGGCCGTACAGCGGGGTCAGCGGCACGCCCACGGGCAACCCGTCGGGCAGGCTGCCGCCGTGGGCGACGGGGCACCCCGGGGGTTCGGGCGTGGTCATCCCTGGAGCTCCAGGATCGAGTTGCGGTGCAGGTGGTCGACGAAGTCGATCAGCAGGTCGTAGGACTGCCGGCGGTCGCGCGCGTCGCAGTGCAGGATCGGCACCTCCGGCAGCAGGTCCAGCGCCGACCGCAGCTCCTCCTCCGGGTAACTCGGCGTGTCCGGGAAGGTGTTGACCGCGATCGCGAACGGGATGCGCTGCTCCTCCAGCCGGCCGAGCACGTCGAAGCTCTCGTCCGGGCGGCGCAGGTCGACCATGGCGATGGCGCCGAGCGCACCGCGCGACAGGTCGTCCCAGAGCGGCCAGAACCGCTGCTGCCCGGGTGTGCCGAACAGGTACAGGGCGAGCCGCGAGTTGAGCGTGATCCGGCCGAAGTCCAGCGCCACCGTGGTGGTGGTCTTGCCGGGGCGCCCGGTGAGGTCGTCCACGCCGGCGCTGGCGGCGGTCATGGTCTCCTCGGTGCGCAGCGGGGTGATCTCGCTCAGCGAGCCGACCAGGGTGGTCTTGCCGACCCCGAACGGACCGGTGACCAGGATCTTGACCGCGCCCTGCACCGAGGAGGGCAGGTACTGCGGTCCGTCGGCGGACCCGGCGGCCCCGGGGGCGGCTTCAGCGGAGTTGGCGGAGGCCAACGAGCACCTCTTCCAGGAGGGTTGCGGGCAGGCGTTCGGCCTGCGGGACGGGCGGGAGCACCTGCACGGCGCCGAGGTCCCACAGGTCCCCGACCAGCACCTTGACGACGCCTAGCGGCAGCCCCAGGTGGGCCGCCACCTCGGCGATGGACAGCAGGCTGTGACAGAGGTCGAGGATGCGCCGGTGCTCGCGGTTCAGCAGCGCGTCCTCGGGTAGCTCCGGCGGCCCGGGTAACGCGCTGACCAGGCTCTCCACGGCCAGCTCGGCCCGGGTGGGGCGGCTGCGCCCGCCGGTGATGACGTACGGCCGGACCGGGCCGCTCACCGGTGGCCCCCCGCCGCGTGGTCGAAGCGCGGCGGGCTGGTGAGGTGGGTGCCGATCCGCTCGACCAGGACCTGCATCTGGTAGGCGACCAGGCCGGCGTCCACCGCGTCGCCGGTCACCACGGCCAGGTGCGCGCCGGCCCCGGCGGCGACGATGAAGAGGTAGCCGCCGCCGTACTCGATGACGATCTGGCGGGTGGCGCTGCCCGGTCCGCCGAAGCCCGTCGCGACGCCGCGGGCCAGCGACTGCAGCCCGGAGCAGGCGGCGGCGAGCCGTTCGGCGTCGTCGCGCTCGATGCCCTCGCTGCGGCCGATCTCCAGGCCGTCGTTGGAGACGACGACGGCGTGCTGGACCTGCGGGACGGCGATGATGTCGGCGAGCAGCCAGCCGAGGTCAGGGGTGGTGGTCATGGAACTCTCCGGAGCGCTGGGGAAGTCGGGGGGAAGCGGGCAGGGAAGGGCCGGACTGGGCCTGGGCCCGGGCGGCGGAACGGCCGCTGGCGGTTCCGGCCTGGAACATCGCCATGAACGACTGCGCGTCCCGGGCCGAGCGGTAGGGCGGCGCGGGCGGCGGAGGGGGAGCGGCGTGCTGGGCGGGGCGGCCCGTGCGGCCGCGCCGGTGGCTCCGGCGGGGCAGCGGGGGAAGGGTGTCACCGGTGGCGGTGTGCCGGCCGGGCGGCGGGGTCTCCACCAGGGGGTGACCGGCGGGAGCGGCCGGTCGGGGGCCGGGGTTGAACGCCTGGTCGTCCGGCCCGAGGCCGGGGACGGTGGGCGGCAGCGGCTCGGTGAGCAGCGCGTTGGGCAGCAGCAGGACCACGCGCACGCCGCCGTACGGGGAGGGCGCCGAGCTGAGCGTGACCCGGAAGCCGTACTGCTCGGCGAGCCGGCCGACCGCGGCCAGGCCCAGCTGCGGCACCTCGCCCAGCCGGGAGACCTCCAGGGTGCTGCCGCCGGCCAGCGCGGCGGAGGCCTTGGCGACGGCCTGTTCCGGCATGCCGACGCCGCCGTCGTCGATCTCGATGACGGCGCCGTTGTGCACCGGCATCAGGGTGACGAACACCTGGGTGCTGGGCGGGGAGTAGCGGGTGGCGTTGTCCAGCAGCTCGGCGATCGCGTGGATCAGCGCCTCGGCGGCGGCGCCGACCACCGCGGTCTCGATCCGGCTGCGCACCACCACGCGCTGGAACGGCAGGATGCGCGACTGGGCGCCGCGGACGACGTCCTCCAGGGCGACCGGTTCCGGCCAGTGCCGGCCGGCCCGCGCGCCGCACAGCACGGCCAGGGTCTGGGCCAGCCTGGCCTGTTGGGCGGCCGCGTGGTCGGCCTTGAGCAGGCCCTCCAGCAGCGCCGGGTCGTCGTGGGTGCGTTCCATCTCGTCCAGCAGCGCCTGCTGGTCGTGGGCCATCACCAGGATCCGGCGGGCGACGCTGAGGAAGGCCCGCTGGGTGGAGGCGGTGTGCTCCTGCTCCTGCTGGACGGCGGCGAGTTCGGCGCCGCGGCGGGAGAGCTCGGCGGCGAGCTGTTCCTGGACGGCGACGAGTTCACGGTGCAGCCGCTCGGCGCGGCCGCGCTGGGTGACGGACACGGCGCGGTACCGCGCGGCGGCCACGAGGGCGAGGACGGCGAGCACGCCGGTTGCCGTTACGGACCACTGAGTCATCGTCACGCCGCGAATTCTAGGGTGATGATCCTACGAAGGTGTGAACGGATCTCGCCAAGTGACCGGATCTCGTCAATATCAAGTCAATTCGGCGTCAATCGGGAGTCGTTCGACCCCGATCCCCTCGTATGGCGAGACGTCCGGTCGGCCCGGCCGGTCCCCTCGGGAAGCGTCGGAATCGAGCCTGATGGCCGGATCGCGCCCTGCGATGTGTGGGTCCTGTGTGCGGGGTGTCACGGAAGGGGCGTCGTCCGGTGCAGGAGCAGCAGCGCCACGTCGTCCGGCCGGGACCGCCGCTCGGTCACGTTCAGGGTGAGCAGATCGGCCAGCCGCTCCAGCGCCGGCTCCGGGCCGACCTGCCCCGGACCGGTCTGCCGGGCCCACAGTTCGAGCCCGCCGAGCATCCGCTGCACCGACTCGTCGTAGTCCTCCTCACGGTCCTCGACCAGCCCGTCGGTGTACGCCAGCAGCGTCTCGCCGACCGCCAGCCGCTCCACCGCCAGCGGGTACGGCTGCTCCGGGTCCACGCCCAGCGGCGGCCCGCCCGGCAGCTCCAGCTCGACGGCCGCGGCGTCGCCGGTGATCCGCACCGGCGCCGGGTGCCCGGCCCGGGCCGCGGTCAGCACGCCGTCGGCCGGGTCCAGGGTCAGGTAGAGGCAGGTCGCGAACAGCTCGGTGTCCAGCTCGGCCAGCAGCCGGCTGGTGCGGGTCAGGGTGGCGGCCGGGTCGTGCCCGTCCGTCGCGTACGCCCGCAGCCCGCTGCGCAGCTGGCCCATCACCGCGGTGGCCTCGGCGTTGTGGCCCTGGACGTCGCCGATCACCAGCCCGATCAGGCCGTCCGGCAGCCGCAGCAGGTCGTACCAGTCGCCGCCGATCTGCATGCCCTCGGTGCTCGGCAGGTAGCGGGCGGCGCTGGTGATCCCGGACAGCCGGGGCAGGGTCCGCGGGAGCATCGCCCGCTGCAGCTCGGAGGCCCGGTGGTGGTGGGTGTCGTACAGCCGGGCCCGCTCCAGGGACTGCGCCAGGATGCCGGCGAAGGCCGAGTACAGGGTGCGGTCCTCGCGGCTGAACACCCGCTCGCCGGCGAAGGTGATCAGGCAGGAGCCGACCTGCTGCCCGGAGGCGACCAGCGGCAGCACCGCCCAGGCGGCCGGGGTGAGCGGGTCGCGCCGGGTGCGGTCCGCCGAGGGCTCGCTGAACAGTGGGGCGGAGCGGGCCAACGAACGCTGCATCACGTCCTCGGACAGGTCCGCCAGGCGGGTGAGCTCGGTGCGGCGCGGGCCCCCGTGCACGGTGTGCGAGACGGGCAGTAGCCGGCCCTCGTCCACCAGGTCCAGGACGATGCCGGCGGCGCCGAGGGCCGGGCGGGCGACGTCGGTGACGGCGGTGGTGACGTCCCGGACGGTCACCGCCCGGGACAGTGCCCGGGTGAGCGTCAGCAGCAGCGCCGTCCGGGCGGCGGACGGGGAGTTCCGTTCCTCGGCCGGCGGCTGCTCCCGGTGCCCGACGTCGGCCAGCAGCCCGGCGATCCGCACCGGCCGCCCGTGCACGTCCAGCATCACCTCGCCGGACTCCTCGACCCGGGCGGCCCGGCCGCCGGGCCGCAGCACCCGGTAGCCGATCCGGTAGCGGCCGCCGGTGGCCAGCGCCTCGGCGAGCGCGGCCTGCACGTCCGGCAGGTCCTCCGGGTGGACCAGCCGGTCCAGCTCGGGGGCGGCACCGTCCGGGGCGGCCGGGCGGCCCGTCAGCCGGAACGCCTCGGCGTCCCAGTAGCTCTCCCCGGTGACCAGGTCGCGCTCGAAGGCGCCGCACCCGGCGGCCCGCACGGCCAGCGACAGCAGTGGGTGGGCCAGCCCGGCGGGGCGGCCGTCCGCCGCCTGCGGGCCCTCGGGTAACCGCACGCCGTACGGCACCCGGGTGCCGTACGGGAGGTGGGCGTCGGCGTGGTCCAGCAGGTGGGAGAGCCGGTGGGCGCAGGCCTCGGCGACGGTCTCCAGGACGTCCAGGTCGCGGCGCGGGACGGTGCCCCGGTGGGCCAGCGCGAGGGCGAGCACACCGATCGGCCGCTCGTCCACGACCATCGGCAGGGTGATCACGGCGACCATCCCGGTGCCCATGCCGGCGTTCCTGTTCGGGTAGTCGATGCCGGTGTGCTCGGGGCTGAGCAGGTACGGGCGGCGCAGCCGCAGGGCCATCGCCGCGGGCAGCTCACCGGCCGGATCGACCACGCCGTAGCGCTCGTGCGCCCAGTCCGGCAGCCCGTGCGAGGCGGTCAGCCGGAGCATCCCGGCGGAGTCCAGCAGGTACAGCGCGGACCCCTCGCCGGTGATCCAGCTCGGGCCCTCGGCCAGGACGGTGCCGAGCAGCTCGGCGGCGCTGGTGCAGCCGAGCAGCAGGCGCACGCAGCGCATCGCACTGCGCGTGGGCGCACTGCCGGCGGGCTCCAGGGGCATTGATCCTTGATACCCCATTTCCCCGAACGGTGGACGGAGACCGAGCCGCCGCACCGGTGCCGGCACCCCCGTCCGCGGCATCCCGCACCACCGCGTCCACCGGCCGCCCCGCCGACCCGTGCGGACCAGCAGCCGCCCCACCCCCTCGTCCGGGTGCCGCCCGGGCACCTCCACCCGCGCGCCACCGGCCGCCGTGGCCCACGCC
>NZ_JAHSQD010000035.1 GCF_020103755.1 Streptomyces sp. LS1784
AGGGGCCGCTCGGCACCTGGCCGGCCCCCGTCCGCCGGCCCACCGGGCGGGACGTGGCCCGGCTCGCCGGGGTCTCCCAGGCCACCGTCTCCCTGGTCTTCTCCGGCGCCGAGGCCGGCCGGCGGGTCTCCGAGGCCACCCGGGGACGGGTCCGGGAGGCCGCCCGCAGCCTCGGCTACCGTCCGCAGGCGGCCGGGCGGCAGCTGCGGCTCGGCCGCAGCGGGATGATCCTGCTGGCCGTGCCGAACCTCCAGGGCCCGTTCTTCGGTCGGGTGCTGGAAGGCGTCCACGAGGAGGCCGGCCGCAACGGCCTGGCCGTCGTGGTCAGCTCCGGCTGGGGCAGCGCCACCCTCGCCGAGGCCGCCACCGCCGGCCGCTTCGACGGCCTGCTGATCTGCTCCCCGGACGACAGCCAGCTCGGCGAGCTGCCCGCCGACACCCCCGCCGTCTTCCTGGACGCCGACCCCGGCACCGACCGGGCGCGTCCGACCGTCGAGCTCGACGTGGCCGGCGGGATGCGCGCCGCGGTCGAGCACCTGGCCGCGCTCGGCCACCGCCGGATCGGCCGGCTGCGCTCCAGCCACTCCGCTTACACCTTCCGGGTCCGGCAGGCCGCCTTCGAACAGGCTGTGCGTGAACTCGACCTGGACGTCGTGGAGTTGGGCGTGAGCCTGAACGACGGCCACCGGGCGGCGCGGACCGTCGCGGGCCGGCTGCTGGAGCGGGCGGACCGGCCGCGCGCGGTGATCTGCGACGACGACGTGGTCGCCTCCGGGGTCTACCAGGCCGCCGCCGAGCTGGGGCTGCGGGTGCCGGAGGACCTGTCGGTGGTCGGCATGGACAACGTCGCGGTGGCCGCGCTGCTCGCCCCGCCGCTGACCACCGTGGACCTGCCCGGCGAGGAGCTGGGCCGGGCGGGCGCGGCTGCGCTGGCGGCCCTGCTGCGCGGGGAGCGGGTGGCGCCGGTCGCGCCGCTGGCCACCTCGCTGGTGCTGCGCTCCTCCACGGCGCCGGCGCGTACGACGTCCACGAGATGATGACGTAGCGTCACCCGTTAGTGGCGTCCACCCCTTCGGATTGCTCCAATTGGGTGAAAAATACTCATTTTCTCTCGCGTCGCGCCGCCATTCGGATTAACGGAGGGTGAGATTCCGGCATGCGGACGCTCCGATCAATACCCTCACCCCCGTCCAGGACAGGCCGAATGGCCACGGCCCTGGGCCTCTTCGCGGGCACGCTACTCACCGGCACCCTCACCGCCCCGACCGCCGAAGCCGCCGTCGGCTTCACCAAGACGGTGGACAAGCCGACGGTGGCGCCCGGCGAGAACGTCACCTACACCCTGCGCTACACCTGCTCGGTGACCGACTGCGCCAACGGCCGGATCACCGACGCCCTCCCCGCAGGGATGGAGTTCGTCGGCTGGACGCCGGACGCGAGCACCGTCGACGTCGCCGGCTCGACCGTTCCGGCCGCCGGCACCCTCGGCGGCACCCTCGACATCAAGCTCCTCACCCTCACCCCGGGCACCACCGCGACCGTCAAGGTCGTCCTCAGGTTCCCCAACTTCACCACCCCCAACGGCACCAAGACCGTCAACTCGGCCACCCTGACCGCCGACGGCGAGCCCGCGCAGAACGGCTCCGCCGCCACCACCGCCGCCGTCCAGCCCGACTACAGGGTCACCAAGGGCGTCCAGACGAGCAGCCAGGACGGCCGGTCGGTCACCTACCAGTTCAGCGCCTGCTCCACCAGCGGCGTCCCCAACGTCGACCTGGACGCCGGCCGCCTGGTCGACACCCTGCCGCCCGGCGCCGTCGTCGACACCGGCCGCTCGCCCGGCTGGACCCAGGACCCGGCCGACCCCGACCGCTGGACGTTCGACATCGGCGACTTCCGGGCCGGAAACGGCCAGGCCGGCTGCCGCAACCCCGGCGTCCTGGTCGTCAACTACCCCGACCCGGCGTTCCCCAGCGGCACCACCTCCACCAACTCGGTTGTCCTGCAAGGCGACCCGCTCGGTCCCGAGGGCATGCGCGACCTGTCCGAGGCCACCGCCGAGTCCCCGACCTTCAAGCCGCCGACCACCGGCATCCAGGTCGCCGCCTCCAAGACCTGGCAGGACAAGGTCGTCTCCGGCGACATCGCCTCCTTCAGCCTCCACCCCGGCAACATCGCCGGCCCCGCCACCCGCCTGGTGATGACCGACCCGGGCAGCGGTACCACCTCCGGCCTCTACAACTGGCTGATCCCGCAGTCCATCCAGCTGGAGGCGTGGAACCCCACCGGCATCGGCCTCACCCTCCGGTACCGGCTCGACGGCGACCCGACCTGGCGGACCTTCACCCCCGGCAAGCCGTTCGACGGTTCGAGCAGCCGCCGGATCACCTTCGCCGAAGGCGCCGGCAACCCCGCGAACGACGAGCTCGGCATCCCGGCCGGCCGCCGGCTGGACGGGCTGCGCTTCGAGTGGAACGGCCCCATCCCCACCGGCTGGAGCCCCGGCAACGCCGTCCAGGTGCTCTCCCAGGTGGTCACCCCCGGCCACGACGGCCGCACCGCGCCCGGCCCGCTGCACAACTGCGTGGACGTGACCGGCACCGACGCGACCGGTGCGACCTCCTCGGCGAGCGACTGCGCCGACACCACCGTCTCCGCGGCCACCAACCTGGGCGCCGCCAAGACCACCACCTCCGGCGAGGTGCTCGCCCCCGGCGGCACCGCGACCTTCCGGGTCACCCCGTACAACCGAACCGGCCGCACCCTGGGCACCCCGCTGGTGATGTACGACCTGCTGCCGCCCGGCCTCGTCTACCAGGACGGCAGCGCCCGGCGCGACCCCGGCTACACGGGGTCCGTCGCCCCGCAGTCCGTCCGGGTGCTGCCCGGACCGGACGGCCGCCAGCTGCTCAAGCTGACCTGGCCGGCCGGCGCGCCCGACATGACGTACCTCAACGACCAGAAGGCCTACCGCACCCTGATCGACGTCCAGGTGGCCGGCAGCGCCAAGCCCGGCACCCTCACCAACGACGTGTACGTCACCACCGAGGGCGCCGAGGAACCCGTCGCCTGCTCCTACTTCGGTACCGACAGCGGCACGCCGGACACCCACGACCTCAACGGCAACGGCAACACCACCGAGACCGTGTGCCACGCCTCCTCCAAGGTCGAGGTGCAGGTCCCGGCCGTGCTGCGCTCCTTCAAGGAGGTCAAGGGAGACCTCGACCAGGACTACGCCACCACCGGCACCACCACCCCCGGCGGCGGCCTCTCCTACCGGCTGACCGTCCGCAACGACTCGCCCGACCCGGTCACCGACTTCGTCGCGTACGACAAGCTGCCCACCCCGGGCGACTCGTACCTGCTGCGCCCCGACGTCCCGCGCGGCTCCGCCTGGACGCCCTCGCTCACCCGGCCGCTGACCTCCAGCGACCCGACCGTGGCGATCGAGTACACCACCTCGCCGAACCCCTGCGTGACCGGGGCGATCACCGTGCCCGGGCCGTGCGACGCGAACGCCCGGTGGAGCACCGACTTCCCCGGGCCGGGCAACGCCACCTGGTTCAAGGTCGGCCGGCCGGGCACCCTGCCGTCGGGCGGGCTGTTCACCCTGACCTGGCCGATGGTCGCCTCGGTGGACGCCGGCAACGCCGACTTCGCCTGGAACAGCTTCGCCTACACCGCCACCGACTCCACCGGCAGCCCGCTGCTGCCCGCAGAGCCCGCGAAGGTCGGCGTCGGCGTCCAGGCGCCCGCGCCGCCGAACAACGCGCTCGGCGACCACGCCTGGGCCGACCGCAACGGCAACGGAATCCAGGAACCCGGTGAGAACGGGGTGCCGGGCGTCCGGGTGGAGCTGCTGGACGGGACCGGACAGCCGGTCCGCGAGAAGACGGGCAAGCCGGTCACCACGGTGACGGACGCGGACGGGAACTACCTGTTCGACAAGCTGCCGGACGGGGAGTACGCGGTGCGCTTCGACCTGACGACCGTTCCGGCGGACGCGAAGGTCACCGTGCGGCACGCGGGGAAGGACTCGGCGCTGGACTCGGACGCCGACCCGGCCACCGGGGTCACCCAGACGGTGCGGCTGTCGGGCGGGGCACGGGACCTGAGCCTGGACCTGGGGCTGGTGTTGGCGGATGCGCCGACGCCGACGCCGACGCCGACGCCGACTCCTACGCCGACGGACTCGCCGTCTCCGACCTCGTCGCCGACGCCGACCGACTCGCCGTCTCCCACGGGTTCGCCGACGCCGACCGACTCGCCGACGAATTCACCTTCGCCGTCGAACAGCCCGTCGGCCGGCCCGTCGAACAGTCCGTCGGCCGGCCCGACGAACGGCCCGTCGTCGAGCGAGCCTCCGAGCACGGGTGAGCCCGGCGCACCGTCGCACGATCCGCAGCAGCCGTCCCCGGGGCAGGGCGGCAGCGAGCTGCCCCACACCGGTGGGCCCGGTCTGCTGCCGGCCGTGCTCGGCGCCGCCGCCCTGGGCTTCGGCGTGCTGTTCACGGTGGTCGCCCGGCGCCGTCGGGGCCGCCACAGCTGATCACCCGTAGGTGAAGGAGAAGACTGCGCCCGCCGGCCAGACCACCGGCGGGCGCAGTCGTTCGTGGGGGTGGGTCAGCCCACCGGGACGGGCTGCGCGGTGGGGGCGAGCGGCGCCGGGTGGAACCAGCGCCGGGCACCGAACAGCAGCAGCCCGCCGAGCGCGATCCCACCCACCGCGCACAGCGCCACCGGGCGCAGCGAGCCCTCGGCGAGCTTGCCGGAGACGGCGTAGCCGAGCGAGTTGCCGGTGGCGAACAGCGTCACCAGCCAGGCGAAGGCCTCGGTGACGGTGCCGGTCGGCGCCAGTTCGGCGACCAGCACGAACGCCGCCGCCAGCAGCGGGGCCAGCATGATTCCGGAGAGGAAGGCCAGCGCGGCCATCGGGTACGGCCCGGGCAGGGCGATCAGCGGCAGGTAGGAGGCGGCCATCGCGAGGGCCATCATCCAGGTGCGGGTGGCGGTGGTCTGCCGCCACTTGACCGCGCCGTAGGCGAGTGCGCCGAGCAGGCCGCCGAGTGCCGCCAGCGCCAGCAGGGTGCCTCCGCCGCCGGGCAGGGTGCCGACGTGCTGCTCGGCATAGGCGATGAACAGCACGTTCTGCGCGCCGACCGCCCAACCGGCCCCGGCCAGTCCGACCAACAGCAGCACCAGCCCGGGGGAGCGCAGTGGCCCGAGCAGTCCGGCGGACTGCTCCCGTGCCGGGGCGCGCCAGGCCCGTGCGGGCCCGGTGGTGGCCACGATCAGCGCGCCGGCCAGTCCCAGTCCGGCGGCCACCCAGAGTGCGGCGACCGGGCTGAACAGCCCGGAGATGGCGGCGACGGCCAGCGGGCCGGCCACGTAGAGGATCTGCTGGGAGGCGGAGTCGAAGGCGTACGCGGTGTCGAGCTGCTTCTCCTCGACCACGTCCGGCCAGAGCGAGCGCAGGCAGGGCTCCAGCGGGGGCATGGCGAGGCCGGCGATCGCGGCGCCGACCGGTGCGCCGATCGCGGAGCCGGGGTCGAGGGCGAGCAGCGCGTACCCGCCGCCGGCGACCACGGCGGAGGCGAGCAGGACGCGCGGCTGTCCGGTGCGGTCCACGATCCGGCCGAGCACCGGCCCGCCGACGGCGGCGGCGATCGCGTAGGCGGAGGTGGCCAGTCCGACCCGGCCGTACGCCACCCCGGTGTCGCGCAGGGCGAGGGCGATGACGAGGGCGGTCATGCCGGCGGGCAGACGGCCGAGCAGGGTGCCGAGCAGCAGGCGGGTGACGTGCGGGGCACGGAGCAGGGCGAGGTAGCCCATCGGCGTCCTCTCCGGGTGGGCAGGCAGGGGCGGGGACGCCGCCAAAGTTATACGTATAACCGTTCAGCGGTCAATCGGACTGTCGAGTCGATCTGATGGGGCGTCAGCTTCGTTCGTGTCCGGAGTTGGGGTTCGCGGCGGGCCCGGGGTGGGCAGGGACTCTGCGTGACCTCAAACAAGTACTTTGAACATCTCAAACCTTTGCTGCTAACGTATCGGGCATGACAGCCTCAGACGCACTGCGGACGCACGGCCCGGGCCCGCTGCCCGGCGCCGCCCGCCCGTGCGCTCTGACCGGTGCTGTGGACAGCCCGCGCCGTTGTCGCGCCAAGCGCTGTACTTCCTTGAGCTGTACCGCGGCGGCACGCCCCTGACCGGGGGTCCGACCTCTTCCGTCCGGCCCCGCGCCGTGCCGCCTGCTCCGCCCCCACCTCACCGTCAGCAACGCCCTCCCCCGGAGACGCTCCCCCATGTCCACAGCGCCCGAGGCGACCTCGTCGCCGTCCGTGCTCGCCCGTGTCCGCAAGACGCCCTTCTGGGTGCAGATCGTCGCCGGCCTCGTGCTCGGTGTCGGCCTCGGCTACCTGGCCCGGGCCGCCGACATCTCCTGGCTGGCCACCACCCTGGAGACCATCGGCAAGATCTTCGTCCAGCTGCTCAAGCTGGCCGTCCCGCCGCTGGTGTTCACCGCGATCGTGGTGAGCGTTGCGAATCTGCGCAACGTGACCAACGCGGCCCGCCTGGCCACCCGCACGCTGCTCTGGTTCATGATCACCTCGCTGATCGCGGTCGGCATCGGCCTGGGCCTGGGCCTGCTGACCAGCCCGGGCGAGGGCACCAACCTGAAGACCGAGGGCCTCAAGGCGCTCGACTCCAAGGGCACCTGGATCGACTTCCTGACCGGGATCTTCCCGACCAACATCGTCGACTCCTTCGCCAAGGTGAACGTGCTCCAGATCGTCTTCCTGGCGGTCGTGGTCGGCGCGGCGATCATCAAGCTCGGCGCCAAGGCCGAGCCGGTCCTCAGGCTCAGCGAGTCCGTGCTGGAGCTGACCCAGACCGCGCTGTGGTGGGTCATCCGGCTCTCCCCGCTCGGCACGCTCGGCCTGATCGGCAAGTCCGTCGCCAAGTACGGCTGGGACCTGCTCAAGCCCTTCGCCACGCTGACCCTGGACATCTACGTCGGCTGCGCGCTGGTCCTGTTCGTCGTCTACTCGCTGGTGCTGCGCTTCGCCGCCGGGCTCAACCCGCTGCACTTCTTCAAGGGCGCCTGGCCCGCGATCCAGCTGGCCTTCGTCTCCCGCTCCTCGGTCGGCACCCTGCCGGTCACCCGCCGCGTCACCGAGCGGCTCGGCGTTCCGAGCGAGTACGCGTCCTTCTCCGTGCCGTTCGGCGCCACCACCAAGATGGACGGCTGCGCCGCGATCTACCCGGCCGTCGCCGCGATCTTCGTCGCCCAGGTCTACAACATCGAGCTGGGCATCAAGGACTACATCCTGATCGCCTTCGTCTCGGTGGTCGGCTCGGCGGCCACCGCGGGCCTCACCGGTGCGATCGTCATGCTGACGCTGACCCTGTCCACCCTGGGCCTGCCGCTGGAGGGCGTCGGCCTGCTGCTCGCCATCGACCCGATCCTGGACATGATGCGCACCGCGACCAACGTCGCCGGCCAGGTCGTCGTGCCGATCGTGGTCGCCGCCCGGGAGAAGATCCTGGACGTCACCGCGTACAACAACCCGTCCGGGGACCTGTACGACGAGGACGCGGAGCCCGCCACCGTCGCCGTTCAGGGCGGGGCGGCCCCGGCCACGGCCTGAGGTCCGGACGTCCGATCGGATGCCAGAGGGGGCGTTCGATCGACGCCATGGAAAGGGCCCTCTCCCGGTGACGGGGGAGGGCCCTTTCCGCATTCATGCGTTCCGCACCCGAACTTCATGTTCGAACTTCATGTTCGAACGCGGGGTTTGACGTTCGGGCGGATGCGTTCGAAAAGGCAGGGGGCCCGCCGGATGGGCGGGCCCCCTTGGGTACTGCTCTTGTGCTCATGGTGGCGACTGTCGGGAGCCGCCGGTGGACCCGCACGGGTCCCGAGCGATCAGATCATCAGAGGATGGTCAGACGGCGGTGACGTTCTCCGCCTGCGGGCCCTTCGGGCCCTGGGTGACGTCGAAGGTGACCGTCTGGTTCTCCTCCAGCGAACGGAAGCCGTTCGCGTTGATGGCGGAGTAGTGAACGAAGACGTCGGGGCCGCCGCCCTCC
This sequence comes from Streptomyces sp. LS1784, assembly GCF_020103755.1. Taxonomy (GTDB): domain Bacteria; phylum Actinomycetota; class Actinomycetes; order Streptomycetales; family Streptomycetaceae; genus Kitasatospora. Next base: position 8,092 of record NZ_JAHSQD010000035.1, read on the forward strand.
TGGGCGATGAAGCCGAAGCCCTTCTCAGCGTTGAACCACTTGACGGTTCCCTGAGCCATGCCGTTCTCCTTGCGATGCGTGTCGGGGGCCACACCGTGTGACACCCGGTCCGCTGCGCTGATCGCCCTGCCTCCGGACGTGTCCGAAATTTTTCGATATTGCTGAAAAACTACAAAAAGCCTGCGGTTACATGCTCCGCAGGCTTCAAGTACTGCAAGGGGAATCAAACTGCAACTGAGGGCAACGCTAGCATGCGGCCGCTGTGACGACCAGAGGTCACTTCCGGCGTGGAAGGCGCGTGTCGTAAGGGCGGGAGCGGGCGTGGAAAGGCTCGTCCACGGCGCGTGAGGGCGCGTCGGGTGGCCGGTGCGAGCCGCCGCGAACAGCAGGCATACGCTGCGGGGAGGCACGAACAGCAAGGGAGCGGCGCAGTGGCAGCACCGGAAGCACGAACACCGGACGCGCGGACGCGGGAGCCCCGGCAGAACACCCCGGTCAGGCCGCGAGTCGGCCACATTCAGTTCCTGAACTGCGTTCCCCTCTACTGGGGGCTCGCCAGGACCGGCAATCTGCTCGATCTGGATCTCACCAAGGACACCCCGGAAAAGCTGAGTGACCAGCTCGTCGGCGGCGCCCTGGACATCGGCCCGATCACCTGCGTGGAGTACCTGCGCAACGCGGACGACCTGCTGGTCCTACCGGACATCGCGGTCGGCAGCGACGGCCCGGTGATGTCCTGCCTGATCGTGAGCAAGGTGCCGCTCGCCGACCTCGACGGCCGCAGGGTCGCCCTCGGCTCCACCAGCCGCACCTCCGTACGACTCGCCCGGCTGCTCCTGGAGGAGCGCGAGGGCGTGCGCCCGGACTACTTCAGCTGCCCGCCGGACCTCAGCGCGATGCTCGCCGAAGCCGACGCCGCCGTCCTGATCGGCGACCCGGCCCTGCGCGCCTACCTCGGGCAGGCCGCCGACCTCGGGCTGACCGTCCACGACCTCGGCGAGATGTGGAAGGAGTGGACCGGCCTGCCGTTCGTCTTCGCGGTCTGGGCGGTGCGGCGCGAGTTCGCCGAGCGCGCCCCGGAACTGACCGCCGCGGTGCACCGGGCCTTCCTGGAGTCCCGCGACCTGTCGCTGGTGGAGGCCGCCAAGGTCGCCGAGCAGGCCGCCCGCTGGGAGTCCTTCGGCGCGGACGTGCTGGAGCGGTACTTCAGCGAGGCGCTCGACTTCTCGCTCGGCGAGCGGCAGCTGGCCGGCGTCGCGGAGTTCGCCCGACGGGTCGCGCACGACAGCGGGTTCGCCCCGGACGTCGTGGTGCGGCGGCTGGAGCCGGTGGCGTTGCCGCTGGGGTCGTAGGACGCGTTCGGCCCTGGGCTCCGTCGTGCCCCTGTTCCCGTCCGCTCCCGTCCGAGGGGCGGACGGGGCTCGGCCGGGCCCGGTACGGTCTGCACCCGAGGCGCGTCCGGCGGCCGGGCGGTGGCCGGTCGACAGCTGGCAGCTGACGGCGGCCGGTTGACGGCCGGTCGGTGGTCGGCGGGGCGCGCGTGCGAGGGCGAGGGGAGCGTGCGGGGATGCGGGCACTGGGGTCGGACGATCCGCGCCAGGTGGGCGGCTACCGGCTGCTGCGGCGGCTCGGCGCGGGCGGGATGGGCCGGGTCTACCTCGGCCGGACAGCCGGCGGGCGCACCGTCGCCGTCAAGGTGGTGCGGTCGGAGCTCGCTGACGATGCCGAGTTCCGCGCCCGGTTCCGGCAGGAGGTGGCCGCCGCCCGGCGGGTCGGCGGTGCCTGGACCGCGCCTGTGCTGGACGCCGACACCGAGGGCGCACAACCCTGGGTCGCCACCGGCTACGTGGCGGGCCCCGCGCTCGGCGACGCCGTCCGGACGTACGGGCCGCTGCCCGACCCGGCCGTGCGCTCGCTCGGCGTCGGGCTCACCGAGGCACTGGCCCACGTCCACGGGCTCGGCCTGGTGCACCGGGACGTCAAACCCTCCAACGTGCTGCTCACCCTGGACGGGCCGCGGCTGATCGACTTCGGGATCGCCCGGGCCCTGGATGCCGCCGGCGGTCTCACCCGTTCCGGTTACGTGGTCGGTTCGCCCGGCTTCATGTCACCCGAGCAGGCGAGCGGGCAGACGGTCGGGCCGGCCGGGGACGTCTTCTCGCTCGGTACCGTCCTCGCCTTCGCCGCGAGCGGCGTTCACCCCTTCGGAGAGGGGGTCAGCGCGGCCGTCCTGCTCTACCGGGTGCTGCACGAGGAACCGGACGTGGCCGGGCTGCCCGAGCCGCTGCGGGGGACCGTCCTCGACTGCCTGGCCAAGGACCCGGCCGCCCGGCCCACCCCGCAGCAGCTCCGCGCCCGGCTGGACCCGGACGGCACCGCCGCCACCCGGCTGTCGCAGGGCGGCTGGCTGCCCGCGGAGCTGGCGGCGGGGGTGGGTCGCAGTGCGGTGGAGCTGTTGGACCTGGACCTGGAACCGGACGGGGAGCCGGGGGCGGTGGCTTCGGGCGGGGTGGCTTCGGATACGAGTGCTTCCGGTGCGGTGGCCTCCGGCGCGACGGCTTCCGGTGCGGTGGTCGGTGCGATGCGGACGCCGACCTTCGTGTCCGGGGTCGGGCCGGAAGGGGAGGGGGACCACCTGCCGCTGTGCGTCGGTGTGTGGGACGGACCCGCGAAGGCGCGGCCGCGCAGTGCCCGGATCGCGGTTGCGGTCGCGGCGGCGCTCGTGGTGCTCGGGGGCGGTGGGTACGGGCTGTACGGGTGGCTGCACCGGGCCGAACCGGCGGTGTCGGGGCCCTCGCCCGGGCCGCTGCCGGAGGTGTCCGTCGATCCGGGCCGGGCCGTCCTGCCGAGCGGGGCCTTCTCCTCCGGGGTGGCCTCGGCCTCCGGCGCCCCCGGGAGCGCGACGGCGTCCGGCCCGGGTGCGGCGCCGCCCGGGACGGGCGGGCCGAGCATGGTGCCCGCCGCCTTCCTGGGCACCTGGAGCGGGGACATGGTCACCGACAAGGGACTGCCCGGCGGGACCACCACGCTCACCATCCGTCCGGCGGCGGTCGGCCAGGAGAGCACCACCAGCCGCAACGCCGTCTCCGGACTGCTCCCGATCAGCTGTGAGGGAGCCTGGACGCTCAAGTCCGCCTCCGCCACCGAGCTGGTGTTCCAGTCCCGGCTGGTCCGCTCCTCGATCCCCGGTGCCTGCACCGGCGGCTCCGACGCGGAGACCCTCACCCTCCAGTCCGACGGGACGATCCGTTTCACCTCCGCAGACCCTCCGGCCGGGAACCCGGCCGGCACGATGCGCAAGGCGAACGGAACGGGCGGCTGAGACGTTCGGCCGGGGCGTCCGACTGTGACGTTCGGCCGGGGCGCCTGACTGTGACGTTCGGCCGGGGCGCCCGACCGGGACGTTCGGCCGGGGCGCCCGACCGGGACGTTCGGCCGGGACCGGCGGCTCGGGCGCGGTCCGGAGACCGCCCGGGGGCGGCCCGTGCGCAGTTCAGCGGGCTGACGCGGGCGGCGGAATGTGCTGGCGTAGGCTGGTTCGGCCGTACCCGAGTTGCACTTGAGAGAGAGAAGGCCGCCAGGTGACCGAGCTCGCAGCGACCACCCTCGATGCGTCCAGCACCGACCTGAAGGCCGTGCTCGACCGGGCCGCCGCCGGTGGTCGGATCACCCCGGAGGAGGCGCTGGAGCTCTACCGCTCGGCGCCGCTGCACGCGCTCGGCTCCGCCGCCGACGCGGTGCGCCGCCGTCGCTACGCGGGTACCGAGCACATCGCGACGTACATCATCGAGCGCAACATCAACTACACCAACGTCTGCGTGACGGCGTGCAAGTTCTGCGCCTTCTACGTGCCGCCGAAGAGCGACAAGGGCTGGTCCCGCGAGCTCGACGAGATCCTGCGCCGCTGCGCCGAGACGGTCGAGCTGGGCGGCACCCAGATCATGTTCCAGGGCGGTCACCACCCGGACTACGGCGTGGAGTACTACGAGCGCGCGTTCTCGGCGATCAAGGCCGACTTCCCGCAGCTGGTGATCCACTCGCTGGGTGCCTCCGAGGTCGAGCACATGGCGCGGATCTCGGGCGTCTCCGTCGAGGAGGCCATCACCCGGATCCACAAGGCGGGCCTGGACTCCTTCGCCGGCGCCGGTGCCGAGCTGCTGCCGGAGCGGCCGCGCAAGGCGATCGCCCCGCTGAAGGAGTCCGGCGAGCGCTGGCTGGAGATCATGGAGATCGCCCACGGCCTCGGCGTGGAGTCCACCTCCACCATGCTGATGGGCACCGGCGAGACCAACGCCGAGCGGATCGAGCACCTGCGGATGATCCGCGACGTGCAGGACCGCACCGGCGGCTTCCGGGCGTTCATCCCGTACACCTACCAGCCGCAGAACAACCACCTGAAGGGCTCGACCCAGGCCACCGTCTTCGAGTACCTGCGGATGATCGCGATCGCCCGACTGTTCCTCGACAACGTCGCCCACATCCAGGGCTCCTGGCTCACCACCGGCAAGGAGGCGGGCCAGCTGTCGCTGCACTACGGTGCGGACGACCTCGGGTCCGTGATGCTGGAGGAGAACGTCGTCTCGGCGGCGGGCGCCAAGCACCGCTCCAACCTCACCGAGCTGATCCACCTCATCCGGGCCGCCGACCGCGTCCCGGCGCAGCGCTCGACCACCTACGAGCACCTGCGGGTGCTGGACGACCCGGCCAACGACCCGGTCGACCCGCGGGTCGCCTCGCACATCTCCTCCACGGCGATCGAGGGCGGCACCGCGCACCCCGAGCTGAAGATCCTGGACAACTGAGTCCCCTTCCTCTGCGGCCCCTTCCCGTGGGGCCCTTCTCGTGTCGGTGTCGGTGCCGGCGGCGGTGTCGCTGATGCCGTTGCCGTTGCCGTCGAAGTCGAAGGCGCTGTTGTGCTGACTCTGCACCGGGCGGCGTTCGTGCTGCCCGACCCGGCCGATCCCACCGCCCCGTCCATCGCCGACGGGGCGGTGGTGGTGCGTGGCGAGCTGATCGAGGCGGTGGGGCCGTACCGGGAGCTGACGGCCGCGCACCCGGGCGCCCGGGGGCGGGACTGGGGAACGGCCCTGCTCGCCCCGGGGCTGCGCAATCCGTACGGGCACTGGCTGTTGGAACGTGCCTACCACCCGGACCCGAGGGAGGAGGTCGGCGTCGAGCCGGTGGCGGACGGGCTGGCCGGATCCACCGACGAGGCGCGGTGCGGGGCCAGTGCGCGGCGGGGGCTGCAGCGGATGCTCGGGTACGGGGTGACGGCGGTGGCCGGGCCCTTCGAACGGGCCTCGGTGCGGGCGGCCGTGGCGCGGTCGGGGATCGTGGGGCTGCCGGCTCCCTCCGGTTCGCCCGGAGGGCCGGGCGGCGGAGGTGCGGGGCCGCTGGACCCGTTGGCCGTCCTGCCGTTCGCGGAGGCCGTGCACGGGCGGGTGGTGGCCGGGGGCCGGGCGGACTTCGCGGTGTTCGCGGTCGCGGGGGACGGGGGCGCCGAACCGGTGGCGGGCGGGTGCCTGGCTACGGTGCTGGGCGGACGGTTGGTGTACCGCCGGCGGTGAGACGGTCGTCACGTCGAGTGTGACGTACTCGCCAGTAGGCGGATTTCCTTGCGGCGCACGGGACTTCCTTCGTGTGCACCCGAACTCCGCTGCTGGTCGCGGAGAGTGATTGCGGGTTCATCGTGACCTGAGGGCCCGCCAGCGGATACGATCCCGGACAGCTCACTCCGTACCCTCACCACACCACCACCCGCGCCCGCGGGCGGCGGGGCCGTGTCCCCGGCCCCGAAGGCAAGCCAGGACAGGAACCATGCGAACCGCGACCGTTCCCCCACCGCGCACACCGCGGTTGGGCCGTGGTTGGTACCTCGCCGCCGTGCTCAGCGCCGTGCTGGCCGTCGGGATGTGCCTGCTCGGTTGGCGCCAGGCCGACCAGGCCGACCGGATCGAGGCGCACCCGGTGAGAGTCGACGGGGTCGTCACCCAGCTCCCGAGCGGAGGCGGCACCTACAGCGCCGTCAGCTACCGGGCCGACGGGGAGCCCCACACGGCGGCCGCGCTGCCGCTCTCGGACGGCGCCAAGCTCGGCGACAGGGTCTGCCTGGAACACGCCGCCGACGACCCGGGCGCGGTGCGGATCTGCGGCGACACCTACCCGCAGCCGGTCGGCGTGGGCCTGGCCCGGTACAGCGTGCCGGTGGCCGTCGTGATCTTCGCGATCTGCGTGCTGCGCATCCGGCGGCACCACAAGGCCCTCGCAGTCCGCGGCGGGCAGGGGAAGCTGGCCGTCAACCTCGCACTGGCGACCGAGGCGCTGGCGGACGGGATGCCCGCGATAACGCACGGCAAGCGGTCCCGTCGCCGTCGGCGCGCGGGCGGGCGGCGCGCTCAGTACTGACGGGGCGCGCCCGGTGGCGGCGGTGCCGGTGCCTGCGGGCTGGTGCGGCGGGCTGCTCCGGCTCGGGGGTGCGGCTCGGGGGGTGCGGCTCTGGGCCGGCGTGCCCCGTTGGTCGGGGTGTCCGTGTGAGGGTGAACAATGGGGGTGTGACCCGAGCCTCTCTGGACAAGCAGCCGCACGAAGTCGCCGCCATGTTCGACGACGTCGCGGCCAAGTACGACCGCACCAACGACGTGCTCTCCCTCGGCCAGGCCCGCGCCTGGCGCCGGGCGGTGGCCGAGGCGGTGGCCGCCGGACCGGGGGACCTCGTGCTCGACCTCGGGGCCGGTACCGGCACCTCCTCGCTGCCCTTCGCCGAGGCCGGGGCGAAGGTCGTCCCGTGTGACTTCTCGGTCGGCATGCTCACCGAGGGCAAGCACCGCCACCCCGAGTTGGCGCTCACCGCCGGCGATGCCACCCGCCTGCCGTTCGCGGACGACACCTTCGACTCGGTGACGATCTCCTTCGCGCTGCGCAACGTCCAGGACACCGACGCGGCGCTGCGCGAGATGCTGCGGGTCACCAAGCCCGGCGGCAAGCTGGTGATCTGCGAGTTCTCCACCCCGACCTGGACGCCGTTCCGGACGGTCTACACCGAGTACCTGATGCGCGCGCTGCCGCCGGTGGCCACCGCCGTCAGCAGCAATCCGGAGGCGTACGTCTACCTCGCCGAGTCCATCCGGGCCTGGCCGGACCAGCCGGGGCTGGCCGCCAGGCTCCAGGACAACGGCTGGTCGAAGGTCGCCTGGCGGAACCTGACCGGCGGGATCGTCGCGCTGCACCGGGCCTACAAGATCGCGTAGCCGGGCTCGGACGGCTCGGGTCCCCGGGCTCGGGCCGCGGGCTCGGGCCCCGCGATTCGGATCCCGGGGCTCCGGCCCGCGGTTCGGGTCCCAGGACTCGGTGCTCGCGGTTCGGGTTCCACGGCCCGGGGCGGTGGTCGGGGGCGGGGGCGCATCCGGTGGCGTGAGCGGAACTAGACTGCCGGAGACAAAGCCGCCGTCCCCCAGCCGCAGTTCCAGGAGTGTGTCCACGTGTCCGAGACCGCAGCCGATCTGACGAAGCCGGACAGCCCCGTGGAGAGCACGGCCGACGTCATCGTGGTCGGCGCGGGCCCGGCCGGCTCCACCACCGCGTACTACCTCGCCCAGGCCGGGCTGGACGTGCTGCTGCTGGAGAAGACCGCCTTCCCGCGCGAGAAGGTGTGCGGCGACGGCCTGACCCCCCGCGCCACCAAGCAGCTGGTGGACATGGGCATCGACGTCTCCACCGAGAACGGCTGGCTGCACAACAAGGGCCTGCGCATCATCGGCGGCGGCGTCCGGCTGGAACTCGACTGGCCCGAGCTGTCCTCCTTCCCCGACTACGGCCTGGTGCGCAAGCGTGCCGACTTCGACGAGCTGCTGGCCCGTCAGGCCGAGAAGGCCGGCGCGCGGCTCTACGAGCGCTGCAACGTCAGCGGGCCGGTCCTGGACGAGCGCACCGGCCGGATCGTCGGCGTCACCGCCAAGCTCGGCGAGGAGAAGCGGCCGGTCACCTTCCGGGCCCCGCTGGTGGTCGCCGCCGACGGCAACTCCACCCGGCTCTCGCTCGCCATGGGCCTGCACCGGCGCGAGGACCGTCCGATGGGCGTCGCCTACCGCACCTACTTCACCTCGCCGCGCCACGACGACGACTACCTGGAGTCCTGGCTGGAGCTGTGGGACACCCGCGGCGGCGAGCGCAAGCTGCTGCCCGGGTACGGCTGGGTCTTCGGCATGGGCGACGGCACCTCCAACGTGGGCCTCGGCATCCTCAACTCCTCGCCCGCGTTCGGCGAGCTGGACTGGCGCGAGGTGCTCAAGGCCTGGTGCGCCGGCATGCCGGAGGAGTGGGGCTACACGCCCGAGAACATGACCGAGCCGATCCGTGGCGCCGCGCTGCCGATGGCCTTCAACCGGCAGCCGCACTACACCCGCGGCCTGCTGCTCGTCGGCGACGCGGGCGGCATGGTCAACCCGTTCAACGGAGAGGGCATCGCCTACGCGATGGAATCCGGCCAGATCGCTGCCGGGGTCATCGTGCAGGCCCTCGCCCGGGTCACCGACGGTGGTCGCGAGCGTGCCCTCCAGGCCTACCCGCGCATCCTCAAGGACGTGTACGGCGGCTACTACACGCTGGGCCGCGCCTTCGTGAAGCTCATCGGCAACCCCAAGGTGATGCAGCTCGCCACCCAGCGCGGCCTCACCCACCCGATGCTGATGCGCTTCACCCTCAAGCTGCTCGCCAACCTCACCGATCCGCAGGGCGGCGACGCCATGGACCGCGTGATCAACGGCCTCGCCAGGATCGCGCCGAACGCCTGATCCCGTCTTGCCGCCTGCCCACGGCCGGCCGGTTCGCCGCAGGACCGGCCGGTTCACTCCCGGGGCTTGATGGTCAGACCAGTGGCGTCAGACGCCGGTCAGTGGCATCAGGCACCGGTCAGGTCAGGTCAGGTCAGTGGCATCAGGCACCGGGACCTGGGCGGCCCGGTGCCGGGTGATGTCGTCGGTCAGCCGCCGGGTGATGTTCGGGGCCAGAACCGCCTTGCCCACGGCGACCACCCGTACTTCATCAAGGCCGATGTCGACGGAGCCGCGTTTCGCCGGGGGAGTTGTGGTCTACACCCCTTCGGCCGCTTGGGGGGCCTCTGCCGGTCGGCGGAAGTCGGCGGAGCGCTGTTCGACGTAGGCGAGGCGCTCGGCGAAGACCCGGGCCGCGTCGGGGGTGAGGGTCCTCAGCGCGACGAGGGCGGAGAAGATGACGTCGCAGAGTTCGTGCTGGACGTCCTCCCAGGTGTGGGTGACCCCCTTGCGCGGGTTCTGGCCGGTGGCGCCGATGACCGCCGCACCGACCTCGCCGACCTCCTCGGAGAGCTTGAGGATGCGCAGTAGCCGCTCCTCCTGGGGCGACTGCGTGCTCTGCTCGTCCAGCCACGCGACCAAGTGGTCGACGCTCTCCCAGATCCGGCTGTCCATGCGGCGCTGCTCCTGCTCCCGTGCGGTGTCGTCGGTGTGCTGTCACCGTACGGGAGCGGGGACGGGAGCGGGGACGGGGACGGGGTGGGTGGGCTGCGGGCCGGGGCTGTGCGGCCCGCCGGGTCAGCGGGCGCTGATCTTCACGTTGCGGATGTTCACCGGGAGGTTGGGGAAGCCGTCGCCCGGGTTGTTCTGATCGTCCTCGCCACCGGCGGCGATCTTCTGGAGGACGTCCAGACCGGCGGTGATCCGGCCGAACGGGGTGTAGGCGGGGGAGAGCTTGGTGTCCTTCCAGACGAAGAAGAACTGACTGCCGTTCGTGTTCGGACCGGCGTTGGCCATGGCCACGGTGCCGGCCGGGTAGGTGGCGCCGGTCAGGTTCTCGTCCGGGAACGAGTAGCCCGGCCCGCCGCTGCCCGTGCCGGTCGGGTCGCCGCACTGGAGGACGTAGATCCGCTGGGTGGTGAGGCGGTGGCAGTGGCTGCGGTCGAAGTAGTCGTGCTCGGCGAGGAACCGGAACGAGAAGGTGGTGCAGGGCGCCTTGTCGGTCAGTGCCTCGAAGGTGATCTGGCCCTGGCTGGTCCGCAGTGTCGCGCGATAGGGCTTCGCCGCCTTCTTGGCGTCGAACACCGGGATGCCCTTGAAGTTGTCGGCCGGGACGGCCGGTGTGTAGGTGCAGCCTGCGGCGGGGGCGGGGGCCGCGGGGGCTTCCGCGAAGGCGGTGCCGGTGCTCGCCACGAGCGGGAGGACGGTGGCAGCGGCGACCAGCGCCCAGTGCTTGCGCTTCACGTGACGGGCCTTCCGGGGGGTGGTGGACGGCGGGGTTGTCATGGGTGCATCATCCACGGCCTGATGGGGATGCGGTAGGGGTTGGGGCGGCCGTGGTTCCTCGGGCGGCGGTCGTGTGATGGTGTGTCAGTTCTGCTCGGGGGTGGCCGAGGTGGGCGTGAAGAGTCCGGCGCGGGCGGCCAGGGCGGCGGCGTCAGCGGCCCGCTCGGCGGTGCGGGCGTCGAGCGGCTCGCCGGAGACGAACAGGCGGTAGTAGAGCGGGGCGATGGCGGCCCGTACCACCTCGGTGCCGTCCGTCCCGGCGGGCAACTCGCCGCGGGTGGCGGCTCGTTCGACCACCTCGGCGGCCTGGCGGTGGCGGGCCGCGAAGAAGGCGCGCAGGGCGGCCGCCCCGGTGTCCGAGCGCTGGGCGGCGGAGATCAGCGCGGTTGGCGTGGGGCCGAGTTTCGGGTCGGTGAAGACGCTGAACACCTCCTGGGTGATCCGGCGGAGGTCCTGCTGGAGGTCTCCGGTGTCGGGCAGTGGCCAGGTCTGGTCGGCGGAGGCGGTCAGGGCGTCGGCGACCAGGCCGTCCACCCCGCCCCAGCGCCGGTAGAGGGTTGCCTTGTGGACCCCGGAGCGGGCGGCGACCGCCTCGACGGTGAGGCCGTCGTATCCCTTCTCGGCGACCTCCGCGAGCGTGGCGGTGACTACCTCCGTCCGGACCCGGGCGCTGCGGCCGCCCGGGCGCGGGGTGGGGGTGCGGGGTTCCGGCGTGAGGTGGGCGGGGTCAGTCAAAGTCGACTCCAGTCGCGTTAAGGCTTGCCGAGGGGTGGCGGTCATGCCATGCTCATCGTAATGCGAATCAAGTCGCATTACGAGAGGAGCTCGCGTGCCCGCCACTGTCATCCCCGACCCCGCCGCCCTCCACCCGCTCGCCGGCCACGACCGGGTGGTCCTGTTGCGCCCGCTCGTCACCGACCCGCGGATCGAGGTCGGCGAGTACACCTACTTCGACGACCCCGACGGAGCCACCCGCTTCGAGGAGCGCAACGTCCTCTATGCGTACGGCCCCGAGCGGCTGGTGATCGGCAAGTACTGCGCGATCGCCGCCGGCACCCGTTTTCTGATGGCCGGCGCGGCCCATCCGGCCGTCGGTGTCTCCACCTTCCCCTTCACGATGTTCGGCGGCAGTTGGACCGAGCGGACCCTCGACATCGTCACGGGCCTGCCCAGCCGGGGCGACACGGTGGTCGGCAACGACGTCTGGTTCGGTCACGGGGCCACCGTTCTCCCGGGTGTCCGGATCGGCGACGGCGCGATCATCGCCGCCGGAGCGATGGTCACCTCCGACGTCGAGCCGTACACCGTCGTCGGAGGCAACCCCGCCCGCCCGATCCGCCGCCGCTTCGACGACGCCGACATCGAGCGCCTGCTCCGCTCGGCCTGGTGGGACTGGCCGACCGAGCTGGTCACCGAGCACGTCCGCGCCATCATGTCCGGGACCCCGGCCGACATCGAGGCGATCGCCGCGGCGAACGGTCTGCTCGCCGCCTGACCCACCCGTGCCCGGACAGGGCATTGATCATCGGCGGCCCGGTGCGCGAAGATGGCGCCCCCTTGCTCCGTGCTCCGCCCCGTCCACCGCCGGGCCTTCCGCCCGGCTCCTGGGTCCGTCCGACGCCGTACGGTACTCGCGCCCGCCGGTTCCGTCCGTTCGGAGGGATCTTCCGCATGCCAGCCTCCTCTTCCGACCTGCCCGAGGGTTCGTCCTCGTCGGTCCTCCGTGATCTTCCGGTCCTGCTCGTGGCCGTGGTGTGGGGGTCGAGCTTCCTCGCCGTCCAGCGGGTGGCCGAGCCCGGGACGGTGGTGGCGATGCTCGTGCTGCGGTTCGGACTGGTGCTGCCGCTGCTCGGGGTGGTCGCGTGGCGTGCCCTGCGGAGGCTGAACCGTGCCGAGTGGCTCGGCGGCGCCGCACTGGGGCTGGTGCTCAGCGGGATCTTCCTGCTGGAGACCTACGGCGCCGTCCACACCTCCGCGACCAATGCCGGTCTGATCATCAGCCTCGCGATGGTGCTCACCCCGCTCGGCGAGAGCGCCCTCGGTCGGACCGCACCACCGAAGGCCTTCCTCGCGGCCGCCGGGCTGGCCGTCCTGGGCGTCGCCCTGCTCACCGGCGACGGCGGGCTGCGTCCTCCCACGCTCGGTGATCTGCTGGTGCTGGGCGCCGCCTTGGTCCGCTCGGCGTACGTCCTCGCGGCGGCCCGCACCCGGGCCGTCCGCGACACCGACATGCTTGCCGTCACCTGGGTCCAACTTGCCGTGGCCACCGGCGTGTTCGCCGCCGTCGCGCTGCCGGTCGGGCCTGCGCCCTGGACGGTCGCGCGCTCGTACGGGGCCGGCCAGTGGGCCTGGCTGCTCCATCTGTCCCTGTTCTGCACCCTGTTCGCCTTCTTCGTCCAGATGTGGGCCGTGCGGGCCACTTCGCCGTCCCGGGTGAGCCTGCTGCTCGGCACCGAACCGCTGTGGGCCGCCGTCTTCGGGATCACCGTGGCCGGGAACCGGATGGGCCCGCTCGCCCTGCTCGGAGGAGCCCTGGTGCTGGTCGCGACCGAATGGGGCCGGCGCACCACACCCGCGCCGCGCCCGGCCAGAGGCCGGGGAGAGGGAGAGGGCGAGCCTGACGCGGTGGGGCCGAACGCGGAGCCGGCCCGGGTGTGACCAGCCGCCCTCGTCACCGGCGCCGCAGCGTCCGGCGGGCGTAGTCGAGGGTGACCGCGCCGAGCAGCGGGCCCCAGGCGACCAGGGGCAGGTACGCGAGCGTCATGACCACGGCGGCGAAGCCACGCGGCGAATCCGGATCGGCCAGGTTGCGTGCCCAGCCGCCGAAGAGCGCCTCCATACCGAGGACCGTGAGCACCACCGAGCCCAGCAGAGCCGGGAGGATCGCGGCGAGCGGCTTGACCCGGCGGCCGCCTATCAGCGGGATCCACCGGGGCGCGATCAGCCCCCAGGGCCGGACCAGGCCCAGGGTCAGGAAGGCCAGTGCCTCGGCAAGGGCGCTCAGCGCCACGCAGTAGACCGTGCCCCAGCCCGGCTGGTGCTCGGCGTACGCCGCGGCTGTCGCGCCGGTGAAACCCATCGGGGCGCCGAAGCCGAAGACGATCCGCCACAGCCCCGAGGGGACGGTGGTGAGGACGGCGGCCTTGGCGGCGAGCTGGGCCCAGCGCGGGGCGGGCGGGACGACAGGGGCGGCCGCCTCGGCCCGGAGGGTGGTGCTGCGGGCGTTGATCACGAGCTTCGACATGGTGGTGGACTCCCTTCGGCTTCGGCCTCCGTGGCCGGTGCGATGACTCAAGACTGGAGGCCGGCCAGGGGTTCGCGGCAGATGCCGATCGGGCTGTTCCTCCTGCTCAACCCGCCTTTGAAATGTGCCGATCGGCACAGGCGTGCCGCCTGGGTGGCGTCGTAGTGTGACGGCAGTCGAAGAGTCGAGGAGAGGTGGTGACGATGACTCAGATCCTGTCCGCTGTTGTCCTGCTCCTGGTGCCGCCGGCCTGGGTGGCGCGGGGGCGGTACGGGGCGGCGGCCGTGACCATGGCGCTCGGGGCGGCATCGGTCGTGGTCACGGTCGCCGTCTGGCTCCTCGGCCGTTGGGTGGAGGGGCAGCGCTGGGCCGGGCTGTTGGGCCTGGCCGAACTGGCCGTCCTGCTGCTGTCGGTGGTCATCAGCCTGCGCGCCGAGGACGGTCCGCGGTGTGCGGCGGCGGCCTGGACGGCATGCGGAGCGGTCGCCCTCTGGCCGTCCCGGTTCGCGTTCATCGAGGGGCCTGCGGACACGCTCACGCTCTTCGGGTTCGGATCGATGCTCTCCCTGCCGGCCGTCCTGATCGGGCTCTACCTGCGGGGCCTGGACGAGGGGCGCAACAAGGCGGTGGCCGAGGCCAGGCGGGCACAACGACTCGAACTGGCCCACGACCTGCACGACTTCGTGGCGCACGATGTCAGCGGCATGGTCGCCCAGGCCCAGGCGGGGGCTTACCTGGCCGGGATCGACCCGGCCCGGGCGGCCGAGATGTTCCAGCGAATAGAGCAGGCCGGGCAGCGGGCGCTGGCCTCGCTGGACCGGACGGTACAGCTGCTGCGCAGCGAGGAGGGCGGCGGCCGCGGTCCGCAGCCCGGGCTCGCCGAACTCGCCGGGGTGGCCGAGCGGTTCACCGCGACGGGCGGCTCCGAAGTCCGGTTGGAGCTGCCGGAGGAGCCGGTGCCGCGCGAGGTGGAGGGCACCGTCCACCGGATCGTGGTCGAGTCACTGACCAATGTCCGGCGGCACGCTCCGGCCGCGCGGGCGGTCGAGATCCGGGCCCGCCGCAGTGGCGGACGGCTGGAGCTGACCGTGACCAACGACGGTCGGGCACCGGGCCCGGCAGGTCGGCCGCGCCGGGGCGGTGGCAGCGGACTGCCTGGGCTGGCGGCCCGGGTGGAGGCCCTCGGTGGTTCGCTGGAAGCCGGCCCGCACGAGCGGGAGGCCTGGAGGGTGACGGCGGTGCTGCCGCTGGAGGAGGCCGGCGCAGGGCCGGTGCGATCGTAGAAGCCGACGCGGGTCGGTAACGGGGAGGTGCGGATATGGGCAGTGGCACAGGGCCGGTTCGGATCCTGATCGCGGACGACCAGGCGGACGTTCGCAGTGCGTTCCGGATGATCCTGGACGTCCAGCCGGACATGGTGGTGGTGGCTGAGGCGGCGGACGGTGCCGCAGCGGTGCAGGAGGCAAGGAGACTGCGGCCGGACGTGGTGCTCGCGGACATCCGGATGCCGAAGCTGGACGGTTTGGAGGTCACACGCCAGTTGGCCGACCAGTGCAAGGTGATCGTGGTGACCACCTTCGACCTGGACGAGTACGTGCACACGGCATTGCGGCACGGGGCGGCCGGATTCCTGCTGAAGCGGTCGGGGCCGGTGCTGCTGATCGAGGCGGTCCGGGCGGCGATGGCCGGGGACGCGTTGATCAGCCCGCAGATCACTGTCCGGCTCCTGCGGCACATGGCACTACCGGCTGCGGAGCCGGAGCCGGAGCCCGGGCGGGGCGCCAAGGCGGCTGCGGCGGCTCTGCCGCCGACAGCCGGGCCGACGGAGGAACTGACCACGAGAGAAAGGGAGATCGCCGAGCTGGTGGCAGACGGCGCGACCAACGCCGAGATCGGCGCAGGGCTGTTCATCTCTCCGGGGACGGTGAAGAACCACCTCGCCAACATCCAGCGCAAGATCGGAGCCCGTAACCGGGTGGGCATCGCGGCCTGGATCTGGGAGCAGGCGGCCGGCCGACAGTAACCGGCCCTGGCCCGGAGGGCGAGAGCCCGGGCAGCCCAAGGCCCATGCAGGCAGCAGGCCCCGGTCACGGCGGGCAGTGCCGGAGTGGACCGGTTCCGGGCAAGGTCAGCGCTGCCTTGTGCGAGGTCGCAGCCCTGCACGGGCGGCCGGCGGGCCTGTGGGCGCGGGCGAGGGCGCCGACCCCGCTTCGGCTGTGCGGCCGTGAGGCCTGCATGGTCGGCGCCGCCCGCCCCCAATGACGCGAGGCCCATGCGGCCCACGCGGCCGCACAGCCGAATCGGCCCCGAGCGCACGCAGATCCGCCAACCCCAGCGCAGGCAGCGGGCGGAGGAAGCGGGCACAGGCGGCGGGCACAGGCGGCGGGCGGAGGCGGCGGCGGGCGGGTCGGCGAGGGGGAGAGGAATCCCACCCAACGGCAAGTTCGCGCGCTTGTGAACGAAGGGTCAAGCGAGCGTTCGGCCCCCCGCCACCCCTCCGAGTGAGTCGCCATAACACGTCAACATGACGCCTGGAAATTTGCCCAAGGCGATGCATGGTTGATATAGGACCATGCCCCTGACCAGCCGCTTCACAGGTAAATGCGACTGGTTGTGATCATTTGGCTGCTATGCGTTGACAAATCTGGGCATGTTCACATTCGACACCATTCACATGGTGTCGTAGATCACAAAGATGGCGGTGAACTGCGTGTCGCAGATCACAAGCCGACAGGCATAGGATGCGCTCGTTCCAGGCTTTGTGAACTGCCTCACATGAGGTGGATCTCGGGAACTGGAACGCGGGTTCACCTCAGTGTGACCCGCCGGTTCCGATCTGCAGTCAAGGACGACTGGACGGAGGGAGCGGGGGCTATGAATGCCTACGCGCCGATCCTCGTACTCGGTGCCATCGCGGCGGCGTTCGCGGTCGGCTCCGTCGTGATGGCCTCACTCACCGGCCCCAAGCGCTACAACCGGGCCAAGTTGGAGGCGTACGAGTGCGGCATCGAGCCGACCCCGCAGCCTGTGGGCGGCGGTCGGTTCCCGATCAAGTACTACCTGACGGCGATGCTCTTCATCGTCTTCGACATCGAGATCGTCTTCCTCTACCCCTGGGCGGTGACCTTCGACGCCCTGGGGATCTTCGGGCTGGTCGAGATGCTCCTGTTCATCGCCACCGTCTTCGTCGCGTACGCCTACGTGTGGCGGCGCGGCGGCCTGGAGTGGGACTGAGCGCGGGGTGGTCCGAGCGCGGGGTGGTGACCCCACCCGTCCGCCGGCTGTGCGCCCGCTTGTGAAAGAGCGGACAAGCCAGAACCGGCCCACGTATCAGCGGTCTTGAGGGCATTGAGAGGGATCTGATGGGAATCGAGGAGAAGCTGCCGAGCGGCTTTCTGCTCACGACCGTGGAGACGGCCGCCGGCTGGGTGCGCAAGGCGTCACTCTTCCCGGCCACCTTCGGTCTGGCCTGCTGCGCGATCGAGATGATGACCACCGGCGCAGGCCGCTACGACCTGGCCCGGTTCGGCATGGAGGTCTTCCGGGGCTCCCCCCGGCAGGCCGACCTGATGATCGTGGCGGGCCGGGTGAGCCAGAAGATGGCCCCGGTGCTGCGCCAGGTGTACGACCAGATGCCCAACCCCAAGTGGGTCATCTCGATGGGCGTCTGCGCCTCGTCCGGCGGGATGTTCAACAACTACGCGATCGTCCAGGGCGTCGACCACATCGTCCCGGTGGACATCTACCTGCCCGGCTGTCCGCCCCGTCCGGAGATGCTGATGGACGCCATCCTGAAGCTGCACGACAAGATCCAGCACGAGCCGCTCGGCGTGAACAAGCGCCGGGCCGAGGAGCTCGGCGAGGCGCTCGCCCTCAAGGCCACCCCGATCAGTGAGATGCGGGAGCAGCTGCGATGAACGACCAGGTACCCGAGACCCGCCGGGAGCAGCCGGTCCGCGAGATCCCGGTCGAGGTGGTCGGCCGCCGCCAGGGCATGTTCGGCGCCAAGGGCAGTGGCGACACCTCCGGCTTCGGCGGCCTGTCCGCCCCGATCGCGCTGCCCGGCCCGAGTGAACGCCCGTACGGCGGCTGGTTCGACGAGGTCGCCGACGAGCTGGAGGGCGCCCTGGAGGAGCAGGGCCTGGACCCGGTCGAGGTGATCGGGAAGACCGTGGTCGACCGCGGCGAGCTCACCTTCCACATCGACCGTGACCACCTGCTGAGGACCGTCCGCATCCTGCGCGACGACCCGGCGCTGCGTTTCGAACTGTGCCTCGGCGTGAGCGGCGTGCACTACCCAGGCGACAAGGGCCGCGAGCTGCACGCGGTCTACCACCTGCGCTCGATCACCCACGGCCGGCTGATCCGGCTGGAGGTCACCGCGCCCGACGCCGACCCGCGCATCCCCTCCGTGGTGAGCGTCTACCCGACCAACGACTGGCACGAGCGCGAGGCCTACGACTTCTTCGGGCTGGTCTTCGAGGGCCACCCGGCGCTCACCCGGATCATGATGCCGGACGACTGGCTGGGCCACCCGCAGCGCAAGGACTACCCGCTCGGCGGCATCCCCGTCGAGTACAAGGGCGCCCAGATCCCGGCTCCCGACCAGCGGAGGTCGTACAGCTGATGAACACCCAGCACTTTGGAGAGACCGAGGAAGCAGACGCCCGCGAGACCACCGAGGGCCGGGTCTTCACCGTCACCGGCGGCGACTGGGGCGAGGTGGTCGAGGCGGTCGGCCGGGCCGACGACGAGCGCATCATCGTCAACATGGGCCCCCAGCACCCGTCCACCCACGGCGTGCTGCGGCTGATCCTGGAGATCGACGGCGAGACAGTGAAGGAGGCCCGCTGCGGCATCGGCTACCTCCACACCGGCATCGAGAAGAACATGGAGTTCCGCAGCTGGGTCCAGGGCACCACCTTCGTGACCCGCATGGACTACCTGACCCCGCTGTTCAACGAGACCGCCTACTGCCTGGCGGTCGAGAGGCTGCTCGGCATCACCGACGACGTCCCGGACCGGGCCAGCGTCATCCGGGTGATGATGATGGAGCTCAACCGGATCTCCTCGCACCTGGTCTGCCTGGCCACCGGCGGCATGGAGATCGGCTCCACCACCCTGATGATCTACGGCTTCCGGGACCGCGAGCTGATCCTGGACGTCTTCGAGCTGGTCACCGGCCTGCGCATGAACCACGCGTACGTGCGCCCCGGCGGCCTCGCCCAGGACCTGCCGCCCGGCGCCGTCGACCAGATCCGCGAGGCGGTCAAGGTCTTCCGCTCCCGGATGCACGAGTACGACAAACTCGCCACCGGCAACCCGGTGTTCAAGGCCCGTCTGGTCGACGTCGGCTTCCTGGACCTGCCCGGCTGCCTGGCCCTCGGCGCCACCGGCCCGATCCTGCGGGCCACCGGCCTGCCGCACGACCTGCGCAAGACCGACCCGTACTGCGGGTACGAGGACTACGACTTCGAGGTTGCGATCGCCGACAGCGCCGACTCCTACGGCCGCTTCCTGATCCGCCTGGAGGAGATGAAGCAGTCGCTGCGGATCGTCGAGCAGTGCCTGGACCGGCTGCGGCCGGGCCCGGTCATGGTGGCCGACAAGAAGATCGCCTGGCCCGCTCAACTGGCCGTCGGCCCGGACGGGATGGGCAACTCCCTCGACCACATCCGCAAGATCATGGGCACCTCGATGGAGGCCCTGATCCACCACTTCAAGCTGGTCACCGAGGGCTTCCGGGTGCCGGTCGGTCAGGCGTACGCGGCGGTCGAGTCGCCCAAGGGCGAGCTGGGCGTGCACGTGGTCAGCGACGGCGGGACGCGGCCGTACCGGGTCCACTTCCGGGACCCGTCGTTCACCAATCTGCAGACGATGGCGGCGATGTGCGAGGGCGGCCAGGTGGCCGACGTGATCGTCGCGGTGGCCGGGATCGACCCGGTGATGGGAGGCGTGGACCGGTGACCAACGTCGAACTCGGACTGCCGGCACTGCCGGCCGCACCGTACCCCGAGGAGGTGCACGCCCGGCTGGCCGCCGACGCGGCCGAGCTGATCGGCCGCTACCCGCAGCCCCGCTCGGCGCTGCTGCCGCTGCTGCACCTGGTGCAGGCCGAGGAGGGCTTCGTCAGCCCGACCGGTATCCGCTTCTGCGCCGAGCAGCTGGACCTCACCACCGCCGAGGTCACCGCGGTCGCGACCTTCTACACCATGTACCGGCGCCGCCCGGCCGGGAAGTACCACGTCGGGGTCTGCACCAACACCCTGTGCGCGGTGCTCGGCGGCGACCAGATCTTCGCCGAGCTCCAGGAGCACCTGGGCATCCGCAACAACGAGACCACCGGGGACGGCGAGGTCTCGATCGAGCACATCGAGTGCAACGCGGCCTGCGACTACGCGCCCGTGGTGATGGTCAACTGGGAGTTCTTCGACAACCAGACCCCGGAGAGCGCCCGGCAGCTGGTCGACGACCTGCGCGCCGGCCGTGAGGTCCGGCCCACCCGCGGCGCCCGGCTGTGCGGCTTCAAGGAGACCGCCCGGATCCTGGCCGGCTTCCCCGACGAGCGCCCGGGCGCCAACGACGAGTCCGGTGCCGGCGGCGCGCCCTCCCTGGCCGGCCTGCGGCTGTCCCGCGGCGAGGCCCTGCCCGGCGCCCCCGGCACCAGGGTCGTCTCCCCGCGCAACGAGCCGCCCCGCCCCGACGCCTCCCGCCCCGCGGGCAACGGCCAGGAAGGGAGCGAAGCGTGATGACGTCCGCCGAGCCGGCCGAGAAGCTGCTCACCCCGGTCCTGTCCGACTCCTGGGACGACAGCCGTCCCTGGACGCTCGACACCTACCGCCGCCACCACGGCTACGAGGGCCTCAAGGCGGCCCTCGCCATGCCGCCGGACGACGTGATCGCCCTGGTCAAGGACGCCGGCCTGCGCGGCCGCGGCGGCGCGGGCTTCCCGACCGGCATGAAGTGGCAGTTCATCCCGCAGAACGACGGCAAGCCGCACTACCTGGTGGTCAACGCGGACGAGTCCGAGCCGGGTACCTGCAAGGACATCCCGCTGCTGTTCGCCAACCCGCACGCGCTGATCGAGGGCATGATCATCGCCTCCTACGCGATCCGCTGCGACCACGCCTTCATCTACCTGCGCGGCGAGGTCGTCCCGGTGCTGCGCCGGCTGCACGCGGCCGTCGCCGAGGCGTACGGGGCGGGGCTGCTGGGCCGGAACATCCTCGGCTCGGGCATCGACCTCGACATCACCGTGCACGCCGGCGCCGGCGCCTACATCTGCGGCGAGGAGACGGCGCTGCTCGACTCGCTGGAGGGCCGACGCGGCCAGCCCAGGCTGCGGCCCCCGTTCCCGGCGATCGCCGGCCTGTACGCCTGCCCGACGGTGGTCAACAACGTCGAGTCGATCGCCTCGGTGCCGCCGATCCTGGCCCGCGGCAAGGAGTGGTTCAAGGCCCTGGGCACCGAGAAGTCCCCCGGCTTCACGCTCTACTCGCTCTCCGGCCATGTCACCAACCCCGGCCAGTACGAGGCCCCGCTCGGCATCACGCTGCGCCAGCTGCTCGACCTCAGCGGCGGCATCCGCCCAGGGCACCGGCTGAAGTTCTGGACCCCGGGTGGTTCCTCCACCCCGATGTTCACCGACGAGCACCTCGACGTCCCGCTGGACTACGAGGGCGTCGGGGCGGCGGGCTCGATGCTCGGCACCAAGGCGCTCCAGGTCTTCGACGAGACCACCTGCGTGGTGCGCGCGGTCACCCGCTGGACGGAGTTCTACGCCCACGAGTCCTGCGGCAAGTGCACCCCCTGCCGCGAGGGCACCTACTGGCTGGTCCAGCTGCTCAAGCGGATCGAGGCGGGCGAGGGCGTCGACGGGGACCTGGAGAAGCTCCTCGACATCGCCGACAACATCAACGGCAAGTCCTTCTGCGCACTGGGCGACGGCGCGGCCAGCCCGATCGTCTCCTCGCTCACGCACTTCCGGGCTGAGTACGAGCAGCACCTGGCCGAGCGCCGGTGCCCGTTCGACCCGGCCGCCTCCACCGTCTGGGCCGACGGCCCCCGCCCCGGCCACCAGTCCGCCACCGAAAGGGAGGTGCACGCGTGACGATCACAGAGCCAACCGCCTCCGAGACCGCGGTCGAACTGGTCACGCTCACCATCGACGGCGTCGAAGTGCGGGTCCCCAAGGGAACGTTGGTGATCCGGGCCGCCGAGACCATCGGCACCCAGATCCCGCGCTTCTGCGACCACCCGCTGCTCGACCCGGCCGGCGCCTGCCGCCAGTGCATCGTCGAGATCGAGGGCCAGCGCAAGCCGGTCGCTTCCTGCACCATCCCGGTGGCCGAGGGCATGGTGGTGCGCACCCAGCTCAGCTCGCCGGTGGCCGAGAAGGCGCAGCGCGGCGTGATGGAGCTGCTGCTGATCAACCACCCGCTGGACTGCCCGGTCTGCGACAAGGGCGGCGAGTGCCCGCTGCAGAACCAGGCGATGACCAGCGGTGCCGCCGACTCCCGCTTCGAGGGCATGAAGCGCACCTACGAGAAGCCGGTGCCGATCAGCAGCCAGGTGCTGCTGGACCGCGAGCGCTGCGTGCTGTGCGCGCGCTGCACCCGCTTCTCACAGCAGATCGCCGGGGACCCGTTCATCGACCTGGTGGAGCGCGGGGCGCTGCAGCAGGTCGGCACCGGCGAGGGCGACGACTTCGAGTCGTACTTCTCCGGGAACACCATCCAGATCTGCCCGGTGGGCGCGCTGACCTCGGCGGCGTACCGGTTCCGCTCGCGCCCCTTCGACCTGGTCTCCTCGCCGAGCGTGTGCGAGCACTGCGCCTCGGGCTGCGCGCAGCGCACCGACCACCGGCGCGGCAAGGTGCTGCGCCGGCTGGCGGGCGAGGACCCGGCGGTGAACGAGGAGTGGAACTGCGACAAGGGCCGCTTCGCCTTCCGCTACGCCCAGCAGCGCGACCGGCTGACCACCCCGCTGGTGCGGGTGGACGGCGAGCTGGTGCCGGCCTCCTGGCCGGAGGCGCTGGTCCGGGCGGCCGAGGGGCTGCGCGGGGCCCGGACCGGGGTGCTGGCCGGCGGCCGGGTGACGGTCGAGGACGCCTACGCGTACGGGAAGTTCGCGCGGGTGGTGCTCGGCACCAACGACGTGGACTTCCGGGCCCGCCTGCACAGCGGTGAGGAGGCGGACTTCCTGGCCGCGGCGGTGGCCGGGCGGGGCGTCGACGTGGACGGCACGGGGGTGGCGTACGAGGACCTCGACCGGGCGCCGGCGGTGCTGCTGGCGGGCTTCGAGCCGGAGGAGGAGTCGCCGATCGTCTTCCTGCGGCTGCGCAAGGCGACCCGGGCGACGGGCCTGAAGGTGTTCTCGGTGGCCGCGTTCGGCTCCCGGGGCCTGGCGAAGCTGCACGGCGCGCTGCTGCCGGCCGCTCCCGGCACCGAGCCGGAGTGGTTCGCGGCGCTGGCGGCGGACGAGCCGCTGACCGACGACGACGGGCGGGCGGCCGAACTGCTGCGCACCCCGGGCGCGGTGATCCTGGCGGGCGAGCGGCTGG